>JAAZFE010000112.1 GCA_012511885.1 Lentisphaerota bacterium | reverse complement strand
TGGCCAATGCAAGAGGGTGGTCTCCACTACACGCCTTTTCAAAAATCGAAGGCCTGCTATTCGGGCCTTTTCTTCATCCACACCCCTAAAAAATAGTTCGTTTTAGCCCCCAACTGTCGAACTTGGGCTAACCTGGATAATTCACGCGACAAGTCCGGCCCGGATGCAAGGCAGGCGGGGTGAAGCTGTATGGACATACTGCGAACCCCGAATAACGCCGCAGACGGGTTGGACTTGTCGCGCCGAAGGGCAACAGGGATGAAAAATAACTTTTCCTGCTCAAATATCCGCATCATACTGCCCCGCAGCAAATAACAATACTTTCATCCATGTTGATGAATTATTCAGGCTAATCCGCCTCCCCAAAAAACATGTATTGCAATAGTTGGTACCATCTATTGCAATAGATAGAGCCCCCCCTACCCAATCCGGCCGTCGCCGGTTGTCCCGTCCCGCCGTCGCCATAGTGCGGCAGCGTCCCCCTGACTCCCTGCTCTCCTTCCATATTGGCCCCATGCTGGCCCCATGCTGGCTCGCGCCAGCCCACTTTTGGGCCCGGTTGACAGTCCACAACAAATCTGAAACAGTTTCCTTTATGACAACTCCAGCGCCCTCGCATTTTTCCAGTCTCTTGCAGCCTGAAAACATCATCTGCAACCTCCAGGTCGACAGCTATCCCCAAGCGCTCAAAACATTGCTGAACCTGCTCGAACCCCAAATCCCCAACTTCGACACCCAGACCATCCTGCGCGAGCTGATCGTCCGCGAACGCTTGGCTCCCACCATGGTCTATCCCGGCGTTGTGCTCCCCCACCTGCGCCTGAGCGGACTGCCCAAACTGGTCCTCGCCGCGGGAACCTCCCCCAGCGGCATCGCCCTGGAAAACTCCGAACAAAGAGCCCATGTCATCTTCCTTGTCCTGACGCCCCAAGACGACCTTACCGCCTATCTCCAGTTCCTCGCGGGCATCTCCAAACAGGTCATGGAAATCTCCAAGGAACACAGTGACGTCCGCCTGATTGCCGGCTGCGCCACACCCAAGGAACTCTGTGCCGCCCTGGCCCTCGAAAACGCCAAATTCCCCAAGTTCATCAGTGTCATGCACCTGATGGACCCCGACCCCATCACCCTGCTCGAAAGCGACTCGCTGGGCAAAGTCATCGATACCCTCTCCAATAACCGCATCTGCGATATCCCCGTCGTGGACGAACAAGGCGACGTGCGCGGGGTGGTCTCCTCCGAGGACCTCCTGCGCCTCAGCCTGCCCGAACACCTCCTCTGGATGCACGACCTCACCCCCATCATCGATTTCGAACCCTTCTCCGACCTGCTGCGTAAAGCCCGCGAAATGAACCTCGCCGACTTCATGCGCGAGGAGTATCCCAGCATTGCCCCCGATGCCCCGGCCATCCAATTGGCCAAAATGTTCCTGATCGAAAAGAAACGCCAGATTTTGGTCATGAATGGGCAGCGCCTCCTTGGCGTGGTTAACCTCGGCAGCTTTATCTCCAAACTGTTCTGGGCCTGAAATACGCCGCCCGCAAGATAGGAATTTGTCATGAGTGTAGAAAGTCAATCCAATGAAATGAGCACACCGGCTCTGATCCGCCGCGCCTTCCTGCTGCTGGCCATCGTGATCGGCCTTGGTTTCCTTTCACACCACTTCGGCTTCACCACCAAACAAGCCGTCGCGGGCAGCGTCTTCCTCTCCACCATCCTCGGCACCCTGCTCTTCTGGCACCTGCGTCTGGCCGTGGCTTTCCTGGGCGTGGCCGTGCTCATCCTGACGCATTCGCTCGACCTGCCCGGCCTGGTCGAGGCCACCTCCCTGCCGGTCATCCTCTTTCTGGCCGGCATGATGGTCATCGTGGGCGCCCTGCGCGACACCGGTTTCTTCACCTGGATCGTCCAATCCATCGTCGCCATGCCCAAAATCACCGGACGCAAATTCATCGCCGTCACCGCCATCGCCTCGGCGCTGCTCGCCTGCCTGGTGGACGAAGTCACCTCCATCATTTTCATCAGCGCCCTGGTGTTCCAGGTCAGCGAACGCCTCAAAGTCAACCCCGCCCCCTACCTCATCACCTGCGTGCTCTGCACCAACGTGGGCAGCGCCGGCACCATGATGGGCAACCCCGTCGGCATCTACATCGGCACCCAGGCCAACCTCACTTTCGTGGACTTCATCATCTGGTCCTTCCCCATCATGCTCCTGGCGCTCTTCGCCACCCTCGGCGTCACCCTCATCTACTACCGCCGCGAATTCAAAGTATTCGACGAACGCCTCGCTGAACGCCTTAGCCGCAACCTCAGCCTCGTCCCCGATATTGACGTGCCCCACCGCCAGGGCGTCATTTTGCTCACCATCACCCTCATCATCATTGGCACCCACCACCAGATCGAGCATCTGCTCAACCTCGAAACCAACAGCGCGCTGCTCATCGCCCCGCTGGCCTGCGCCGGCGGCGTCATGATCTGGCGGCACAAGCGCGCCCGCGTCTATATCGAGCGCGACGTGGACTGGTGGACCCTGCTCTTCTTCATGCTGCTCTTCGCCGTGGCCGGCACCCTCGAACACGTCGGCCTCACCCAGAAGATGGCGCGAGGTTTCATCGGCATGTTCGGCAGCGATCTGCACCACCTGCTCCCCACCATCATCAGCGCCACCAGCCTCGGCTCCGCCTTCGTGGACAACGTCGTCTTCGTGGCGGCCTTCTCGCCCGTCATCCGCGCCCTCTCCGACGGCCCCTGGGCCATGTCGCTCTGGTGGGCGCTGCTGTTTGGCGCGTGCTTCGGCGGCAACATCACCCTCATTGGCAGCACCGCCAACATCGTGGCCCTGGGCCTGCTGGAAAAACGCGGCCACATCCACATCTCCTTCATGCAGTGGTTCAAGGTCGGCATGCTCAGCGCCGTGGTGGCCGGCGGCATTGCCTGGGGCGCGCTGGTCATCACCGCCCCCTACATGGAGCGCTACGCCACGGCCCGCAACTGGACCACGGCGCCCCTCCCGATCAACGAACTCGTCGAACCCGAGGTGCCCCCGAACTTGCCCGCCGCCCCCTGATCCGCCCTCGTCCCGCCCGCCATGTCCGACCCCGCCCCCCCCCTCCCGCCTGCTCTGCTGCCCCGCCTGCGGCAGGCCTTCGGCTCCGCCTTCGACCCCGCCCGCCTCACCCTCGTGCTCCAGGGCAACTACGGCAACGCCCGCGTCCTGCGCCTCGACCTCGACGACCGCGTGCTCGCCATCAAGGAATATCACTCACGCTCCTGGTTCATCCGCCACACCGTCGGCCGCTTCATGATCTGGCAGGAAGTCCGCTCCCTCGCCGCCCTGGCCAAGCTCCCCGGCGTGCCCCACGACCTCACCCCCATTGATGCCGTCACCTATGCCATGGAATGGATCAACGGCCACTCCCTCACCCAGCTCCATCGCGACCTGAACGTCCGCCTGCCCAAATCGTTCTTTCTCGAGCTCGAAGAACTGGTCGCCCGCATGCACCAAGCCGGCGTGGTCCACCTCGATATCCGCAATCTCGGCAACATTATGCAGGGCAGCGACGGCCGCCCCTATCTCCTCGACTTCCAGTCCGCCTTCTCCACCCGCCTCCTCCCCGGCTTTGTCCGCCGCATCATGGAGGCCGCCGACCGCTCCGGCATCTACAAAGCCTGGCGGCTGCTCTGCGACGAACCCCTCGACCCCGAACGCACCGCCTTTGCCGACCGCTTTAAACGCTGGCGCAAACTCTGGATATTCAAGGGCTACTGGCTCTCCGAGTTCTTCCGCAACCGCCAACAGAATGAAGAGACCGCGTCCTCCGCCCCTCCCCCACCCCCCCCCGCCCCATGAGCC
>JAAZFE010000111.1 GCA_012511885.1 Lentisphaerota bacterium | reverse complement strand
TGTTTTTGAGTGAAATTTCTATCGAAAAATATTCGGTTTTTTTGGGGCGGGACACCCCCAAATGAAATTCTCGCATTGATTACCAATGAGTTACGACTCAAATTTCGGGTAACTCGGAACTCAGGAATATCATGCCAGCATCCTAACCAAATAGTAACAATCAGGGAAAGCCTATACCCCATACGAAGACCGCGGAGAGGTCACGAAGACGTGCCCCCAGGCGAGCTATTGCAGAAGGGGCAGGAGGCAATCAACAACGCCGGGATCGGGACGCCAGTCGAGGCGGTAGGCGGGCGTGGTCTGGATGAGGCGCTCGACCACCAGCAGGGCGGTGTCGCGCATGTCGGGCTTGAACCAGGGAACCGAGGCGGTCTCGAAAATGCGCCGCAGGGCCTCCATCGGCGTGATGGGGGTCAGGCGGTTCTCGGCGGCTTTTTCGATGAAGCAGATGGCGCGCAGGGGGGCGGACTCGTTGCGCGCCTGTTTGGCGTCGCCGGGCCAGGGGGTGCCGCAGGCGGCCAGGCCGTCGGCGCTCTCGCGCAGCACCACGCGGTCGTCGGAGAGAATCGCGCCTTGCCCGGCGGCCATGATCTGGTTGCAGATGGTGGTTTTGCCCGCGCCGCTCACGCCGGGAAACAGCAGGGTCCGCCCGTTGTGGAGCCAGCCGCAGGCATGCACCATCAGGCGGCGGCGGTGCACCAGCACGCCCATGCAGAGGACGCGGTCCACCGGGTGCAGCAGCGGGGGCATGGGGCGGCCGTGCACCGGGTCGGGCCAAACCTCCACCCGGCTGTAGTCGGCGTTGGGTTCGGCCCAGAGATAGGCCGGCAGATCGCCCGCACTGAAGCGGAAGACTTCGCGGTTGGCCACCCGCCCCGCCTGCCACGCGCCAGCGGCATAGGTGACCGTGAAACGGGACTCGGTGGGGCGCAACGCATCGGCGCCCTGTAGAAAGCGGGCATCAACTTGCGGGTCGCTGCCGCGTCGAAGAAAGGAATGATAGACCTCGGGCCACGCTGAAAAAACTGGACACAGCGGTTGGTCCAGTTCAATGGCCAATCCGGCTATGTCCAGAATACAGCGCTCCGAGCGGGAATCGCCCGCGGGCGCGTTGCCGGGCATGTTACGAGCCGGGTTCCGAGCAGGTGACGCCGTATTGGTCCTCGCAGATCAGGGTTGGTCCCGCGCCGGTGATGTCCTTGCAGGCCTTGGCCAGCAACTCTTCACCATGCAGATTGACCACTTCCAGGCTGGGGGCTTCGTATTGCTCGGCATGCTTTGATTGTTCCATGATCTTTCTCCCTAAGGATTCGCCTAATCTAGGCGGTTTTGTTGCTCATTGACAAGTTTTCTTTGCTTATAGTCAGATGTTGCCGGATGCCCGTCCGCGGCGCAGGCGGGCGTGGGCGATTTCGCAGGCGTAGGGGAACACGCCATCCTCGCGGCCGGTTTCCAGATCGGCCACCGCCGGGCACGACCCGCAGTAGGGTTTGGCCGCGCAATCCGCGCAGGCATGGTCCGCGGGTTTGCGCGCCGCCATCAGCTCCGCGCGCGACTGACGAAAGGCCTCCAGCAGACGCCCCGGTTGCCAGGGCACGGCGTAGCGGCCCGCGCTGACACAGGGCTGGATCAGGCCGGTGGCGGTGGCATAGAAGGAGATGGCGCCGGCCGCGCAGGTGTAGAGCCGGTCGGAAACCTCGCCGCGTTCGGCGGCGGTGGCGGCCTGCTCCGCTTCGCGGCGGGCGGTGCGCGCCCACTCCTCGCGCAACTCGGGAACCACCCGCGCTTCCAGCTCGACCAGTTCCTCGGGCGGCAGTCGATAGCCCTCCATGTCGCGATCGCCGGGAAAACGCGCGTGGATGGCCGCGTCATAGCGGACCCTGCGCTCCCCCTCGCGCCCCAGCGCGCGGATGGCCTCGAACTCGTGCGCGTTGAGATTCATCAGGATGGTTTTGAGGGCCACCGGCATGCCGGCTTCGCGCAGACGTTCGATGCCCTCGAGGGCTTCCAGATAGCCCTCCGCCCGGCCGGTCACCGCCCGGTAGGTCTCGGGCGACGCGCCATAGACGGTGACTTCGATCAGGCGCGGCGGCGCCAGCCGTAAAGCGTCCAATACGCGCCGGTTCACCAGCGTGGCGTTGGTAAAAATCATAACATGCACCCCCAGCGCGCGGATCCCCAGATAGATTTCGGGAAAGTCCGGCCGCAGCAGGGGTTCGCCACCGGTCAGCAACACGGAAAAACAGCCGGCGTCGGCCGCCTCCCGCGCCAGCGCCAGCCATTCGTCGCCGGTCAGCTCGCGCTCCTCGGCATTCGCGTTGGGCAGGACATAGCAATGGACGCAACGGAAGTTGCAGCGCCGGGTCAGCTCGAGCGTGGCGTGCAGCGGCAGCCCCTCTTCGCGCCCGCGCCGCCGCAGCGCCTCGACGCGCCCGATGGCCGTGCTGGTGTCGCAAGCCCTCATCACGCCGGCAGCGCCACCACCAGATTCTGCGCAAGCAGCTGTTCCAGATAGGTCCGGGCGTCGGCCTCCGCCCGCGCGGCATCAATCCCGAAACGGGCCGCCATGTTGTCGCGCAACGCGGCGAGGCTTTGCGGTTCAGCCAGTTGCTCCCATACCCATACGCCCGCGGCGTTGAGCAGGAACAGGCTGTCCATGTCAATTTCGCGCGTGATGCCCGGCACCAGCATGTATTCCCCAGCCACGTTGCGCAGGACCACGCCCGTTTGTTGCTGGTATCGATTGTGAGCAGAATTCGTGTTCATGGATTGACTGGCCTCATTATGTTAGAAGGGAGATTCATCATCGCCACTCGAGCCGCCACTGCCACTCGAACCGCTGCCGCTTGAGTCACTGCCACTCGAGCCGCTGCTGCTCGAGCCGCTGCCGCTACTCGAAGAGCTGCCTCCACCCGTGGGCCGGGGCCGAGACGTACCGCCCCCGCCGCTCGACGAAGACGGCGAAGCTTGTGGAGCCGGCTGGCTCACGCTCGTGTCGCGGTGCCCCCCGTCACTGCCGCCACTGCTGCTTGCCGCGCTGACAATGGCCACCGTAACGCCGGCCACGACCACCACCCCGGCAAACACCTTGGCCGTACGCCCCGGAGCATCGTGCCACGCGCGCCAGTTCAAAAACGAGAGCGGCTCGCCCACCCGGATGGGCAGACGCCAGCGCGACGGACGAAACACCGCGGTCAGATCTGCCCATGTGCTGTATTCCTGCGCGACCCCCGCCGACACCCCGGCATTGCTCGCCTGCACCGACAGGCTCGAAGCCGGCGCCGCGGCCTGGGCCAGTTGCAGCGTCCGTCCTTCCTCGATCGCCAGTTGCAGCTCGCGGGCCGTCACCCCCCCCGCCCCGGCGTCCAACCAGAGGTCTTCGCTCAACATCGGTTCCGGCAACTCGGCGCGCAGCGTCAGCCGGGGCGCGTCGGCCATGGCCATTCCGCCACCCAGCGCCAGCCAGCCAGCCAGCATCCACATCATCCAAGTCTTGTTCGTTTTCATGGGTTGTCTTTTTTCTGCCGGGCGTCCCGGCCAAATGCGTGTTATTCCTCAAAACCACCGTTCATCGTCATCCGATCCGCCGGCCGCCACTTCGTCAGTATCCGGCCGGACCACCTCCGGGCCGGTTCCGACCGGCATATGCGGCCACTGGTTCGGCGTCACGGAACTTTCCGTCGCCGCCAGCGCGGTCATTGCCGCGCCGCGCGCCGCGCCGGGCACACCCGATTCCGCGGCCAAGGCCCGCAGAGCCTCCCGGCTGAACGCGGACAGGCTCGCGGCCAGCGCCTCGGCATAAAAGCCGGGCGCGTCCGCCGCGCCGGCCATCTCCGCCAGCCATAGGCAGGCCTCCCAGCCGCCCACGCCGGCCATGCCGAACGCCGCCGCCGCCGCGATGTCCCGCTCCGCCGACTCCGTCAGCCGCGCCAACGCCGGCAGCTCCTCGACGGAGCTTCTACGCCGCAGCAGCGCCAGCCAGGGCGCGCGTTGCGCGGGATCATCCAGCGCGCGGAGCACATCGGCAATCGCCCCCACCGTGGCCGGCCCCTGCATCACCGCCAGGATCTCCCCCAGCCGTGCGCGCGACTCCTCGTCACGCGCCGCCGGCAGCACCCGCGCCAGCCAGGCCGCCAGGCCGGGATGATCCATCCCGGCCAGCGCGCGCAGGCCGTCCTCGTGCAAAGGATCACCGGCAGGCAACAACCACAACAGCGCCAGCGCGGCGGCCAGACTGCTGTCATCGCCGCGCGCCAGCCGCCGAAAGGCTTCCCGGCATTCCTGACGCGTGGCCAAACTGTTCAGGCGGTTCCGGAGTTCCGCCAAATCTCCATCGCGCGTGGCATCGGCCAACACCTGTTCCAGTTCAGCATGGGGCCGCGGGTTGACCGCATGATCCCCAGCCCAGGGCAACTCGTCAGCATCAATCGCCCGATGCTCCGCCTCCCGCGGCAGGCTTTCGCCATCCGCAGCAACCGCCGTCACCGGGGCGGCGTCTGCCGCCAGGTCCGCCGCGGCGACCTCCGCCACTGGCTGCCCTGCCGGTTGCGCCGACAATTCCGGGGCGCGCCCCCCCCGCCCCAACGCCAGCCAGAAGCCCAGCGCCGCCAGCGCCAAAGTCAAACCTGCCAGCACCCGCCGCGTCATGGCTCGTCCTCGATCTTCACACTGCGCTCGATAAACCGCCCGAACATGCCGTCGCTTTCATAGGGATGCGCGTCCACGCCCGAGGCCAGGTTGCAGGCCATGCGCGTGCCGCTGGTGTTGCGAATGCGGTGACGGAAAAACACCTGCACGCGCGGCGCGCCCGCCTCGCCCGGCGGATTCGCCGCCCACGAGGTCGGCACCGTGAAGGACACCCGATAATGATACTCCGTGGCCGAATAAGCCGTGCCGTTGTGCGTGAAATTGTAGCTGGTCGGCTTGGCGGCCACCCGCGCGGCGTTGGTTTCGACAAGGATGGCCGAGTTCGCGAAGTCCGCCACGGCCAGCTGCCCCTCGATGTCCATATAGGCCAGCGTCTTCCACTCGCAGGTCACCCTCGCGCCCGGCTTCCAGTTGTCCGGCACGTTGACATGGGTAATCACCCCGCCCGAACGCTTTTTGATGTCGGTGATGTTGTCGAACTCGCGCAGAGGAATCTTCTCGCGCAGAGGGCTTTCGTCGCCCTCGATGGCTCCAATAAAACCGGGCGACCCCGGGACCGCAGCGGGTCGCACCGTGCGCCGGAACACCTTGGCGGTGTCCGGGTCCGGCCGGTTGTCCACGCCATCGGGGATGTTGGCCAGCAGATAGCGCACACCGTCGGACTGCGCCACGTTGAACCACGCAAAGATGTCCACCGGCTCCTCGCCGGAGTCCGGCGCGGTCCAATCGCACTCAAACGAATACACCTGCGCCTTCTTGACGCCCTGGCCCACGTTCCAGGCGCTTTCCTTCTCGCCCATGAACTCCCCGTTGCGCCGCACGTTCCAGACCACATTGGTGTCGTCGCGGTGCATGGTCTGCAGATAGGAGCGCACCGGCACATAGGAGAGAATCTGCCACCGCACCCGCACCGTGTGCCCCCGCGGAACCTCGTCCGGGAAATCGATCAACTGCACCACCTGCCCCGAGCGCAGGCCGGCATCATAGAAGGCGTCGCCGTTATAGGTCACCTTGACCGTCTGGGTGGCGGCATTCCCGTTGATGTCCGTGGCGATCACATCGAGATAGTTCACGCCCTGATGCAGGCGCAGACCGGTCGCCCGCCACTGGGTGGTGCCCTCGGAAACGGTGGCGCCCACGTCGCGGTTGTTGCGCACCACCACCTGCTCCACGCCGTTGAAGTCGGCGGCGGTGCCCGCCAAATTCACCCATGGTGTCGAGCTGGTGGCCGACGGGCGGCTGGTGATTTGCAGCGTCGGCGGGGTGCGGTCCGTGGGCACCAGCGGATTCATCCGCAGGGCCGGATCGCCCAGCAGCACGCTTGCGCCGGTCACCCAGGGCGACGCGCTGCGCGCCTGCAGATCGAGCGCCTTCTGCACGATGTCGCCCAGGAAACTCTCATCGGCGCCAAACAGATTCGTCACAATGACCGACGCGGTGGCCTCCGCCATGGACAGCGTGTTCTCGGTGGCCGACGACCAGACCGCCACGGGCCCGCCCGGCGCCGTGTCCAGAAAGCCCTTGCCCAGGCAGCGCGACTGCGGATGCGGCTCGGCAAAATTGTTCAACATGCACGTCCCCGCGACAAACAGCGGGGTCTGCGTCCGGTTGGTCAGCAAGTTCATGTGGGAGCGCTGATGGCTGTGCTCGAGAAAGTAGGGCGAGCTGATCCCGATGTTGTTGGCGTGGCCGTAATAGACCGCCAGCAGCGGACCCGCGTTGAACTGCTTTACGAAATTGGTGCGCATTTCCGCCGCGGGCGTATTCATCGCCCGCCCCAATTTGATGGCGGCAATGCCCGGGGGGAACTTGCGCGCCAGCCGGTTGCGCGCGTCGGAAAACGCCTCGTCCACATCCTTGTCCGACACCAGCAGGGCGCGGTTCTTCCAGGCGTTGCCGCTCTCGTGCTGGATGATCCGCTCGATCATCCGCGTCAGGGCGGCGGGCGTCTGCGCCGGCAGCCGGCCAATCGCCACCTCCGGGCGGCTGTTCCCGCGCCAGTCCGCCATGGGATTGTCCGCGCCCACGGTCAGATTGTTGCCGCTGGGCGTCGCGTCGATCGGCACCCGCGATTTGACCGGCGGAATGTGGTTGGGGCGCG
The DNA here is from genome assembly GCA_012511885.1 of Lentisphaerota bacterium. Classification (GTDB taxonomy): domain Bacteria; phylum Verrucomicrobiota; class Kiritimatiellia; order CAIQIC01; family Lenti-01; genus JAAZFE01. The sequence continues at coordinate 2,178 of JAAZFE010000111.1, read as the reverse complement.
ACGCCGACTGGTTGAACACGTCGTGATAATCCAGATGCCCGTCCCCCGCCAGGCAGACATAGGCCGGCTTTTCAGCCCAGTTCGCCTCGGCGTACTTCAGGAACTCGCGCACCGCGCCGGGGTCGCGCCGGCCGTGGAAGAACTCGTTGAACAAATCCTCCACTTGCGCCAGCACCGCGTTCATGCCGGTTTGCTGCCGGTAATCCACCAGCGCCTGGGCCGCGCCGGCCAGCGCGTGGGACGTAATCACCACATATTCCGCCCCCGCCTGCGGCTGCCGCCAGACAGTTCCGGCCGCACCCGTCATGTGCGCCGGGGTCAAATCCGCCGCACTGACCAGATAGCGGCCTCCCGCCCCCTCCGCCGCCCACGACACCTGCCATTCCGCCCCGTCCGCTGCGACCGTTCCCTGCACCTCCACCGGCGCGCGCGGGTTGTCCACCGCGAACACGCGGATCTCCGGATTCGTGAATCCGCACACCGTCAGCACGCCGGTCTCTGCCGGTACGGTGAACAGCAACCGGTTGTTCCGCGCGCGCAACTGCCGCGCATAGGTCACTTTCAACGCATCGAGCATCACCGTTGTCGTCACCACCCCCGTCTGCCGCAGGATGTCCAGATATACCGTGAGCGTCTCGCCTCCCAACCGCGTGGTTGGCCCCGCCAACACGATCCGCTCGTCCCCGCTCCAGCGCCGATCCGCCAATGTCTCCCCGACCACTCGCAACCTGGTGTGGTTGTCAAACTCCGGCGGCCCGTCATAGGCGCCAATCAACAGCGCCGACACCATGCCCGTTTTGACTGGCGCGTAAGGATCCAGCAGATTGAGGCGGTTTGTGATCGTGGCGGTGCTGTTGGGAGATGTCAGCGACTTCCCGTCCCAGACAAAATAGTCGTCGTCCACCTCGCCCGGCAGTTGCGGTTGGTAGTGGTTCTGCTGTTCAAAGCGCAGCGTTTCCCAGAACCATCCGTCCGGCGCCGCGTCATCCGTGCGCCGGTCGGCTTCGGCCATGGCCGGGCCCGGGCCCGGCTCGAGCCAATAGATGTTTTCATGGCCGTAGCTGTCCGCGTACTTTTCACCCACGAAGCGCAGGGCGGAACCGTCCGCCTCCCCCGTCCAGGCCACCTCGTGTCCGTCCCGCGTAAGGCGCAGACCCCGGCTTGAAATGGCCGCCTCGATATCCGCTTCAGACTGCCCGATCAGCAGACCGGCAATTTCCGCCGCGCTCACCCGATAAACCCCGTCGTTGGTCACCGTCATCCGCACCCGGTTGCCGGGCTCCACGGGCAGGCTCCGCCGCTGGACGCCCGCCCGTTCACGCCGGACGGGGGCCTCCTCCGGTGCGTCCGGCCCTGGCGCTTCCACCACCAGCTCGCGGAACGATCCCGGCCATTCGCGCCATTCGGCGTCCACCGCCACCAGCCGGTAGGTCCGTATCTCTCCCGCCCGCGCGCCGGCGCCTTCGTCAGCAAACACGTACATATGCCCCGGCGCCGCGAAAAGCTCCACGGCCACCGGATCGGCGGTCAGGCGCGTCACCGCGCCGTCCGGCTCCCGCCGCTCGACATGCCAGCCCGTCATGGCCGCCGGATAAATATCGCTGGTCCATTCCAGCACCACGGCGCCGGAATCCCCGGACGTCAAACGCAACGACACATCATCCGCGCGCAACTCCGCGCGAGCGCTTCCCGCCCCCCAGAGGGCCCAGACGCCCGCCGCAGCCAGCAGCGCCAGCTGCCGCCAACCACCGCCGCTCCGGGCCGCTATCATCCTGGTCAAATTCTCCGTCATCAGTGCTGTCATCAATCCGTTTTGCAAGGCGCCCGTCCAGATGCGTCATGGATGGCGCCTTGCCTGCGAACAAACTCGTTCGCTATCTTAACAACCTACGCCATTCACGGTGTTTTTCCACCGCAACGCGCGAAATAGTCCCGGTATTTTCTTCTTGTCCGGGGCCGTTAACCTGGATAATTCACGCGACAAGTCCGGCCCGGATACAAGGCAGGCGGGGCGAAGCTGGTTGGACAACCTGCGAGCCCCGAATAACGCCGCAGACGGGTTGGAATCGTCGCGCCGAAGGGCAACAGGGATGAAAAATAAATTTTTATCCAAATATCCACATCATGCAGTGCAACAATAAGTAAAGATGTTTTCATCCATGTTGATGAATTATTCAG
>JAAZFE010000110.1 GCA_012511885.1 Lentisphaerota bacterium | reverse complement strand
GGGGCAACAAGACCCAGTAACTGCGCGTAATGTTTATTGGTTGTATTCATGCCTCATCATGGACAAAAAACGGACAGTGACTCAACACTCACAAACCCGCTCCCACCATAAAATATTACGAAGAACCTGTTTTACTCAATTGAACAGCATCTATTCGTCCAAAAACAGCAAGCTTCCCGGGTGTCCCATTTCGGAACTCAGGCGGTCTTCGTATGGGGTATAGGCTTTCCCTGATTGTTACTATTTGGTTAGGATGCTGGCATGATATTGAATTCAGCAGGCGAAAGATGAGGCGGCACCAACTAATTCGTCGGCTGGGTATCTTGTGTTTAGGCTGGTTGCTATGCCAATCCGCGGGAGCGGTATCGGTTCGCATTGCGTCGTTTAATGTGGAGCAGGGGATAGACACCTCAGACAATCGCCATGACAATCCCGACGACGACTATTGGGCGGTTCAGGATATTTTTCTGCGGGTGCAGCCGGACATTGTTTGTTTTCAAGAACTCAACGCCAAAAGCATGGCCGCCTGGCTGGAGATGGCGGCCGCTCTGGGCTATCCCTACTATGCCATAACCGACGGCGGATGGACTTCCACCTCCATGCGGGCGGGGGTTTGGAGCAAGTTCCCGATGGTGGCGGCGCAGCATGTCATGGAAAACTATACCGATCCCGCCGCCAGGGAGTTCACGCGCTGGCCGATTCATGCCGTCATTCAGGTGCCCGGCGCGCTCAATCCGTTTCATGTGTTTTCGTTGCACAACAAGTCGGGCACGACAGACAAACTATCGAGGCTCAAGCGCGGTTTCGAGATTTATCGGACGGGGCAATACATCACCAACCTGATGGAGCAGCTTCCGCTCGACACCGAATATGCGGTCATGGGCGACTTCAACGATTCGATCGAGATCAGCCAGCATGAATCGTTCCCCCTGGCCTATTATGAAGAGCATTTGGCGGCGGGAAAATTCGTTCCCGGAGAACTCGGATTCGATTACCCGTGGTTCACCAATTCCGCATGGGAATTGCCCTACCGGCTGTATCCCACCGACCGGCTGGGGCCGGAAGTGGCGAACATGCATCTGGTGGAGACCGCTCACACGGGAGATGCGGATACCTACACCCACATCAAGCAGGATGGCAATCCGGGACACCGCCTCGACTACATCTATTTCAGCGAAGAAATCATGACCAGCGCGTATGGCGCGCCTGTTGGCGAGGTCTATCACTCGGAAAAAGACGGTGTCGGGGTGGGCTTGCCCAAGTATGGGAGTCCGCCGCGGGCGGATACCAGCGTGCGCGCGTCAGATCACTTGATGCTGTTTGCCGACTTCCATTTGATGGATGAAATGGCGGGGCTGACGCCGGTGGGCATCATCAGCGAAGTAGTTTCCCATTCGTCGCCCGGCGCGCGCTATGTCGAGCTGTGCAACACGGGCGCGGAGCCGCTGAGCCTGACCAACTATTCGCTGGCGATTTATGCAGGGGGATCCATGTTTGCCACGGCCGTCATTCCACTGAGCGGCTCCATACCCGCGGGCGGAACCTATCTTGTGGCGGCATCCTCCGGCACGTTCCAATCGGTGTGGGGCGTTGCGGCAGATTTTGAGGCCAACGCCCTGACCGCGCTGGACGGCTATGCGGCGGTGGCGCTGCAAATGAGCGGTCGCATCACCGATATGTATGGCGAAATAGGCCAATCCTCGAGCGCGTGGCACTATCCCAATTCCGTCGCCGCGCGCGTGGAGGGAGTCTCGGACCCGTTGGAGAATTGGGATTCGAGCGAATGGACGATTACGGCGGACATGAACGCCGCGACCCCCGGCGAGCATCAGGCCATTGGCGCGGCGGACGCCATTATTTTGTCCGGCCCCGCCTTGGAGCCGACCGTTCCGCGCGCGACCAACGCCTTCGCGATCACGGCGAGCATTGTCGCCAACTCCGAGGCATCGAACCTGACCGCCACCGCGGTGTTCCGCATTCAGGGCGGAGCGTGGAACGAAGTGGCGATGACGAATACGGCTGGAAATACGTGGATCACGCCGCAGCTCAATCCGGGGAAAAACGAAGGCGATTTGCTCGAATACTACGTCCGCTATTCCTTTGAAGGCGGCGGCGGCGTCACCACCAAAACATCGGGCATCATTGAATTTTCCTTCCCCATCATTGGCTTCCTGGATTACGCCACGCCGCTCTTCAACGAAGTGCGCGCGAATGGGGCGGGCACCGACGTCAATGAGTTCGTCGAGCTGATTGCCCATGCGGGCACGGACCTGACGGGATATTCGATTCGCCACTACAATGGCGATACCAATCAAGCCGAGCTTCTCTGGACCTTCACCTTTCCGGATTTTGTCGTGCCCAATTCCGGCGTGCTGGATGTCGAGGGCAAGCCGCTGGGCTTTGTGGTGATTGGGCAGAATGTGGACACGGTTCCTCAATCCCATTTCACACTACCCGGTCTCTTGCAGAACGGACCCGACGCGCTGATTCTCTACGGCCCCTCCAGCAACATTCTGGATGCCGTGCTATGGCATAGTGGCGACGGAAAGTCGCACAACATTGATGTCAACAATCCGGGCACTGTCTCGCGCCTCGTGCCGCCGGGAAGTCCGATCTATTTGCACGATATTGGCATTGATCCCGGCAGCGACAACTGCCCGCAGGCGCCCAATCGGGTGCTGGTCGCGCGCGACTGGACGGTGGCGCCCGCCACGCCCGGCGCGCCCAATGTCGGGCAGGTCAGCGGCGAAATTGTCATCGCCGTGGGCGATTTGGACGCTGACGGCATACCCGACGACTGCGACAACTGCCCCGAAGAATACAATCCCCTGCAACTCGACACCGACGGCGACGGCGTGGGCGACGCCTGCGACTGGGACATTGACGGCGACGGCGTGGCCAACGAGCTGGACAACTGCCCCTATGAATACAACCCTGACCAGGCCGATACCGACGGCGACGGGGTGGGGGACGCGTGCGACGACGACATCGATGGCGACGGCATTCCGAACGAATACGACCCGGATCCCTATTATAATGATAATTACCAGATTGACTTCGAAGACGCCGCCGCCAAGACCAGCTTCGAGAGCCAAACGCCGCTCACGCTGGACCGCCGCCAATGGGTGCTCTCCGAGGCCATTGTGGCGGTGAGCGGGGGCAATGCGGATGGCGACCAGATGGACGGCCTTCGCGCCGCGCGCCTGCGCAACTCCGGCGCCATGACGCTGCAGGGCGCGCTCACCAACGGCATCGCCTGCCTCTCGTTCGATGCCGCGTCGTACGGCGACAGCGCGGGCGTCACGTTGTTCGTGGAGGTGCAGCATACCTCGGGTTGGCAAGTGCTCGCCATTTTCAGCACAGAGGGCGTGAGCGAGCTGACCCGCTTCGAGCTGCCCGTTCAGGTGCTGGGGCCGGCGCAATTCCGCTTGCGCTGGGTGGGCAACGGCAGCGGCGGCGCGGGGGAGGCGAATCTTGACAACCTGCTCATTCTGCCCTTCATCCCGCTCGATCCGGTCGTGGCCGCCTGCGAGCTGGTCGCGCCCGTCGTGGCGGTGGAAGACGGCCTGCCGCACACCGCGCAGTTCCGCACCGATCCCGTCGGGCTGGGCTATTCCGTGGTGTATCTGCCCGCCACGCCGGTCGCCGTTGGCACCTATGACGCGGTGGTCACGCTCGACGACGTGGATGGCGTCCTGGGCGGCACTTTCACCTTCACCAACGCTGTCACCATCGAAGAAAGCCCCTTGGTTTTCGGCGACGAAATGCTCATCAATTTCGACACCAACGGGAAGCCTGGCGCCATCTATGGTGAGCAAACGATCTGCCTCCATCCCACCATCGAACCGCGCGATTGGTACATTCTCAACGGATATCGGGGCAGCACGCAAACGGACGTGAAAAACGGCGAGTCCTCGTTGCGCCTGCGTTTCATTTCCGCCGACTCGCCAACGAACGGCGTCTTGCAAAGCACCGCCCCGTTCGAGCACGGCATCCACTCCGTCTCCTTCCATTACGCCATGTTCAGCAGTGACAGCCGCGGCACGGTTGCACTGCAAACCAGTCCCGACGGCATCAGCTGGACCACCCAAGCGGAAGCGGTGGCCGACGGCATCATCGGTGCCTTCGCCGCAACCAACCTCACGCTGGAAATTACCACCTCCACCTATTTGCGCTGGCTCATGGTGGACGGCAACAACGGCAATCGCGTCAACATTGACGACATCACCATCATGCCCTATGCCTATGCCCCGCTGCCTGACGAGGAGCCCTTCGATGTCTGGAGCAGTCACATCACGCAGGACAGCGCCATGGTGGAATGGACTCCCGTGGATGGCGCCATCGGCTATGAAGTGGACGTGCACACCCGCGCCGATTTCACCGATGAAGCCGGCGATGCGCCCGCCGCCTATGTCGCCGATTTTGAGGATGCGAGCAAAAACGGCTACGCCGCCAATTCCGTCCTGCTCAATGGCGTGTCATGGGAGCTCAACGAGGCGCTCATTGGCGCATTGGACAATGACCGCAAACATGGCGCCCGCTCCGCGCGCGTCCGCTCGAATGCCACCGACGCCGCCACCGGATACTTGCGCATGAATGAGGACGTGTCCGGCGGACTGAACGCCATCACCTTCTACTACGGCAAATATGGCACAGACGCCGCCACCGAGGGGCGCGTTGAAATCAGCACCGATGCCGGCGCCACCTGGACCTCCGTGGGCGACTTTGTGGTCGATTCCACCGATCTCACCTTGTTCAGCGTCACCAACCTCAACCGCACGGGTGGCGTGCGCATCCAAATCCTCAAGACTACGGGCACGGACGACCGCTTCAACATTGACGACATCACCCTTTATCCCTTCGTGTTTTCCGCCGGTTTCGTGCCCGGCTATGACGCCCGAGTGGTCGTCGGCACTCCGCTTGCCGTCACCAATCTGCAAGCCGGCATGACCTACCACTACCGCGTGCGCCCCATCCTGGCGGGTGGCATGACCGGCGACTACGTGACCGGACAATTCCGCACCGCCGATCCGGATGCAGACCCGGGCCCCGATCCCACGCTCTTCGAGCAGTGGCTCATCGCCCGTGGGTTGGATCCCAACGCCTCCGCCTACGGCCCCGACGCCGACGCCGACGGCGACGGCATGACCACCTGGCAGGAATATGTTGCCGACACCGATCCCACCGACTCCAACAGCGTGCTGCGACTCAACTGGACCGATGATCCCCTTCTCGAGGGCTCCATCCGCTTCACCTTCCCCGCCAGCGCCAGCCGCTATTACCGCCTGCTCTACTGGACCAACTGGACCGACGGCGGCGGCACCAATTCGCTGGGCTGGGGCATTCCCGGCATGGTCGTCACCAGCCCGGCCGCCGACGCGTGGTTCGGCGGCATCGAAGTCTTCCTCGACGAGCCAGGCGAATAGCAGAAATAAGCGGCAACATCCGGGCCGGGCCTGTTTTCCACGGCGTGGAAAACTATTTTCCATAGCGTGGAAAAATCCCAAAAAAACTTTCCATGGCGTGGAAAAGTTTCGGGTCAAAAACGGGGCAAAAAAGGGTGTTTTGAGGGCAAAAATGGGCCCAAAACGGCTGAAATACAGTGTTTTTGGCATTATTTGGGTGTTTTTTGGGCTGGGGCGAAATGGGTGTTTGGGGGGCGTTTTTTGGGGCTGTAGTTTTCCACGGCGTGGAAAACTTTTTTCCATGGCGTGGAAAACTTGGCGAAAAACTTTCCATGGCGTGGAAAACTCTTGCTTCGTTTTTCCACGCTGTGGAAACTGGCGTTGAGTTATGCGGACTGATCAGCAGTTGTTTTTGGCGGTGCTGCGCGACACGCTGTCGCGCGGGGAATCCGTGCTGTTCCGCGTGCGCGGCGTTAGCATGCTGCCCTGGCTGCGCGAGGGGCAAAAAGTGCGCGTGACGCCGCTGGGGGGGCGTCCGTTGCGCCGCGGCGACATCGTGCTGTTCTGGCGCGGCGAAAACGAGCCGATACTGCACCGGGTGGTCGCCGTGCGCGAAGACTCCGTGGACTGTCGCGGTGATTCCGGATACGGCAAGCCCGAGCACGTACGGCTTGAACAAGTCGCCGGACGAGTTCCGCTCGCCGCCTGGCAGCGGCTGGTGTTCCGAATGGTTCATCCGCCGCGAAAGCTCGTCAACAGGTGGCTGGCGCCAAAAAAGAAGCCATGAGTTCGCCCGTCATTCCGCCCGTGTTTGGTGTATTGCGCGAGGCCTGCGCCGCGGCGCTGGCCGGGCGGCTTGGGAGTGTCGCGCTGCGCGATGGCGTGGAGCCCGCCGATCTGCTGGCGCTGGCGGAGCGTCATCGCGTGGTGCCGCTTTGTGCGGCGGGGCTGGTCGAGGAGGACCGCGCGTTTTTCCGCCGCCGGGTGCTGGCACTGGCGCAGCAGATGACCCGCCTCGAGCAGGAGCTCGGGCGGATTGCCGCGATCTGGCAGGGGGCCGGCGTGGTTTTTCTCGTGCTGAAGGGTCCGGCGCTGGCCCGCCAGGCCTATCCGCTGCCGGAATGGCGGGTGAGCGACGACATTGATTTGTGGGTGCCCGCCAGGGAGCTGGAGAAGGCCGTCGCCGCGCTGGAGAAGAACGGCTATGAGCCGTGGTCGCCCCTGCCGCCGCGGGTGGCGGCCTGCGCGCGCCGCGCGGGGATCGAGACGGCCCTGCGCCATCCGCGCGACGAGCGGCTGATCGAAGTCGGGCACGGCACGGATGCCCTCGCGCCGTCGCGCCGCGCCGCGGCGGACATGCGCGCGCGGGCGGCGGCGCTGGAAATCGGCGGGCGGAGCGTCCGCGCGCCTCATCCGGTGCACGCGCTGCTGCACGCCTGCCGCCATGGCGCGCACCACGCCTGGGACCGCTTGGCCTGGGTGGCGGACGCGGCCGGGCTGTGGCAGGCACTCTCGGTGGAGGAACACGGCGAGGCCTGCGCCCTGGCTCGCGCGTGGCGGCAGGAGACCATCCTGGGCATCGGATTGCGCCTGGCTCGCGAGCATCTGGGCAGTCGGTTGTCGGGGCCGGCGGAGGCGCTGGCGGAGGCCGGCGCCGCGCGGAAGCTGGCCGCGCGAGTCCGCCTCGAGGACATCGGCCCGGAGCCGACGCGCCGCCCGATGCTCGAACGCCTGCTCTTCGAGCGCGACGCGATGGATCTGGCCCGCCAGCGCTGGCGCATGATGGCGGGGTGGGCGCTGATCCCCACGCTGGGCGATATGGAGGCGGTGCCGCTGCCGCCCGCGCTCTACCGGCTCTATCACCTGATCCGGCCCCTGCGGCTGCTACGCCATCCCTGGCGGAGCGAGTGGCGCAAACGACGCCGCGCGGACGCCGCGGCGGTGGTTCGGCATTGATTTTTTGGGGTGGGGGCCGGATGATGGCCCGCTAATGGCTACTACCCGTCAGCATCCAATCCGCTGTCCGCTCTGCGAGCACGAGCAGGAGGTCGCGTTGTGGGACGTGCTCGACATTGACCGCGAACCCGAACTGCACGAACGGCTGCTCAAAGGCGAAATCAACCGGGTGACCTGCGCGTCCTGCGCGGGGAGTTTCGCGGTGAGCAAACCGCTGGTTTACCGGCATCTCGAACGGGAGCTGATGGTGTTTCTTGATCCGGTGAACAACGGGCGCACGTTGGACGAAGTGGTGGCGGACTTTTCCCGCACGGTCGGCAATCTGGACCAATTGATGCCGACGGACGTGCCTTTGCCCGAGATTCATCTGGTGATTGAGCCGGGCGAACTGGTCGAGCGCGTCTTTTTGCGCGAGCAGCAGATGGATGCGCGCCTGGTCGAGCACATCAAATATCTGATGTATCGGCGCAACCCGGAGAAGCTGCCGGCCGGTCAGATGAACCTGCTGTTCAATCCGCTCGATTCCACCCCGGAGCAGTTGTGCTTCATGGCGCAGAACCGCGCCACGGGACGCATCGAGGCGGCGCTGCATTTCCAGCGCTCGGACTACGACGCGCTGGCGGAGGCCTTTGCTGCCGAAGCCGGGCCGTCGCTGCTCGAGGAGCAGTTCCCGGGCCCCTATTTCAGCGGCCGCCTGCTGGTGCTGCAAGACCTTGCCGAGGAAGCCGCCGAAGCCGAAGAGGAGGGCTGACCCGGCCCGATGAGGAGGCGATGATGGCCCGAGAATCGTTGAAGCAGAAACAGGAGCGCGCGCGGAAGATTCTGCGCCGCCTGCGCAAGCGCTATCCGGACGCCAAATGCGAGTTGGATTGGACCACGCCCACCGAGCTGACCGTGGCCACCATCCTCTCGGCGCAATGCACCGACCGCCGGGTCAACATGGTCACCCCGGCGCTTTTCGCGAAGTATCGCACGCCGGCGGATTGGGCCAAGGTTCCCCAGGAAACGCTCGAACAGGAGTTCTATTCCACCGGATTCTATCGCAACAAGGCCAAGAATGTGCGCGCGCTGATGGCCCGCCTGGATGAGGAGTTCGGCGGAGAGCTGCCCGAAGATTTCGATGTGCTGACGACGCTGCCCGGCATCGGCCGCAAGACCGCCAATCTGCTCTGGGGCACGATTTTTGGCCATCCGGGCCTGGTGGTGGACACCCACTTCATCCGGCTTTCGAACCGGCTGGGGTTTGTGCGCAAGGGCGAGAAGAACGCGGTGGTGATCGAGCGCGAGGTGGGCAACATCGTGCCGGAGAAGGACTGGACCGATTGGTCGCATGCGATGGTGTTCCACGGGCGGCGCTGCTGCTACGCGCGCAAGCCCGACTGCGCGAATTGCCCGGTGGCGGACCTGTGCCCTTCGGCGCAGCCCGCCGCCCCGGCGCCATGAAGAATCGCAACGTCATCCGGTTTGCGATCACCGTGGGCGGCTTCACGATGTTGAGCCGCGCCCTCGGGATGGTGCGCGACATTCTGACGGCGAGCGTGTTCGGGACCTCGCTGGCGATGTCGTCGTTTGTGGTGGCGTTCCGGCTGCCCAACCTGTTCCGCGCGCTGTTCGGCGAGGGGGCGCTGTCGGCGGCCTTTCTGCCGGTGTTCATGCAGACGCGCCGCCACGAGGGCGAGGCCGCGGCCTGGCGTCTGGCGCGGCGGGTGGTGACCCTGGTGCTGGGGGGGCTGCTGGCGATCGTGGCGCTGGGCATTTTGGGGATGACCATCTGGCTGCGCATGCCGTTCGTGAGCGAGAAGGCGCTGGCGGTGCTGCCGCTGGCGCGGATCATGCTGCCCTATGTGCTCTTCATTTGCATGGCCGCGCTGGCCATGGCCGTGCTCAATTCCTACCGCCTGTTTTCGGTGTCGGCCTTCACCCCGGCGCTGCTGAACATCACGTGGATTCTCTCGATTCTGTTCCTGGTGCCACTGGTGTCGGGGGGGGCGGAGCGCCAGATCAAGATGCTGGCCTGGACGGTGCTGGTGGCGGGGGCGGTGCAACTGGCCTATCAACTGCCCGCGCTGGTGCGGGTGGGCTGGAGGCCGGGCATTGACGCCGACTGGCGCGACCCGCAGGTCAAGCGCGTGTTCTGGCTGATGGGGCCCTCGGCCCTGGGGCTGGCGGTCAACCAGGTCAATGTGATGCTGGACAGCTTCATCGCGCTCTATCTGGTGGGCGCCTGGGCGCCGTCGGCGCTCTATTACGCCGAGCGGCTGATTTATTTTCCGCAGGGCATTTTGGCGACCTCGCTGGGGACGGTGCTGCTGCCGGTGCTATCGGAGTTTGCCGCGCAAAAGAAGTATGACGACATGCGCGGGGCCGTTCAGCACGGCCTGCGCGTGCTCCTGTTTGTGATGACCCCCGCGGCCATCGGTCTGTTCGTTCTTTCGCGGCCGATCATTGAGCTGATTTTTGAATACCGCTCGTTCAATCCGGAAAGCACCTTCCTGACCGCGCGGGCTTTGTCGTTCTACGCGCCGGGGCTGATGGTGTTCTGTCTGGCCAAGGTGTTTGTGCCGGCCTTCTACGCGCTGCAGGACACCCGCACGCCGGTCAAGGTCGGGCTGTGCACGGTGTGGCTGAACCTGACCCTGAACATTCTTTCGGCGGTGTTCCTGCGGGAGTATTGGAAGCACGCGGGCATGGCGCTTTCCACGGTGATTTCCGAGGGGGTGTACGGCCTGACGCTGGGCTGGATTCTTTATCGGCGGCTGGGCGCGTTTCGCATCCGCGGGATCCTGGCGGGGTGGGCGCGGGCGCTCGGCGCGGCCGTCGGCATGGCCCTGGCGGCCCTGCTGGTTTTGCGCGGACTGACTCCATGGCTGGACACGATGGTTTCGCTCAAGCTGGCGCGGCTGATCGCGGTGCCTCTGGCCATCGGCTTGGGCATGGCGGTGTATTTCGGCCTGGCGCGGGTGTTTCGTTTCCAGGAACTGGGCGATCTGATGGATGCCCTGCGGCGGCGACGCAAGCCGGCCGCCACCCGGCCCGGGGCGGAAGAGGCCTGAGATGCCGCCCGCGGCCCATGTCGTGGTGACCGGTCCCATCGGCAGCGGGAAAAGCACCGTGGCCCGCGCCGCGATGGAGCTGCTGGGCTGGACGCGGCCCGTCGGCTTCCGCACGCATTGGGGGGGGGCGGAGCGCGGCGCGCCCGTGCTTTATCTCGAGCCCTGGGGGGGGGCGTCCATCGCCATCGCCCGGCGCGTGGCCGACACCGCGGAGGAAGGCGAAGCGCCCTACGAGCTGGACGCGGACGTTTTTCATTCGGCCGCGCTGCCCTGCCTCGAGGCGGGCGCGGCGGACCGCCCGGTGGTGGTTGACGAGCTTGGGCCGATCGAGTTGCGCGCCGCGTCCTTTGTTGCCGGGGTGCGGGCCGCGTTTCGGGCGGAGATACCCTGGCTGGCGGTGATTCAGGAGCGGGCGCTGGAACGCTGGCTGGCCCATCTGCGGGAAACCGGCACGCCGTTCACTGTGATGGTCGTGGATGCCGCCAACCGCAACGACCTGCCCCGGCGCATCGCCGCGTTGCTGCAACCGGCCCGCGCCTGAACCGCGCGGTGCCGGTCGGTCAGGGCTGGATCCGTCGCAGCGTAAAGTCCGGTTCCTCCTTGAAGAAGCCCGGCGTGTCCAGATGTCCGCACAGGAAGGTCTCCACCTGCCCCTGGGAGCCGGTCAGCACATAGCCGTTGGAAGCGGAGCTGTCGGCCAGCAGCGCCAGATTGGCCTCGGCGGCCAGCCGACCGAAGACTTCGACATCCGGCGGATGCAACGTGAGCCGGTCGCCGTCGAGGCGCACCTTGTAGAGGATGTGAGTGAAGAGAAGCACGAAGTTGTTCCAGCTTTTCTGCTCGCCGGGAGCAACCTGCAGCAGGAGGGTGTCGCCGATCCGGTGCAGGCCGGCGGTAAGCTGCACCGTCACCTGGTCGCGGTCGGTGGTTTCGACGGTGTAGCGCTGGTTCGTCGCGGTGAAAACGGCGGTGAGCTGCTGTTGGTTGTCGCTCCAGGTTCCGGCCAGGGCGGGTTCCGTCGCGAGCGAGTCGTCGGTCAGCCATGGATGCACCGAGCGCACCAGGCAGCCGGCGGCGGCGGGCAGCAGCGCGAGACAGGCGATGAGCCGCAGGCTGCGCATGTCAATGCACCAGGAGAACCGGGATGGTGGCGCGACAGATGACGTGCGCCGCCACGCTGCCCATCAGGCGGCTCACGATCCAGCCGTGGCCGTGCGAGCCGAGAGCGATCAGGTCGCAACCGGTTTCGGCCGCCTTCTCGAGCAGCAGCGGGCCGGGCGGGCCGACCGCGGTCAGGGTGGCGGCGGCGCATTCGTGCGCGCGGGCCAGGCTGTGCGCTTCGACCGCGTTCTTTTGCGCCTGATCCAGCTCGTCGCCGCGTTCGGCCACCGCCAGAATGATCAGCGGCGTCTTGAGACCGTTGGCCAGCTCGACGGCCTCGTGCAGCGCGCGGGTGGCGGTGGGGGAGCCGTCGGTGCTGACCATGATCCGGCTGACAGGCTCGAAACGGTCCGGCGTGATCAGGCAGGGGCGGCTCGCGCGGCGGATGACACGCCCCATGGTCGAACCCGTGAACTCGGGACTCGAACCGGTGTAGTTGCCCTGCCGCCCCAGAACGAGCAGTTCGGTCTTGGCCTGGATGTCCAGCAGGACCTGCGCGGGGGGGCCGAACTCGAGGAAGGTGGTCAGGCTGATGCCCGCTTCCTTGGCGCGTTCACGGGATTCGGTCAGAATCTCCTCGCCGCGCGCGCGCAGGGTTTCCTGCAGGCCGTCGAAGACGCGCGGATTCCAGGCCAGTACGCCGGACTGGGGCGCGATGAGCGGGACATCCAGCATGCGCGAATCCACCACGTGAACCGCGGCCAGCTGGGCATCCAGACGCAGGGCCAGATCCATGGCGTAGTCCCGGGCAATATGGCCGTGCGCCGAACCGTCCGCACCAAAGAGTATGTTTTTGATCATGGCGGCACCTCGTTCCTTGACATGACCAATGATGGGACCTGACGGCGGGTTTGACAAGCGCGGAAAAATGAAATTGCCCCGGTGCGCTGGCGCGGAGCGTTGGCCGTTCAATCCGCGGCAAGCTGGGCGTCGGCGGCTAGGGCCTGGCGGACATCCTCGCCGATTTGCGCGATGGCGGCGGCGGAGTCGGCGAACACCTGATGAGCGCGCAGGCGCGCCGTGAAGGAGATCTCGACCTCCTGTCCGTAGAGATCGCGCTCGAAGCCGGGCACATGGATTTCGACGATGTCGCCAAAGTGGGCCTGGCGCGGATCGGCCGTATCCGGAATGAACGACGCGCCGGGGTAGGCGCCATCGGGCAGGATCAGGCGGGCGGCATAGACTCCCGGAGCCGGACGTATCGGGAGGTGCGGCGCGAGGTTGGCGGTGGGAAAGCCGAGGGTACGGGCGACGGCCTGCCCGCGGATGATCTTGCCAGCCAGCGCGAAGGAGCGCCCCAGCATGGTGCGCGCCGCGATCATGTCGCCGCGCCCCACAGCGGCCCGGATGCGGGTGCTCGAAACGGGCGCGCCATCCACCGCCACATGCGGCAGGATGCGGGCGGTCAGACCCGCGGCTCGAGCCAGCCCGGGCAGGGTATCCGCGTTGCCCGCGCGGTTCCGCCCAAAGGTGAAGTCGCTGCCGACAGTGATTTCGCGCAGGTTGACGAACCGCTCGCGCAGCATGTTGATAAAGCCGGCGGGCTCGAGCGCGGCCAGCTCGCGGGTGAAATGGAGGACATGGATCGAGGCGATACCGCAGGCTTCAATGTACGCCCGGTTCTGGGCGGGGGTGGCCAGCAGCAGGGGGGCCTGCTCCGGAGCAAGCACCACGGCCGCGTGGGGCGAGAAGGTCAGGCAGCCGGCTGTGCCGCCATGTTCCCTGGCCGCCGCGAGCGCCGTCCGGAAGATGGCCTGGTGGCCAAGATGCACCCCGTCGAAATGGCCGATGGCCAGTACGGCGGGCGTGGACAAGTTGGAGGGGTCTGCCGACATGAAAACCGAACCCTAGCAAAGCCGGGGCGTCGAGAAAAGACGGGATGGTGATTGATTTTTCAGGGGCAGGCGGGGTAGGGTGGGCGCGTTTTTCAACGCAAGGATGTTCCATGGAATTGAGCGCGCATCAAATGGAGTTTCGCCAGCAGCGGCTGGCCAATCTGGAGACCTTGAAGGCGGCCGGGCATCGTCCCTATGGCCGGGCTTTCGAGCGGACGGGATCGCTCGAAACCATCCGCGCGGAGTTTGCCGAGGGCCGCTCCGTGCGGGCGGCGGGCCGCGTGGTGCAAATCCGCGAAATGGGCAAAAGCTCGTTTGCTCACCTGCAGGACGGCACCGGCAAGTTCCAAATCTATCTGCAGAAAAACGCGCTGGGCGACGAATCGTTTGCCGCGTTCAAGGCGGTGGACCTGGGCGATTTTATCGGCGTGGAAGGCGAACTGTTCACCACCCGCACCGGGGAGCCGTCCATCAAGGTGCAGCGCTGGGAGCTGCTGGCGAAATCGCTGCATCCGCTGCCCGAAAAATGGCACGGTCTCCAGGACACCGAGCTGCGCTATCGGCAGCGCTGTCTGGACCTGATTGCCAATCCGCATGTGCGCCGGGTGTTCGACACGCGCAGTCGCCTGCTTTCCTATCTGCGCCGCGAGCTCGAGGCGCGGGGCTATTTCGAGGTGGAAACCCCGGTGCTGCAGTCGCTGGCCGGCGGGGCGATTGCCGAGCCGTTTCAGACCTACTACAACGCGTTGGGGCAGTCCATGTTCCTGCGCATCGCGCCCGAACTCTATCTCAAGCGCCTGATGGTTGGCGGCTACGACAAGGTGTTCGAGCTGGGCAAAAACTTCCGCAACGAGGGCCTCGACCGCTCGCACAATCCGGAGTTTACCGCGCTGGAAATTTACGAGGCCTATGCCGATGTGCGCGGCATGATGAAGCTGATCGAGGAATTGATCAGCGGCGCGGCGCTCGAGCTGTTCGGCACCTGCCGGGTGGGCCGGGAGGACCAGGAGCCGGTGGACCTCACCCCCCCCTGGCGCGTTGTGACCTATCACGACCTGCTGCGCGAACACGCCGACCGGGACTGGTTCGAGCGCCCGCTCGAGGCCGTACGCGACTGGGCCCGCGGCAAAGAGCTCGACATCCCCGACGACATGACCCACGCGCAGATCACTCACGAGGTCTATGACAAGCTGATCGAGCGGACGCTCTGGCAACCCACCTTTGTGACCCGGCTGCCCGCCGAGCTGGTGCCGCTGGCCAAGCGCTGCGAGGACGATCCCGTCCTGGTGGATGTGTTCGAGCTGGTCGTGCGCGGGCGCGAGCTGGCCCCGGGCTACACCGAGCTGAACGATCCCCTCGACCAGCGCGCGCGCCTGCTCGAGCAGTCCGGCGGCGACGCCGGCAAGCTGGACGAAGAATTCCTGCGGTCCCTCGAACACGGCATGCCGCCCGCCGGCGGCATGGGCATCGGTATTGACCGCCTTGTGATGATTCTGACCGGCGAGGAAAGTGTGCGCGAAGTCATGCTCTTTCCTCAAATGAAAATCCGCCAGCCGCGTCCCGAGGAGCCCCCCGCAGAATGACCCTGCCATTCTCCCTTTTCCTGGCGCTGAAGTACCTCAAGCCCAAGAGGACATTCCTCTCGGTGGTGACGGTGCTGTCCGTGCTGGGCGTGCTGCTGGGCGTGGCCGTGCTCATCATCGTGCTCTCGGTCATGACCGGTTTCGACGATATGTGGCGCACCAAGATTCTGGACTTCAACGCCCATCTCACGGTCGCCGTGTCCGGCGGTCTGGACGACAACGAGGACGAGCTATGCGAGCTGATCGAATCGGCGCCGGGCGTGAAGGGCGCCGCGCCCTTTCTGCAAAGCCTCGTCTTTATCCAGAAGCCCGGCGGACAGATCGAAACCCCGTTGCTGCGCGGCATTGATCCGGAGCGCGAGGGGCGGGTCAGCCGGCTGGCCGACAACCTGCTCGAGGGCGAGTTCAGCGTCGAGGACCATTCCGTTTTGCTCGGGCGGAATCTGGCCGACCGTCTCGGGGTGGGGGTGGGCGACACCCTGACGGTTTATTCGCCGGCCACTTTCCTGAGCGAGGACGAGATCATGCTGCCCACCGAGATGACCGTGGCGGGCATTTTCGAGATGGGCATGTGGGAGTTCGACGCCGGCTATGTGATCGGTTCGCTTTGGGACGCGCGCGAGTTTTGCGGCGGCGCCGCGTTTGAGGCCATCCAAGTCATGACCGACGATCCCTACGCGGCGGGCAGCGTGGCCGGCAGCCTGCGCGAGCTTCTCGGCCACCGCGCGCGGGTGACCACTTGGATGGAGCAAAACCGTCAGTTGTTCGCCGCCCTGCGGGTGGAAAAGAACATGATGTTCTTTCTGCTGATCTTCATCACGATCGTGGCCGCCTTCGGCATTACCAACACGCTGATCACCGTCACGGTGCAGAAAACGCGCGAGATCGGCCTGTTGCGCTCGCTGGGTTTTTCCGCCGGATCGATCATGCGGGTCTTTTTCTGGCAGGGGTGGGTCGAGGGGGTCCTGGGCACCACCCTGGGCATTGCGACCGGCCTGGTGGTGCTCAAATATCGCAACCACCTGCTGCGTTTTCTCGACAACCGCTTCGAGATGAAACTGCTGCCCGAAGAGCTGTACCACCTTGCCGAGCTGCCCTCGCGCACCGTGGCGGCCGACGTGGCCCTGGTCGCGGTGTCGGTGCTGGTGATTTGCACGCTGGCGGCCGTGATCCCCGCCTGGCAGGCGGCGCGGCTGGATCCCGTAAAGGCATTGCGCTATGACTGATCTGCTGGACGTTGTGGAGGTCCACCGCTCGTTCCCGATGGGTTCGCGCCGGATCGAGGTGCTGCGCGGCGTTTCCCTGCGCGTGGCCGCGGGCGAATCGCTGGCCATCACCGGCATGAGCGGCGCGGGCAAGAGCACCCTGCTGCAGATCATGGGCGGCCTGGACCGGCCCACCGCCGGACGCGTCCTCTACCGCGGACGCGACCTCTATGCCGCGCGGGACCGCGAGCGCAGCGCGCTGCGCGCGCGCAACATCGGATTTGTGTTCCAGGCCTATCACCTGCTGCCGGAATTGACCGTGCTCGAGAACGTGCTCCTGCCCGGGCTGAGCGCCCACGGCGCGTTTTTACACGGCAAGCGCCTGCGCGAGCGGGCCGCCATGCTCCTCGATCGGGTGGGGCTGGCCGAACGCGCCCCGCACCGGCCCAACGAGCTGTCCGGTGGCGAACAGCAGCGCGCGGCGCTGGCCCGCGCCCTGATGAACGCGCCCGAGCTGCTTCTGGCCGACGAGCCCACCGGCAACCTCGACTCCAAAACCGGCGAGGATGTCCTGCGCTATCTCTTCGAGCTGGCCGCTGGCGAGGGACTCACCCTGATCATCGTGACCCACAACGAGGCGCTGGCCGGCTATTGCCGACGGCATGTCGAGTTGCGCGACGGCCTTCTGGCCTGAAGCCCCCGCCGCACAGACCAGACTGGAGACACGCCAGCTACCGCTGGCTGGTGCAAGGGGCAAGGTAAAAAGATCAGACAGATCAGACGGATCCGACTGATCGGACAGATCGAGACGGGGTTTGTCGGCAACTGCCGGTAACGGCTGAAAAGGCCAAAACGGGCCAAAAACGCCCCAAATGGCCAAAAACGGTCCCAAATTGCCCAAAAACGTCCCCAATGCGTCAAAAACGGCGCTTTTTGAGAGTCGCGAGTCGGGTGTCGAGAGTCGAGTCCTCAGGGGGAGAGCAGCTACCGCTTATTCAGCCGGGGGAAGTTTGGAGAAGATTTGCAGGCTGTAGCGGCCCATGGGGACGGGCGCGGCGGGAGTGTCGGCTTGGATGACCACGCTCTCGGGGCCCAGATTGCCGAAATCCTCGGCATAGGCTGTGGAGTCGCTGTTGAAGCGTCGTTGCCACAACCCGGGGGCCGGGAACGGGATGACGGGAGCGTCCTCCGCATAGTCCACGGCGGAAAAATTGGCCACGACGAAGGTCGGTTCGTCCGGGCGGTCGCTTTGCCAGCGGGAGAAGGCGATCAGCTTGCGCTCGTTGTCGAGCAGGTCCACGCGCACCTGGTCGCCGCGCAGCCCGGGGGTGGTTTCGTCAAGATTGCGCCGCAAACGAATCAGATCGGTGTAGGCCCGCACCGTTCCAGCGTGGGACTGCGCGCGTTCCCAGCGCAGGGGCGTGTCGTCGTGGAAGGCCTGCGTTTCCAGCATCTCCTGTCCCTGAAAAATCATGGGGATGCCCGGCGTGGTGAAGATCATGGCGGCGCCGAGCAGGGCCCGCTTGCGCGCCCAGATGCTTTCGGGTTCGTCGGGATGAATCATGGAGGGCACGCGGCTGCGCTGGTCGTTCATGTGGGCCACATAGTCATGCGCCTCGGTAAAGATGACGCGCTGGAATCCGGGCCAGTCGGTCAGGGTGCCGGCAATCGTGTGCATATCGCGCTCGGGATCGTGGGCGGTGGACAGTTGGTTGAAGAGCGCCCAGCGGTGGCCGATGTCCCATTGGGCCTGGAAATGGAGGTCGTGCTCGAAACCGGTGTCCTCGGCCACGCGCAGCGCGTGCGGATGGGTCTGGGCCATGTCCATATTGATTTCGCGCAACATGTCGCGTCCTTGCGGATTGAAGCCGTGATCGCTGTGGAGGATGTTGTAAACCGAGTCCCAGCGGAAGCCGTCCAGGCGATATTCTTCGAGGAACATGAAGACTTGGTCGCGGATGAACGCGCGCACCTCGGGCCGACCGAAATCGGGGCGGGTCGAGCCCCAGGGAGTATGGATTCGGCTGTCGCAATAGAAGTAGATGCCGCCGAAGTCCTGTTCGTGCCAGCCATCGAAACGCCACAGGTCGAGGTCCGTGGGGCCATAGTGGTTATGGACGATATCGGCCAGCACAACCATGCCGCGGGCGTGGGCGGCGCGCACGAACCGCTTGAGGGCGTCGGGCCCGCCGTAGTCGCTTTCAATGGCGAAAAGGTCGGCGGGATTGTACCCCCAGCTCAGCCCGCCCGGGAACTCGTTGACCGGCATCAGTTGAATGCCGGTGATTCCCAGGCCGCTCAGATAATCGAGGCGACTGATCGCGTCGTCGAACGTGGCCGGAGGCGCGCAACCGGCAAATGTGCCCACATGCAGTTGATAGAGCACCAGATCCTCGCGCGGCATCTCGGGCGGGCGGACCGCGCCCCAGTCAAAGGCCGCGGGGTCATACAGGATGGAATTGCCGTCGGAGTGTTCCACCTGCCGCGAGCGCGGATCACGTTTCCAGTTGTCGCCGTTAAAGATGAACTTGTACATCTGCCCTTCGCGGGCCTCGGGGAGAAAAAGACTCCAGATGCCGTCCGTGTCCATGGCGTCCATGTCGCGCGGCTGCCAGTCCGAGAACTCGCCGGCCACGGCGGCCGATTTGGCGAAGGGCGCCCACACCCGGAACAGCGAGCCGCTGGCGGTGGGGAAAGACCCGAGCGGGGGCGAATCGGCCCCAGCCAACCGGAGGGACACAAGCAACGTCAGCAACAAAACCGGGAGTTTTTTCATACGGCTAGAATACTTGTCCCGGCCTGGGGAAGCAAGCGGCGCGCGCCGCAGCTGCGCCGCTGGTGCGACTGCTGGTGGCAAGGTAAAATGATCAGACAGATCAGTCGGATCAGACAGATCGGGGCGGAAGCTGCCCAAAAACGTCCAAAATCGGCCAAAATCGGCCAAAAATGGACCAAAAACAGCCCAAATTCGTCAAAAACAGGCAGAATTTGACCCCAAACGGCGTTGTTGGCGTTTTTCGAGAGCCGGGGGTCGAGCGTCGAGGGTTTTCCGAGCTGGGCCTACGCGGGTTTGGGCGGGGTTTTGCCCAGGCGGGCCAGGACGGCCTTGAGATCGGACCAGCAGGCGCCTTTTTTGGTGCCGTCGCGCAGGAGATAGGCGGGGTGGAAGGTCAACATGACGGGAATACCCTCGAATTCGCGCCATTGTCCCCGTGCTTTGCCGATGGGCAGAGTTTCCTGCACGAGGCCGCGGGCCGCCGTGGCGCCAAGGCAGACGATCAGTTTGGGCTGGATAATCGCGATTTGCCGTTTGAGATAGGGGATGCAATCGTTCATTTCCTCGGGCGAGGGAACGCGGTTGCCGGGGGGGCGGCATTTGACGATGTTGCCGATAAACACTTCGTCGCGGGTGTAGCCCATGGCGGCGATCATGCGGGTGAGCAGTTGTCCCGCCCGGCCCACAAAAGCAATGCCCTGCTCGTCCTCGTTGGCGCCGGGACCTTCGCCGATAAACATGACATCGGGCCGCAGAGCGCCCTGACCGGGGACGGTCCGGGTGCGGGTGCGGTGCAGGAGACAGCGTCGGCAGGCGGCCACTTCGTCGGTGATGAGCTGCAATTCCACCGACTGGGTCAAGCCGCCTCGTGGCGCGGCGCCGGCAAGAGGAGGGGCGGCGGGGGCGGGATCAGGGGCAGCTTTTGGAGCGCGTTTGACCGGCGTGACGGGCTGTTTGCTGGTACCCGGAACATGGGTGATGCCCTGTTCTTTGAGATAACGGAGATATTCCACCGTTTGGCTGTGCAGTATGTTCATAAGGGACGCATTATAGCCGAAGTGCAGGAGAAAAGGGAGAGAGAATTGCGAGATTGCGAGAGTGCGGGAATGGTCGATTGCGGATTTTTGGGGAACCACAAAGAACACAAAAAACACAAAGAATGGGGTTTGAACCGCGAATGGACGCGAATGGACACAAATTATTTTTGGGGGGCGGCTCGGGGGCCGCAGGGGGGGTAGGGGCGAAAGATTTTTTCGCCCAGAAACAAATCGAGACGGACGCGAAACCGGGCAAAACCGGGCAAAAACGGGCAAAAAAGGAGCAGAAATGGGTAAAAACGAACGATTTTGGGAATAAAACATGGGAAAATTGCAATTTTTTGAAGTTATGTGGAGAAATATGGGCGGATTGGGTTACAAATTTGGATGAATGGGCTGCGGCACACAAAACCTAAGATATTGAGCCGCCCCGTCGCGGAGCCAGCATAGAAGAAGCGGGGAAGCGTGCGCGGCTGCGCCAGATGCAACGATCAGACAGATCAGTCGGATCAGACGGATCGGGCAGATAGTTTTCTTTGGGAGCGCCCCGCGGGGGGGGGGGCGGCAATTGTGGAAACGGTGGAAAACGGCCCACAACGAGAAAAAATCGGCCAAAACGGTCCAAATTCGTCAAAAACTAGCAAAATTTCCTGAAAACGGGGCAAAAATGGCTGTTTTTGAGTGTCGAGAGTCGAGGGGGGGGGGGGCGCGGTTGCGAGAGGACAAACTACATACACGCTGGCGCGTTTATGGGGAGCAGACGGTCTCACCTGGATTATTCATCAACATGGCTGAAACGGTTTTATTTCACTGCAGAGTAGCAGGTTCAGGTTTTCATCAATTTTCAGCCATGTTGCCCTTCGGCGCGACGATTCCAACCCGTCTGCGGCGTTATTCGGGGCTCGCAGGTTGTCCATACAGCTTCACCCCGCCCGCCTTGCATCCGGGCCGGACTTGTCGCGTGAATCATCCAGGCTCATGTGGAGACGCGAAGGGTGAACTTGAAAAATGAAAAAACGGTTAAATTTGCACTTGCAATTTCTGAGAACGTGGTGCACTTTTCCATCAGGGATTGGATTATATCCAATGTCCATTGAAGATGTGACAAAGAATAGAGAGACTCGCGGGGCGAGCGCGGGAGCGTTTGTCGCGCGGTCTGGGCTGGTGATGGTAAACAGAACGCCAAATTATAGCGGCATGAAATGGCCGGCGGTCGGGTTGGCAATGGGCATGGTCTTGTTGCTTGCCGCGGCGGCGGTGTCTCCGGCTTTCGGCAATGAGGAGCCCCAGAAAGCGGTCGAGGGGTTTTATCCGCAATCACTTTATGCCGGCAATATCCAGCCGGTGTTGGATCCATTTGGCCGCCCCATGCCCGGGATGAGCGCCTGCGGCCAGGGCCATTCGCGGGTGGAGCTGCGCGAAGCCTATACCAACGACCCCCGGCGTCCGGAGAATTTCAAACTCAACGCTCAGGGGGAATCGCACCCGTCCAATCCGCTGGTGGCGTCGAACAGCAGTTGGGGCCATGTGGGCATCAACGCGTCGCGTCAGGATCTGGGCCTGTTTTGTCTGGCGCTGACGAATCGCCCGTCCACCGGCAAGCGGGTTTTCGGACGGGCCTACAACGCGGCCGAAGTGTCGAATGCGACATTCTACGCGGACTCGCAGGTGGTCACGGTGCCCGGTCCGGCCTACAACATGCTGGTGCTGGAGTTTGGCCCTGCCGAGCCGATCAATACCGAAGGCTGGGCGCATCCTGATGATCCGTTTACGGTGTCGCACGCCCTCCTGATGGGGGTGACCAACCGGGTTGATGACGCGGACGGGGACGGGATCAGCAACTGGCACGAGTGGCTGGCGGGAACGGATCCGACGGATGCGACGTCGCTGCTGGCCTTCGCCGACATTCGCTTGGGAGAACCAGGCCCCCAGATGGCATCGCCCGGCAAGAGGCCGGCCCGGCCCATCAAGGTGAAGTGGCGGTCGGTTCCCGGCAAGGCCTATCAGTTGTTCTACGTTGCCGAACTGACCGGGGATGAGGAGAACGGGGTGCAGGAGCAAATCCAGGTGGGGTATCCGATTGTTGCGGGCGATGATGAGTATGAGATTGAGGTGAAAATTTTGGATATTCCTGAGGGCGTCGTGCGGGGGGCGTTTGGGGTGAAGCTGGTATTGGACTGACAGGGGGGGGGGCGCGCGGCGGAGCCGCGCGGACCAGAGACGACAGACAACAGACTGTAGACGCCAGCTGACGCTGGCTGATAAAAGGGGGCGCTGGGGCGCATTTTTAACGCAAGAGGCGCGAGGGACGCAAGAGGAGCGCAAGCGGGAGAGGGGACGCGGCTGCGCCGCGCAGACCAGAGACGACAGACAACAGACTGTAGGAGGAGGGGGAGTGCGTGAATGCGTGAATGCGGGATTTTGGTAGAAGGGACGCATCGCCGAGGCGTCCGCGATGTGTCCCGCCCATGCGGGACACAGCGTAGGAAAAATTGCTCCGAAAGTTTTAGCGGAAAGTGAAAAGCTCAGGTTTTGCTTGAGCGTTTGAAGGCCGTTAGGTCTGAACCGGAGGGGGGCGAAACATGAGCGGGGTGATGTCAGGGGAGCGGCGGGCGGCAGCGGTGCGGCGGCGGGGGGCGCGCACGAGGCAGGGGATGCCTTGGGCGGGGTTGCCGGGGAATGCCGAAATCGGGCTGCAGGCGGGGCTGTTGCGCAGCATTACGGAGCGGATTGTGCGTGAGTTTTCTCCGCGACGGGTGGTGCTATTTGGTTCGAGGGCGCGGGGCGATGCGCGGGAGGATAGCGATATTGATTTGTTTGTGGAGATGGAGAGTTCGCTGGATTTTTACAAGCGCACGGCGCAGGTGTTGGCGCTGTTTGGGGCGCGTCCGTGGGCGATGGATTTGCTGGTGTACACGCCGCAAGAGGTCGAGCGCGACCGCGGCATGGTGGGGTTGATCGTGGATGAGGTGGAAACGGAAGGCATTGCGCTGTATGAGCGGGGGCGAGAAGACAGTAGTCAGAAGCCAGGAGTCAGAAGGAACAGCCGGGGAGCTGAACAGCCGGGTCTCTCGCAAAGCCGCGAAGAGCGCGGAGGGGGGCAAGGGCGGAGGGCAGGTTTCAGGTGCGAAGTGCCAGGGGGGCGCATTTTTTTAACGCAAGAGACGCGAGGGGAGCGCAAGCGGGGGGAGAGGAGGGTGATTTCGTGGTAGCGGGATTTTGGTAGGGACGCATCGCCGAGGCGTCCGCGATGTGTCCCGCCCATGCGGGACACAGCGTAGGAAAAATTGCTCCGAAAGTTTTAGCGGAAAGTGAAAAGCTCAGGTTTTGCGTGCGCGGCAGGCGGGCTCACCGGGCCCACCTACAGCGCGGCGGTTGCCGCGCGGAAAACGGTCAAAAACCCCAAATTCGTCCAAAACAACGCTTTTTGACGATTTTTGAGGGCCGGGGGCGGCGGGGCCGCCGCGGTGGCAGGTTTCATGTGCAAGGTGCCAGGGGGTGCTGTTTTTCTAACGCAAGAGGCGCGAGGAGCGCGAGAGGAGCGCAAGCGGGGGAAGAGATTTTTGTAACCACAAAGCGCGCAAAAAACGCAAAAGGGGAAGAGGAGGGGCGCGGCTGCGCCGCGAGACCGAAGACCAGAAGACGACTGACTGTAGACGCCAGCTGACGCTGGCTGGTAAAAGGTTTCAGGTGCGAAGTGCCAGGGAGGCGCATTTTTAACGCAAAAGGCGCGAGGGACGCAAGAGGAGCGCAAGCGGGGGAAGAGATTTTTGTAACCACAAAGAGCACAAAAAACACAAAAGGGGGGGGCAGGAGGAAATGGGGGAGGGGGGGAATGCGAGATTGCGGGATTTCGGGGAACCACAGAGAGCGCAAAAAACGCAAAAGGGGAAGAGGAGGGGAAGGGGGGCATGGTACCTTGTAACGCAAGGTAGCATGGGGGGTGGCGGTTGTTTTTTGGGGGGGGATGTCTCGCGATGCGTTTCGCCCGAGGCGGACAGGCACCTACCGTTGGCGCTGGGGCGCATTTTTTAACGCAAGAGGCGCGAGGAGCGCGAGAGGAGCGCAAGCGGGGGAAGAGATTTTTGTAACCACAAAGAGCGCAAAAAACACAAAAGGGGGGGCAGGAGGAAATGGGGGAGGGGGGGAATGCGAGATTGCGGGATTTTTGGGGAACCACAAAGCGCGCAAAAAACGCAAAAGGGGAAGAGGAGGGGAGGGGGGGCATGGTACCTTGTAACGCAAGGTAGCATAGGGGGTGGCGGTTGTTTTTGGGGGGGGGATGTCTCGCGATGCGTTTCGCCCGAGGCGGACAGGCACCTACCGTTGGCGCTGGGGCGCATTTTTAACGCAAGAGGCGCGAGGGACGCAAGAGGAGCGCAAGCGGGAGGAGGGGGCGCGGCTGCGCCGCGCAGACCAGAGACGACAGACGACAGACTACAGGCTACGGAACTGGGGAGGGGGAGTCGGGGAAATGCGAGAATGGGTGAATGCGGGATTTTGGGGGGTACCTTGTGCTGCAAGGTAGCATGGGTGGCGGTTGTTATTTTTTTTGGGGGGGGGATTGTTGGGATCGTGTTAGCGCCTTGACAGGGAAGGGGGAATAGAGGATGTTTGTTATATATAAATGTCTGGGATTGTGCACACATGTATTGAGGGGAGCGAAGGATCGTTGTGCGCGTGGCGAAGAAACGAGATCGAAGCAGTTTGGAACAACATTTTTACCGGGATTTTGCGAGCAACTCAACCGAGTGAGTGAAACGATGAGAACACGACATACCTGCGGAACATTGCGGCCTTTTTGGATGAGGGCGGCAGAGGGTCGAGTGCGAGGAGTTGCGCGATGAGCAGCGTGCGGACAGTGGAGCGGCGGCGGGCGGCGCGGGGGCAACGAACGACTTTGACTCCGGGCACTGTGTTGTACCGCGGCGAGGATCCGCTGGTCCGCTTGGTCGTGGAGAAAATCGCGGAGGCGATTCGCCCGACACAAATTCACGTTTATGGCTCTCGCGTGACGGGCGGAGCGACGCTGGAGAGCGATGTGGATGTGCTGATTCTTTTGGATGGCGAAACCAGCCATCGTGACATTCAGTTGCAAGTTCATCGTTTGTTTTCCTCTCCGGCGGTTGCGTTGGATGTATCGGTCATGGGCACCGGTGAATTTGAAGAGCAGCGCGGGATTGCCAACACATTGGCGCGCGAGGTGCATGAAAACGGGGTGTTGTGCTATGGCTGATGCGCTCCAATTAGCGGTGGGCCGGTGGCTGACTAAAGCTGCCAATGACTTGCGCACGGCGGAGGTTATGGCGGCGCAGGTGCCGCCTGTGACCGATGTGACCTGCTATCATGCGTACCAATGCGTGGAGAAGGCGTTGAAAGCTCTTTTAACGCAAGAAAATCGCCATGTGGAGCGCACGCACAATTTACGCCGCCTGGTGGCGCTTTGCGCCAAGACGCGCCCGGAGGTGTCGCACTTGGAGGCAATCGCCACGGAGCTGACCGACTATGCTTCACAAAGCCGTTACCCGGATGACTGGCGTGAAATTCCGTTGGAGGAAGCCCTGGCGGCGGCGCAGAAAGCGCGTGTGGCGCTGGAATGGGTGCCCACGCGACTTCGCGAAGGGGCACGGGCATGAGCACGGTGCGGTTAGAAACACGGCAGCCATTGCGCCTGGATGCGAATCGGCGGTCTGGCTTGGATCGGACTGTAGGTGCGCCCGCTGGGCGCGGTGGCTCGGCCATGCCGCGTGCCGCCAGCGTCCATAGCGCTGGACAGGGCCCAAAACATCATCATATAGGGCTGACCCCTTTTGTGACGAATTACGCGCACGAACGCGGAAGAACACCGGCCTCAACGAGACCGGCTACAGGTTGCGGAATGGGTTTGACTGTAGGCGGGGTCGGTGACCCCGCGGGCAAAACGAATCGGGCAGATGGGAATAGGACTGCCCCCTTGGTTGCGACAATGCAAGGACTGACCCCTTCTGCAGCCCCTCGAACGCAGCGGAGTGCGCCATGATTATGCGGCAGGTCCAGCAGTATGTGGATCGCTTGGCGGATCAGTTCCATCCGGAGCGGGTCATCCTGTTTGGTTCGATGGCGGAAGGCCGGGCCACGGCGGACAGCGATGTGGATTTGATGGTGGTGATGGCGGGGGCGCAAAATGGCGCTGATCGTGCGCTGGAGATTCGCCGCCGGATTCCGCGGTCGTTTCCGCTGGATTTGATTGTCAAGACTCCGGGTGAAGTCCGGCGCGGCGTGCAAGACCGCGATGGATTCATCTGCTCGGTGCTGGAGCGGGGAAAGGTGCTGTATGAAAAGCGCCGTTAAAGCGTGGTTGCAGAAGGCTGAAGCGGATGCGGTTTCCGCCCGGCGGGAATTTCGCGCACGGAAGCGCCCGAACTTTGACAGTGCGTGTTTTCATGCCCAGCAGTGCGTCGAGAAAACCATCAAAGCCATTTTGGAATCAATCAACCAACCGATCCGCAAGGTTCATGACCTTGTGGTGTTATTGGCAGAATGTCCGCCATGTTCAGCTCTAACGGAATTGCTTCGCAATGATTTGGAATTGCTTTCGCAGTATGCCATCGCATTTCGCTATCCCGGCGTCGATGCCACCCGCGAACAGGCGGCGCTGGCCATTGATGCCATGGACCGTTGCAGGGAACAGTTGGCGTTGCTTTTGCCCAGTCCGGGTGGTTCAAGGGAGCAGAAGAAATGAAGCGGCATGCCCCAATTTTTGTTTCTCTTTCACTGGCTCAGGTGCCAACGGAAGTAGCCAGTGGTCAGGAGACAGGGGCCAGAAGGAACAGCCGGGGAGCCGAACAGCCGGGTCTCTCGCAGAGGCGCGAAGAGCGCGGAGGGGGGCTGGGGCAGGGGACAGGGGGCAGGAGGGGGGAGGCAATATCCAATATTCAATATTCAAATCCAATGTCCAAGTGGGGGCAGGAGGCAGTCGCCAGCAGGCTCGGAATTGAGAGGCGGGAGTCGCGAGTCGGGAGTCGTGAGTCAGGAGTGGCGCGATGAGCGGCGCGCGGACAGTGGAGCGTCGGCGGGCACCGCAGCTTGCGCGGCGATATGCGCGGGCGCTTCGCGCTGAATTGGCGGGGCAGGTGCGGTTGATCACCTTGTATGGCTCGCGTGCCCGCGGCGATGCCCATGCCGGTTCCGATTATGATTTTCTGGTGGTGCTGGATTCGCCCACGCAGAAAGAACGCGAGACGGTGATGGCTACGGGCGCGCAATTGCTGCTGGAAACCGATCAGCTCTGCACTGCGCTAGTTTATAGCCCGGAGCAGTGGGAGCAAGTCCAACAATCGCCGTTGGGATGGAATATTCTGCGGGAAGGGGTGGAGCTATGACCCGCGCCATTTCCAGAACGGTCTTGCGCCAAATGCTGGCCAAAGCAAAAAGGAAGCTGGCGGCGGCCCGGCGTGAACTGAAGGCCGGATATTGGGAGGAAGCCACCACCCACGCTTATTATGCCGCTTTTCATGCCATAACGGCTGTTTTGGCGACAGAGAGGCTTGAGTTTCGTTCGCATGCTCAAACGATTGGAGCATTCAATTCTCGATTTGTCCGCACTGGAACCTTCGAGAAGGAGTCTGCCAAAATCCTCCATCGGTTATTTGGCAACCGTCAATTGGCAGATTATGACTGGACTTTTGTTGGGGATTTGGAGTCGGCCAAAAAGGATGTGCAGGACTCAGCCGCCTTGGTTGCACAGTGCCGTGATTTTATTAAGCAGTTTGAGTTAGACCCAACCTCCACCTCTACTTCAAACAGTTCAAAAACGGCATTGCCTAAGACGGCATCTGCCAAAAAGCCGAAGGGGGAACGGGCATGAGTAGCGTGCGGACAGTGGAGCGGCGGCGGGTGGCGCGCGCGAGGCAGGGGATGCCTTGGGCGGGGTTGCCGGGGAATGCCGAAGTTGGGCTGGAGGCGGGGCTGTTGCGCAGCATTACGGAGCGGATTGTGCGGGAGTGCGCGCCGGTGCGGGTGGTGCTGTTCGGGAGCCGGGCGCGGGGCGATGCCCGGGCGGACAGCGATATTGATTTGTTTGTCGTGATGGAAACCCGCTCGGATCGGATGATGCGCGCTGTTGCGATGGACCGGTTGTTTGAGGATCGGACGTGGGCGATGGATTTCATCGTCTATACGCCGCGAGAAGCAGCCGCCGCCCTGCGCGGCGCAGGGTTTATCGTGGACGCGGTCGAAGAGGAAGGGATTGTGCTGTATGACCGCGCGTGAACAGGGTGTGGCTGTCTGGCTTCGCAAGGCAGAGAACGACTGGCTGAATGTCCAAAACAATTTGGCATCGGCGCGCATTCCATGGGACACCGTTTGTTTGCACGCGCAGCAAGCGGTAGAAAAAACATTGAAGGCGCTTCTCGTCCAGCAGGGGATTGCGCCTCCGCGGATTCACGATGTATCGGCATTGATGCGCCGGGCGTTCCCCGAAGATGCGTCCATGCGCGTTTGGCAAGATATGTGCCGCCAACTTACTCAATGCGCGGTACTGACCCGTTATGAGGGAGACGACCCCTCGCCCACTCGCGCTAAAAAATTGGTGGCCAAAGCCGATCAGTTGCGAGGGGTTCTCCTGGCGTTGCTGGAAACAAAGGCAATATCTTCCGAAGGGGGGCAAGCATGACCCGCGTGCGGACAGTGGAGCGTCGGGAGCCGGGTTTCGTCCGCAGATGGCGCCGATTAGAGCGCAGATTTGGGGCTGGGGGACCGATTGGAGCCGGGGCGGATTTTTGGGGGGCGCGGGGCGCCGGGAAGGACGACAGAAGAACCGAAGGGCAGGGTTCCTCGCGGAGGGGCGGGGGGCGGGGCGGGTGTTGCGAGGGGGTTGGTTTGGTGGGATTGGATTTGCTAGGTTGCGGGAATGACCCCCTTTTGGAGTTTGGAAGAAAACGAGAGAGTGCGATATGAAAACCATACACACTGCTTGGACTGTGCGGCCTTTTTGGATGAGGGCGGCGGATTGGCTGTTGGCGGGCGGGCGGTGCGCCGCGCCTGAGAAGGGTCAGTCCGGACCGGCCGCCCGCGACGAGCGGGGCGGGAGGGGTGTGGAGTCGCGGCGCGGGATGCGGGGTGGCGCGATGCGGCGGGGGGTGGCGGCGGTGGTGGCGGGCGGATTGCTGGCCGGTGCGGGGACGGCGATGGGGCAGACGACTTTATTAAGCGAAACACTGCGAACCGGCAGCGCACCATCGGGTTGGAGTGCGGTGGATATTACTTGGGCTACGGCTGCACAAGGTTATGCCCATATGACAGCCCAGAATACGAGTACCATCACGACTCCAAAATTCGATGCGAGCGCACATGCTTCGGTAAGGGTCAATCTGTCTGTTGCCAAGTACGGAACTGGGGGAGATGGGCCTGTGACGGTGGAATATTCATTGGACGACGGCTCCACTTGGACGACCGCAGGTAGTTCTGATACGCCTTCAGGTACAACCTATCTGAATAGTCAGGTAAATATTTCCGCAGCATCGGCGACCATGCGCATTCGCTTCAATCGAAGCAATAGTGCTAGCCAAAAGCGTCTGCGTGATATTGTGATTCAGGGGATAGGGACGGCGGCGAACCCCACGATTACGCTTTCGGGCTCGCCGACGGCGTTCAGCACGACGGTTGGGACGCCGTCGGCGGCGCAGCAGTTGACAGTGTCGGGGAGTGATTTGTCGGGCGACATTACGGTCACTGCACCAACTGGGTTTGAGGTGTCCAAGACATTAGGTTCGGGTTATGACAGTTCCATTGCGTTCACACCTTCCAGCGGCACCGTCGCCAGCAGCACGGTCTATGTGCGCTTGACGGGAGCTTCGGCGGGGTCATTTTCCGGCAATGTGGCGGCCACCAGCACGGGAGCAACCACCAAAAATGTGGCGGTCTCCGGGACGACTTCAGCGGCGGGGTGCGGGGATTATTGGCACGCATTGTATAACCGGGGGGCGCAGATTTGGACTAATTATTTAGGGGATAACCTGCTGTATCAGTTTGAATTTGCGTTAAATCAAGATACGACCGGCTACACGGTTGAATACGGCCTTGGACGGAACACGACCGGTTCGGGCTGGACCTGGCGCGGGGCGGATTGGTCGCGAATGGATGGCAATGACAACCGCGTTTGGATATCCAAGCAGAATGAACAGCAATTTACGGACACGGGCAACTGGTATTTCGCGGGAAGATTTTCAAAAGATGGTTGCACCTGGTATGCGGATGGGGATTGGGAGCATACCACCGGCGGCGGATTTACGGCAGAAAGCTATTTTCTGGTCGTTGCGCTGAACAATCCGAGCGGGCAGTCGGCGACGCGCAATTCGGGGAGCCCGACGAGTCAGATTGATTTATCGTGGAGCAAGAATGCGCAGGGTCACAATGTGATGGTGGTGCGCAAGGCATCGGGGACATCGTGGACGGAGCCGACGCAGGGCACGAGTTATTCGGCGGGTGCGAGTTTGGGGTCGGGCACGGTGGTGTATAACGGATCGGGGACAAGCTTCAACAATACGGGGCTGGCGGCGGATACGGCGTATGACTACAAGTTCTACAGCGTAAATAATAATTATTATTCGGCGGGGGTGACGGCGAGCGCGAGCACGATGGCGGCGGAACCGGCTGCCAGTCCGACCACGCTGTCGTTCAGCGCGTTTAGCACGACCGGCATGACGATCAACTGGAGCGGGGTGAGCACGAAGGTGTTGGTGGTGGTGCGGGCAAGCAGTGACTTGTCGGCACATCCCGTGGATGGCACGACGTACACGGCGAACGCGAATTATGGCGGGGGCGGCACTGCGCTGGGCGGGGGCAAGGTGGTGTATAAGGGGACCGGCACGAGCGTGGCGCTGACGGGGTTGAGCGCGGGGACAGTGTATTATGTGCGGATTTACAACTTCAACGGCGGCGATGGCGCGGAGAATTATCGCACGACGAGCCCGCTGGCCGGCAGCAAGATTACCTGCACGGAGATTCCGACCGTGGCGGCGGCGACTGCGGTGGGCGGCAGCGGTTTCACCGCCAACTGGTCGGCGGTGACTGGGGCGAGCGGGTATCGGCTGGATGTGAGCACCAGTCCGACGTTCACGGGTGGGTCGGTTAATTTGATGACAAATCCCGGATTTGAAACGGGCAATTTGACAAGTTGGACGAACAATGGGGGGAGTGATATCACCATCCAGAGCACAGATCCTCAAGAAGGATCTTATAACGCCCTCTGTGCTCCCTCCGCCACGCGCCACTTTGGACAGGCCGTCACGATTGCGGGCGATGGCGTGACGGAATACGAGAACAGCTATTGGTATAAGGGCAGTGGGAACGTGCGCATTTGGGCCTCGTGGGCTTCAGGAGGGGTGGTTTCCGGGGATAACTTGCAGCCAGGCAGTTATAATGGGAATGCGGCGTCATGGACGAAAATGACATATAAGGTCGTCCCCAATAACGGCCAAAACGTTTTGAATTACCAACTCCGCATCTATAACGGAGCGAGTATCTCCCTCGACAATTTCTTCGTTGGGACGAGCAGTGGCGGCGGGCCTGCCTTTGTGTCGGGTTATGAAAATCTGGCGGTCGCGGGGACGAGCCAAGTGGTGACGGGGTTGGAGCAGGACACGAAGTATTACTACCGGGTGCGGGCGGAGAATGATTCGTGCGTGAGCGAGAACTCGGGCACGCAGGAGGTGACCACTGCCGCCGCGACGCCGACGATTGTGCTGGGGAACAACGGGACGCAGGTGGCGGCGGCGGAAGTGGGGGCGGGGAAGGCGGCGGTGGTGCTGCACAAGTCGCAGTTGGCGGTGACGACGGCGAAGGCGGTGCTGACGGGGGTGAGCTTCACCTCGGCGGGAACTTATGCGGCGACGGATATTGCCAACTTCAAGGTGTGGTATTCGGCGGATAACACGCTGGAGACGGGCAGTGACACGCTGTTGGGCACGATTACCGCCAGTTTGGGCACGGGCTCGCATTCGCTGTCCTCGTTGAACCAGACGATCAATGCGGGTAACACGGGGTATATCTTTATTACGGCGGATATTGCGGCGACGCCGACGGGCGGCAAGACGATCAGCGTTAGTGCGCTGACCACGGGTAATTTCACCTTCACGGCGGGCAACAAGAGCGGTTCGACGACGGCGGGCGGGGCGCAGACGATAGTCACGCTGCCGACGCTGACGACGCCGACGGCGACGGGGATTGGGCAGACGACCGCGACGCTGGGGGCGAATGTGACGGGATTGGGCGGGGCGGCGGCGCTGGATTCGCGCGGGACGGTGTGGGGAACCGGTGTGAATCCGACCGGCAACAAGACGGCGGTCACTGGCACGGGCACGGGTGATTTTACGCATGAGCGCACGGGGTTGGGCCAAGGAACAAAGATTTATTATCGAGGCTACGCGGATAACGCGGCCGGGACGGGGTATTCCGCGCAAGGGAGCTTCTTTACGGAGCCGGGGCAGGCGAGCAATGTGAACATTGATCCCATTACCGCGACGGGGATGAAGATTTCGTGGACGGCGGGGGCGAACGCGGATGGCGCGATTGTGGTGGTGCGGGCGGGCAACGCGGCGGTGACGGCTCCGACCGACGGGACGCTGCACAGCGCCAATGCGGCGTTTGGCAGCGGGGCGGATTTGGGCAGTGGCAGCTATGTGGTGTATCGCGGGAGCGGCACCTCGGTGGAGGTGACGGGGCTGACGGCGGGCACGACCTATTATGTGGAAGTGTTTGCCTATAAGGGCACGGTGGCGACCAGCGGCGTGGATCAAGGGATCAACTATCGGCAGACCAGTCCGGCAACAGGCAGCGCCCTGACCTGTCCGGCGGCGCCAGAAATTGGGGAGGCTTCGCAGGAGGGGTCCAGCAGTTTCCGCGCGAACTGGTCGGCGGTGGACGGGGCGACGGGGTATCGGCTGGATGTGAGTTTGTCTGAGGATTTTGAGACGAAGGCGGGCAGTTTTGAAGATTTCGAGTCGGGATTGCCGGAAGCCTATACGGCAACGACCACTTACATGCTGTCCTCCGGGACGTGGTACGGTCAGGCAAATGGTATTATTCGGGGCACCGTCGGGGCTGTTTCGGGCTCTTATTCTTGTCAAATACGCTCTCAGACCGGCGCTTTTATTGCCACGCCGAAGATTACCGGCGGCGTGGGGGAGGTCTCATTTGTCATCTCAGCCAGTACGGCTTCAGGGGCGTATCAAGTCAATATTTCGACCGATGATGGACAGACGTGGAGTGGTTCGTCGTTCACTGTGGGAACCACCCCTCAAACAAGAACCATCCAGATCAACCGTGCAGATGTTAATCGCATCCAGATTTATCGTACTGCGGCGACCATTTATGTGGACGATTTTGAATGGGAGCCGGTTGGTGGCGGTGGTTTTGTTGATGGGTATGAGGATTTGGATGTCGAGAATGTGACGAGCTATCTGGTGGAGGGGCTGGATTCGGAGACGACCTATTATTATCGGGTGCGGGCGGAGAATGCGTCGTGCGTGAGTGCGTATTCTGAGGTGGAGTCGGCGACGACGAAATCGCTGGGCGAGTTGATTGCCTTGTGGGGGTTTTATGGTTTAGAGAATGGCGGGACCAGCCCGATGGCGGCGACGGACCGGCATGATGATGTGACGGTGGGCGGTTTGACGCGCGGGCCGGGAGTGACGGTGCCGGGAAGCGCAGCGGGGAATGCCTGGGGCGGCGTTGGGTTTAATCACGAGACCAAGGCGGCGGCGATTACCGCAGGGAGTTATGCCACATTTACGGTGACTGCGAAGCCGGGTTATGTGTTGTCGTTGGGCGAGATTGCGCCCTACAACATTCGCCGTTCGGCGACGGGTCCCACCACGGGGCAGTGGCAATATCAGGTTGATTCGGGCGGGTTTGTGGATTTGGACAGTGAATTGACTTGGGGGGATAATGTTGCGGCGGCTGGCAATCCCCAGGCGGCGATTGATCTTTCGGCGATTAGCGCATTGCAAGACCTGGCGGCGGGCAGTGTGGTGACCTTCCGAGTGGTGTCGTGGGGGGCTACTCAGGCTGGCGGCACTTGGTATTTCAATGAACAGAGCGCCGGCAAGAGCAGTTTGACGGTGAGAGGTCTTGTGGTTGAGGCGCCGATTTCGGAACCCAGTGCGCCGACGATTACAGGGATTACGCCGGGGAATGCTCAGCTTGAGGTGGCGTTTAGCGCGCCGGGTGATGATGGTGGTTCTGAGATAACGGACTACAAGTATTCGACGGATGGTGGCACGACGTGGAAGTCGGCGGGCAAGGCGACATCGCCCTTGACGATTACAACGGTGTCAAGTGGTTCGGGCGCTTTGGTGAATGGGACGACATACAGCGTGAGGATTCGGGCGGTGAACGCGGCGGG
>JAAZFE010000109.1 GCA_012511885.1 Lentisphaerota bacterium | reverse complement strand
TCATCCATGTTGACCCAAGGCGCGACGATTCCAGCCCGTCTGCTTTGTTCTGCGGGGTTCGCAGTATGTCCATACAGCTTCACCCCGCACGCCTCGCATCCGGGCCGGACTTGTCGCGTGCATAATCCAGGTTAGAGGATTTATTCTTGTCATTTTTCAGCATTTTCTTGACTCGGCGGCTGTTGACGGGCAGACTATGAGAGTTGGAAGAACCAGCCGCCTGCGGTTGTCGTGCCGATTGGCGGATGGGTTCCGAGAGGAAACATTATTATGAAAAATTTAACGTGGGGTTTGGTCATGGCGACCGGTCGCGACGCGCGAATCTCGACGGAGATCGAGACGCCCTTTCTCTATCTGGATGACCGGCCCGTGCTGGCCTATTCTCTGGCCGCGTTCAATCTTTGTGCGGACATTGACGGCATTGTGGTGGTGATTCCGCGCGAGCGCGCGGAGAGCGTGCTGGCCCTGGTGCAGATGCTGGGTTTGGCCAAGATCCGAAAGATCGTGGTCAGCGGCACGCGGCGGCCCAAGGCGATGGCCGACGGCCTCGAGCATATTCCCGGCGATGTGGAGTGGGTGTGCGTGCATGACGCTTCGCGGCCGCTGGTGACGCCGGAGCAGATTTCCGAGACGGCCAAATGCGCGTGGCGCAACGGCAGCGGTTTGCTGGCCGCGCATGTGGACGGCCCGATGGTGACTTCGCATCGCAACAAGGTGGAGACGCGGATGGCGGAGGGCGGCAAGGAGGTGCTCTCGCCGCAGACGTATTCGCGTGCGGACTTGCTCAAGGCGTATCCGGCTTCCGCCAAGGACCGCAAAAATTTTGCGGATGATGTGGAGGCGATGATGGCGCTGGGAGTCGAGCTGCGCCTGGTGCCGACCACGACGCCTTCGCTGCGCATTCAGAGCGCGGAGGATCTGGCGCCGGTGCTGGCGCTGATGAAGTAGGGCGGGGGCTAACAGAAAATAAACACGATTGGCCGAGGATTTATGTTGCCTTTCCCGCGGAAATGAAGGATAACGCACCTCTGGATTGGGCAACGGAACAAAACCGATCTCAAAACGAAGTAGATAAAAAAACAAAACCCAATAGGAGAAACGAAACATGGCAAAGGCAAAGGCATTGACGAAAGCTCAGACCGTGGCGAAGTTGGCCGAAGCGACTGACCTGAACAAGAAGCAGGTCGTGGCAGTGTTGGACAGTCTGGTTGACCTGGCATACAAGAATGCCAAGGTTGGCTTCACCGTCCCGGGGCTGGGCAAGCTGGTGCTGGTGCAGCGCAAGGCTCGCATGGGCCGCAACCCGGCGACAGGCGAAAGCATCAAGATCCCCGCGAAGAAGGTCTTGAAGTTCCGCTTGGCCAAGGCCGCCAAGGATGCGGTGAATTAAGTCACCGGATTCGAGGAATCAAAAAGCCGCGGCTTCGTGCCGCGGCTTTTTTATTGTCCGGGCATCGGGGGGGGGGCGATGGGGTTGGCGTGCCGGCAGGTTGTTTGAGAAACGCAGGGGGATTGGGTAGAGTAGAAGCCGTCATGTACAGGCCGTCCGAGAACATCAAACAGAAGCTGGCCGGTTTGCCGGCGCAGCCGGGGGTGTATTTGATGCGCAACCGGCGGGGGAAGATTATTTATGTGGGCAAGGCGGCTGTTCTGCGGGAACGGGTGAGCCATTATTTTCAGCCGGGCACCCTGCAGGCGGCGGATTCCAAGCTGCGCGGGCTGATCAAGAGCATCGCGGATTTTGATTATTTAGCCCTCAAGTCCGAGGCGGAGGCGATCCTGACGGAGAGCAAGCTGATCAAGGAATACAAGCCGCGCTACAATGTGCTCATGCGTGACGACAAGCGGTTTTTGCTGTTGCGTGTGAAGTTGAGCGACCCGTTTCCGCGGTTTACGGCGGTGCGTTTGCGCAAGGATGACGGCGCGCGCTACTGGGGACCTTACGCGTCATCGGCGGCGGCGTGGGCTTCGCTGGAATTTGTGGAAAAGCAATTTGGTTTGCGCAGTTGTTCGCCGCGGGTGCCGGGGCCGAAGGATCACCTGCACTGTCTGGATGATATTGTCCGGTTTTGTTCGGCGCCGTGCATTGGGAAGGTGACGCCGGAAGAATATGCCGAGCGCGTGCGGATGGCCTGCGACTTTTTGGATGGCGACCGCCGCGAGTATTTGTTCGAGCTGCGCCGGCAGATGGAGGACGCCGCGCGCCAGATGCTCTTTGAGAAGGCGGCGGCGCTGCGCGATGTCTATCAGCTTTTGGATCGCGGCATTCGCGAGAAGGCGCGCGGGCGCAAGAGTCTTCAGTTGAAGCGCGAGGAAGCGCATGAGGGGTTGAGCGCTTTGCAGGAGAGCCTGGGTTTGGAGCGACGCCCTGATGTTATCGAGTGCTATGACATCTCGAACATCTCGGGCACGCTTTCGGTGGCGAGCCGGGTGGTGGCGGAGGAGGGGATTCCCGCGCCATCGCAATATCGGATGTATCGCATCAAGACCGTCGAGGGCGCGGATGATCCGGCGTCGATGGCGGAAGTGATTCGGCGTCGTTTCAGCCGGGCGCTGGCGGAGAAGGAGCCGTTGCCGGATTTGATTCTGGTGGATGGCGGAATTGCCCAGTTGCGCGCGGCGCATCACGAGCTGGTCGAGTTGGGTTTGGGGCATTTGCGCGTGGCGGGGATTGCCGAAAAGCATGAGGAACTTTATTACGACCTGGCCAATCGGAAAGCGCCGTTGCGCTTTGCCGGCGACTCGCCCGCGCTGCACGTTCTCAAGCAAATCCGCGACGAGGCGCACCGGTTCGCGCTGACCTATCACAGCAAGCTGCGCAACAAGATGATTCAGGAATCGGTTTTGGACGACATTCCGGGGATTGGCGCCCGGCGCAAGGCGCGGATTTTGCAGCACATGGGTTCGGTGGCGCAGTTGCGCAAGGCGAGTCGGGAGGAGATTGCCGGGATTCCGGATATTGGCCCGAAGTTGGCGGATTTGATTTATCGCTCGCTACGCAAGGAAACGGCGCCGGTCACCTGAGTTGGAGCGGGGTTCCCGCAATGTAGAAACTTTTGTTGCCGCTTCGCTCGCCCGGCCTGCGCCGTGCGCTATAGACCTCGCGTTCGCCATGCGTCCAACAAGTTGGACTTTGGCTCTGCACTCGGCTATTCCATGGTGTGGAAAACGGGTGAATATTTTTTGCCGCTCCACTCGCCAAGGCTCGCTCGCTCGCCCGGCATTCGCCGGGCGCTATAGACCTCGCGTTCGCCATGCGTCCGCCGTGGCGGACTTTGGCTCTGCACTCGGCTATTCCACGCCGTGGAAAACTTGGGATCAGGGGGGC
>JAAZFE010000108.1 GCA_012511885.1 Lentisphaerota bacterium | reverse complement strand
CTTTGGGGGGTCTTGTTGTTATTTTCATCCAGCGTGAATGAACAGGATAGCAGGAGATTTGGCAAGTTTTATTTTCAACTGTTCTATGCCAAGCACTTACAGCTGAAGAACAAAAGACCCTGGGGGGGGCGGGGGGGGGCGGGGCGGACGGGTCAGTTGAAGAGGTCGGCGGGGTTGAGGTTGACGGGCCGCCATTTGGGGGAGTCGAAGGTTCCGGTGAGGCGGAATTCGAGGAGGCGGGTGACGGGGCGGGTGGCCAGGCGGAGGAGGGTGGCCACAGGGCCCTTGCGCAGGGGTTGGACTTCGACGCGGAAGCGGAGGTCGCCATCGAAGGCGTAGCGGCCGGAGGCCTTCACGCTGAAGACCGTGCCCATGAGCTCGATGTCGTCGGAATAGACGCGGCTGTTGCGGATGGCGAAGTTGCCGCGGGCGTCGGTTTGGGCGAAGAGGTTGAAATCGGGGAAGACATGGCCGAGGACGGAGGTGAGGCCGTTGAAGAGCGGGGTTTGGAAGATGTGTCCTTTTTTGATGCTGGCCTGGCCGGTGCCGGTGACGGAGGGGCCGGTGCCAATGCCGATATAGCCGCCAACGCGGATGGCGCCATGGAGGCCGCCGGAGAGTTTTTCGGGTTCTTTGCCGGTGGTGGCGCCGAGGAGTTTCTCGATCTGGATTTTGGAGGAGTCCAGTTGCACTTCATAGCGCCACTGATCGTCGCGCTGGACGGGGTAGCAGACGCCGTGGCCGGCGAGCTGGCCGCCGTAGGCCTGGGCGACAACATTGGTGAAGCGCAGGCGGAGGCCGACCACGTCGAGATCGAAGACGGCGGAGTCGGCCACCCAGCGGTCGTAGCCGAACTGTTTGGCCTCGACATGGGCGTTGAGGCGGTTGAGGGCGAAGTTGTGATAGTCCACGAGGCCGCCGGCCTGGACATGGGCGGGGCCTTCCATTTGGAAGGGGGTCATGAAGTCGGCCACGGCCGGGCCGAGCATTTGAGCGACGGCGCGCGGAGCGAGACGGCTGTCCACGTCAAAGCGCAGGGTTTGGTTGGAGAAGGCGATGTGCACATCGCCGCGGGCCTGGCCTTCGGGGCGGATCATGGTGCAGCCGGTGAGGTGCATGACTTCGTTGGTGATGTTGAGGTCGCCGCTCATGAACTGCACCGGAACGCCGCGGATGACGAAGTTGGTGGCCTGGACGGGGCCCTGGCAGGAGATGGCGGGATCGAAGAGGGTGCCGCCGATGCGGACATCGCCCTCGAGGGGTTCACGGACCTCGAAGAGGTCCACGATGTTGCGGAAATTGGGGGTCATGACGGGCCGGAGGGTGTGCGGGTTGAGCGATCCGCTGAGCCGGCTGGAATATTGCAGGGTGTCGAGACGGAATTCGGCGTCGTGGATTTGGAGGTGACTGGCGAGGGGGCCGCTGTCGAGCTGTACCCGGCCGGACTCCACCATGAGGCGCTGGCCCTTGCGGGCAAAGAAGAGGTCGAGGTGCTCGAGGGGAACTTCCTTGATGTTGGCCTGGGCGGCGACCAGGCGTCCGCTGAACTCCTCGGCGGCGCGTTCGAGAGGAACGGGGCCGACGTTCATTTCGAGGCGCAGCGGGAAGGTGGCGTCCTCGATGATGCCGGCCAGGGTGTGGCGCAGCGTGTCGGGCAGAAGGCTGATATAGACCCCGAGCGGCAGGGTGTTGATGAGATGGGCGGACACGGTCATGGAGGAGACATCCCACCAGCCGGAAATGCCGATGTTGTCGTTTTCTTTGCAGAGGAGCAGTTCGGGGACATGGAGCTGCTGATTTTTCCATGTGGTATTGAACTGGAAGCAATCGAAAGCGATGTCGCGATAGACGCCGCCGTCGGGGCCGTCGAGCCGCAGCGACGCCACGTTGGCCTCGGGCCGGTCGGGGTGGATGGTGAAGGCGAATTCGGCCAGCGGCGGCGAGTTGAAGGAAATCGCGTTGATCCGCTCGACCAGGCGCAGGGTCCAGTCGGGGGCTTGTTCGATGTGCTCGAGGGCGAGTTTGAGGGGGTTGATGCCGGGCGGGGGGGGGGCGTCGGGCGCGGGGGGCGGGGCGTCCGGGTCGGGCGGGGGCAGGTGGATGACGCCGCGCCCGCGAAAGCGG
Source organism: Lentisphaerota bacterium (assembly GCA_012511885.1). Lineage (GTDB taxonomy): Bacteria > Verrucomicrobiota > Kiritimatiellia > CAIQIC01 > Lenti-01 > JAAZFE01. Next base: position 4,577 of record JAAZFE010000108.1, on the reverse strand, counting down.
ATGCCGAGCAGCAGGGTTTGGAATTCGCGCAGGCGTACTTCGTGGTCGGCCATGGAGAAGCGCAGGTGGATGTTTTCGGCGCTGAGGGAGCGCATGCCTTCGCGCGCGCCGAAGCGTTCCTGGGCCAGTTGCGCGCGCAGGCGGCCATCCACAATGCCCAGCACGGGCACGGTTTTGCGTTGGCGCAGCAGCGCGCCGGGATCGAGCGCCACGGTGAGTTCCCGGGCGGTCAGGAAGGGCTCCGCCGCGTTGTCGTGGGCAAACATACGCACGTTGCCGGCGACGAGGCCGCGGTCTATCTCGAGGCTGAGCCGCTCGATCTGGAGATGGTAGCCGCGCCGGGCCATGCGATCAAGAAAGTGATCGGTGACGTAGGCCGGCAGGCCGACCAGATGCAGATAGGCAAAGAAAACGATCAGGAAGATGACCAGCCCCACCAAGAGGCGCAAGGTCCAGGCCGAGGCATGGCGGCACGTTGCCAGCATGAGCGCGCCGACGGTACGGCGGGTCGTTGGGGGCTGGGCTGGGGTTGACGTGGTCTCCGGCATAATGTCGGATCGGGATTATCCGCCAATTCCCTCAAAGAGAACAGTGGAAAGATACCGTTCCGCGGCATCGGGCAAAATGACGACGATGGTTTTGCCGGCATGTTCTTCCTGTTGGGCGAGGCGGACGGCGGCGGCAACGGCGGCGCCGCTGGAGATGCCGGCCAGCAGGCCTTCCTCGCGGGCCAGGCGGCGGGCCATGGCGATGGAGTCATCGCCGGTGACGCGTTCGACGTGGTCCACCATGGCGAGATCGAGGGTTTCGGGGACAAAGCCGGCGCCGAGGCCCTGGATTTTGTGGGGGTTGGGCTGGAGGAGCTGGCCGGCGAGGGTTTGGGTGATGACCGGGCTTTCTTCGGGTTCGACCGCCACCGAGAGGAGGGGGCGGCCCCGGGTATTTTTGATGTAGCGTGAGACGCCGGTGATGGTGCCGCCGGTGCCGACGCCGGAAACCAGGATGTCCATGGCGCCCCCGGTGTCGTTCCAGATTTCGGGCCCGGTGGTGGCTTCGTGGGCGGCGGGATTGGCCGGGTTTTTGAACTGCTGGGGCAGGAAATAGCGGTCGGGGGCGGATTGGACCAGGTCGCCGGCGCGCTGGATGGCGCCCTTCATGCCTTCGGCGCCGGGGGTGAGGACGAGCCGGGCGCCGAGGAAAGCCAGGAGGCGGCGGCGCTCGACGCTCATGGTGTCGGGCATCATCAGGGTGAGGGCATAGCCGCGGGCGGCGGCCACATAGGCGAGGGCGATGCCGGTGTTGCCGCTGGTGGGCTCGACAATTTCCATGCCCGGGCGCAGTAGGTCGCGCGTTTCGGCGTCGGTGATCATGGCGACCCCGATCCGGCATTTGACGGAGCCAGCGGGGTTGCGGCCCTCGACCTTCGCCAGGACGGTGGCGGGGGCGTCGCCGGTGACCCGATTCAGGCGGATCAGGGGGGTGGCGCCCACGGAATCGGGGTTGCTGCGAAAAACAGGACTCATCGGGTCGCTCCTTGACGTTGGCACTTTTTCGGGTAACAGTCTTCATCCTAACCCATGCCGGTGCGTTGGCAAGTTGATCCCGACATTTTTCCGGCTTGGACGATGGCAAAAGGAGCAATCATGAAACCCGGAATCCACACTTTGTCGCTTCATGCCGGCCAGGAACCCGATCCCGTGACGGGCTCGCGCGCGGTGCCGTTGCATCAGACGACGTCCTTTGTATTCAAGGACAGCGCGCACGCGGCCGACCTGTTTGCCTTGCGTCAGTTCGGCAACATTTACACGCGGCTGATGAATCCGACCACGGATGTTTTCGAGAAGCGGATGGCGGCGTTGGAGGGCGGAACCGCCGCGCTGGCGGTGTCTTCGGGCATGGCGGCCATCACCTACGCGCTACTGGCCGTCACGCGGCTGGGCGACGAGATTGTGGCCGGTAACAACCTGTATGGCGGCACCTATCAGTTGTTTCATCACACCTTTGCCAAGCTGGGGCGCAAGGTGGTGTTTGTGGATTCGCGCGATCCGGAGGCCTTTCGGCGGGCGATCACGCCGCGCACGCGGGCCATTTATGTCGAGACCATTGGGAATCCCAAGCTGGACGTGCCGGAATTCGAGGCGCTGGCGGCGATGGCCTGCGAGCATCAGCTCCCGCTGGTGGTGGACAACACCGTGGGGGTGGGGCTGGTGCGCCCGATCGAACTGGGGGCGGACATCGTGGTGTGCTCCGCCACCAAATACATCAGCGGGCACGGCACCTCGATCGGCGGGGTGATTGTGGACGCGGGCAAATTCCAGTGGGACAACGGCAAGTTTCCGGAGTTTACGGAGCCGGACCCGAGCTATCACGGGGTGGTTTATTGGGACGCGCTGAAGGACGTGCCCGGGATGGGCAATGTGGCGCTGGCGCTGAAGATCCGCCTGACGCTGCTGCGCGACATCGGCGCCTGCCTGAGCCCGTTCAACGCGCGCGACTTCCTGCTCGGCCTGGAAACCCTGCCGCTGCGGCAGCGGCGCCACTCGGACAACGCGCTGGCGATGGCCCGGTGGCTCAAGGATCATCCGCGGGTGGGGTGGGTGATGTATCCCGGCCTCGAGGACGACCCGAGCCACGCGGTGGCCTCGAAATATCTGCGGAAGGGCTACGGCGGATTGGTTGGTTTCGGCATCAAGGGCGGGCTTGAGGCCGGGCGCAAATTCATTGACTCGGTCAAGCTGCTCTCGCACGTGGCCAATCTGGGCGACGCGCGCAGCCTGGTGATTCATCCGGCTTCGACCACGCACCAGCAGTTGACCGCCGCCGAGCGCGATGCCGTCGGCGCCACCGAGGACTACATCCGCTTCTCGGTGGGGCTCGAGGATCTCGAAGACATTCAGGCGGATATGGATCAGGCTCTGCGCGCGTGAGCGCGGGGCCGAGCGGCGGCCAACCGGGCGTGAGCATCCGTTTGGATCATCTGGAGTCGCGTTTTCCCGCGGATTGGGACGCGGCGCGGACGGCGCGGGCCAAGACCGCATTTTTCCAGGCGCTGGCGCTGGAGGCGCACCGGTTTTACGGCGGCAAGATCCAGGTGTTGCCGCGAGCGGCGCTGCCGGGGGAGCCGTGGTTCAACGCGTGGTACACGCCGGGGGTATCGGCCGTTTCGACCCGCATCCGCGACGACGAGAACGAGTCGTTCGAGCTGTCCTGGCGGGGCAATGTGGTGGCGGTGCTGACGGATTCGACCCGGGTGCTGGGCGATGGCGACGTGTCGCCGCCGGGCGGGCTGGGGGTCATGGAGGGCAAGGCCTTTCTGATGAAGGTGCTCGGTGGACTGGATGCCGTGCCGATTTGCGTGGACAGCCGCGACGCGGCCGGGCGCAACGACCCGGACATTCTGATTAATTTGGCGCGGCGGTTGGCACCGTCGTTCGGGGCGATCAATCTGGAGGACATCAGCCAGCCGAACTGCTATCGCGTGCTGGATGAGCTGAGCGAGAGTTGCAACATTCCCGTCTGGCACGATGACGCGCAGGGGACGGGCTGCGTGACGCTGGCGGGGCTGTTCAACGCACTGAAGGTGGCGGGCAAGGAGCTGGGTGATACGCGGATTGTGCTGCTGGGCGCGGGGGCGTCCAACACGACCATCGCGCGGCTGCTGATGCTGGCGGGCGCGGATCCGGCCCGGTTGGCCGTGTTCGACTCGCGAGGCGGGCTGCACACGGGACGGGAGGATATCGCGCGGGACGCCCGGTTTTACCGCAAATGGGAGATTTGCCGGCAGACCAATCCGGAGCGGATCGAGCGGGTCGAGGACGCGCTGAAGGGGGCGGATGTGCTCATCGCGCTGTCGCGGCCGGGGCCGGATGTGGTGCGGCCCGAATGGGTGCGATCCATGGCAGAGAGGGCCATCGTGTTTGCCTGCGCGAATCCGGTGCCGGAGATTTATCCCCATGCCGCCCGCGAGGCCGGCGCGCTGGTGGTGGCGACAGGCCGCGGCGATTTCCCCAACCAGGTCAACAACTCGCTGGGTTTTCCGGGCATTCTCAAGGGCGCGTTGCTGGCGCGCGCGCGGCGAATCACCGATGGCATGGCGCTGGCGGCGGCGCGCACTCTGGCGGATTTTGCCGAGCGGCAGGGGTTGCATCCGGAACGGATTCTGCCGCTCATGACGGACCGCGCGGTTTACGCGGAAACGGCGGCCGCCGTGGCCCGCCGGGCCCGGGAGGAGGGGGTGGCCCGGCTCGAGGCGCGGCCGGACAATGTGCAGGCGCGCGCGGCGCGGGACATTGCCGAAGCCAACCGCGCGTTCGAGCTTTTGGTGTCGTCGGGTGTGATCCCCCCGCCGCCGGAAGAGATGATCGAGCGTTGTCTCGCCGTGGCGCGGGCGGGGGCATAACCTGGATTATTCATCAACATGGATGAAGTATTATTATTTGCAGAGCAGCATGATGCGGAAATCATCATGAAAAATTCAGTTTTCATCCATGTTGACCCAAGGCGCGACGATTCCAACCCGTCTGCTTTGTTCTGCGGGGTTCGCAGTATGTCCATACAGCTTCACCCCGCACGCCTCG
>JAAZFE010000107.1 GCA_012511885.1 Lentisphaerota bacterium | reverse complement strand
GGATGGATGAGGGGCGGCTGGTGTGGGGGGGGAGGGCGGCGGCGGGGGGGCGGGGGCTGGGCTATGTGTTCCAGGATCCGGGGGTGTGCCTGAATCCGGTGTGGACGATTGGCAACCAGATTCGTGAGACGCTGCCGAGGGGGGAGCGGGGGCGCTGGCGCGAACGGGTGGAGGAGCTGCTGGCGCGGGTGGGGCTGGCGGAGTCGGGCCGGGTGCTGGCGAGCTACCCGCACCAGTTGTCGGGCGGGATGCAGCAACGGGCGATGCTGGCGATGGCGCTGGCGGGGCGTCCGCGGGTGCTGGTGGCGGATGAGCCAACGACGGCGCTGGATGTGACGGTGCAGGCGAAGATTTTGGAGTTGCTGGCGGATATTCAGCGCCGGGAGCATTTGGCGGTGCTGCTGATTACGCATAATTTGGGGGTGGTGGCGGAGGTGGCGGACGAGGTGCATGTGATGTATGCGGGGCGGATGGTGGAGTCGGGGGGGGTGGGGCTGCTGCGGGCGCCACGGCATCCGTATGTGCGGGGGCTGCTGCGGGCGCTGCCGCAGTTGGAGGAGGGGGGGGCGCGGCTGGAGGGGATTGAGGGGACGGTGCCGACGCCGGGGCGGTATCCGCCGGGGTGCCGGTTTCATCCACGTTGCGGCTTGGCGCGGGCGGTGTGCGCGGAGCGAGCGCCACCGTGGACGGATTGCGGGGGGGGGCATCGGGTGGCTTGTTGGGCGGTGGGGCCGGAGGGCTGGTCGTGACGGTTCCGCTGTTGCGCGTGGAGGATTTGCGGGTGACGTATCGGGCGCCGGGGCGGCGGCGGGTGGCGGCGGTTAAGGGGGTGTCGTTTGCGGTGCGGCGGGGGTCGTGTCTGGGGGTGGTGGGGGAGAGCGGCAGCGGGAAGAGTACGCTGGCGCGGGCGGCGCTGGGGCTGGAGGAGGGGGCGCGGGGACGGGTGGTGTTTGACGGGCAGGAGGTGTTGGGGATGGGGCGGACGGCGCGGCTGGCGTTTCGTCGGCGGGTGCAGATGGTGTTTCAGGATCCGCTGGGGTCGCTGAACCCGCGGTTGAAGGCGGGGGCGGCGCTGGCGGAGGTGCTGCGGGTGCATGGCTTGGCGCGGTCGCGCGCAGCAGCGGCGCGGTCGGCGGTGGACTGGCTGGGGACGGTGGGGCTGGGGGCGGAGTATGCGGATCGGTTTCCGCACGAGTTGAGCGGCGGGCAGCGCCAGCGCGTGAATCTGGCGCGGGCGCTATGCGTGGGGGCGGAGTTGCTGATTGCGGATGAGCCGGTGAGCGCGCTGGATGTGAGTGTGCAGGCGCACATTTTGACGCTGCTGAAGCGGCTGCAGGTGGAGCGGGGGATTACCTGGCTGCTGATTGGGCACGATTTGGCGGTGATGCGGCATATGGCAGATGAGCTGATGGTGATGCGCGCGGGGAAGGTGGTGGAGCAGGGGGCGGCGGATGATCTGTTGTCGCGGCCGCATCATGATTATACGCGCGAGCTGCTGGCGGCGAGTCCGCGGGTGGAGGAAGCATTGGCGCGGCGGGAAGAGTCCGACGGGCTGGCGCGGAGCGGCACGGACTGACGCGGACGGGCATCCCGCATGGGGGGGGGCGGTGGTGGTTCGCGCTTGCTTGGGGCGGGGTTTCATAGGAAGGTGGACGCATGAAGATGAGCGTGGTGACCACCCTGCACAACCGCCCGGAACACCTGCGGTTGCTGGTGGCGGCGCTGGCGGGGCAGTCGCGCCGGCCGGATGAGCTGGTGGTGGCGGATGACGGCTCGGACGAGGCGACGATGGCGGCGCTGGACGCGTTTTTGCCGTCGTGCGGTTTTCCGGTGAAGGTGGTGAGCCAGGAGCACCGGGGCTATCGGGTGGCGGCGGCGCGGAACATGGGGATTCGGGCGGCGACGGGGGATTATCTGCTGTTTCTGGACTGCGATATCGCGCCGCTGCCGGATGTGCTGGCGGTGCATGAGCGGCGGTCCGCGCCCGGACGGGTGCTGGCCGGGAACCGGGCGATGCTGGATGAGGCGGTGACGAACGCGCTGTTCGCGGCGCGGCCGGCGCCAGCGGAGGCGGATTGGGAGGAGGCGTGGGGGTCGGCGGACCACTCGGAACAGATGGAGGCGGAGCGCCTGTTCCAGCATTACGCGCGGCTGCGACGGTGGCATCTGGCGCGCGCGCACAAGCCGAAGGTGCTGGGATGCCACTTTTCGCTGTATCGCGAGGATGTGGAGCGGGTGAACGGCTTTGACGAAAACTTCGAGGGGTGGGGCTATGAGGATGACGATTTCGCGCGGCGGCTGTACAAGGCGGGGGTCGGGTCGCGCAGCGTGATTACGGAGGCGCGGGCGCTGCATTTGTGGCACCCCACGCTGGCGCCGACGGGGGAGGCGCGGCGGCGGGACCGGCCGAACCGGGCCTATTTCCGGCGGTGGCGGGTGCCGGTGTATTGCGAGAACGGGTTGCGGAAGGCGCGGCCGGAATAGGCCGGCGGAACGGACGGCATGAGCTGGAACGGACGGACGCGGATTGTGCTGGTGTGCGGCCGGGGATGCGGCGGCGCGCTGCGCGGCGAGCTGAAGGCGCTGGGTTTTTCCGGGCGGGAGAGCTCGCCCACGACGGTGGAGACATGGGGCACGCTGCGAGATGCCATGCGCATGAACCTGTGGGTGCGCACGGCGACGCGGGTGCTCTATGAGCTGGCGTCGTTTGAGGCGGACTCGGCCGATGATTTTTACGCGGCGGTCCGCGCGCTGCCCTGGGAGGAATGGCTGCGGCTGGACGCGCCTTTCCATGTGCACGGCACGGCGCTGCACAAGAGCATCCGGGATCCGCGTTTCGCGGTGCTGCGCTGCAAGGACGCGGTCGCGGACCGGCTGGTGGAGCGGACGGGGGCGCGGCCGGATTCGTCGTCGCGGGCGGAGGGGGCGGCGGGGGTGTCGTTTTTCTGGCAGGGGCGCAAGGCGCGTGTGTTTTTGGACACCAGCGGGGTGTCGCTGTCGAACCGGGGCTACCGGTGGCGTCCGTGGGTGGCACCCCTGCGGGAGACGCTGGCCGCGGCGATTCTGCTCGAGCTGGGCTGGCCGAAGACGCCCGCCGAGGCTTTTGTGGGGCCGATGTGCGGCAGCGGCACGCTGGCGATCGAGGCGGCGTGGATGGCGCAGCGCCGCGCGCCCGGGCTCGAGCGGCGGGATTTCGCGTTTCTGCACCTGAAGGGGGCACTGGTGGAGGAGTGGCGCGAGCTGCAGGCGGAAGCGCAGGGCCGGTTTCGCGCCGCGCCGCGCACATGGCTGGCGGCGTCGGACATTGCCGCGGACGCGGTGGCCTGCGCGCGGGACAACGCGTCGCGGGCGGGGGTGGAGCATTTGATCCGGTTCGCGGTGGGCGACTTCCGCGAGACGGCGCTGCCGCGTCCGCCGGGGCTGGTGGTGGTGAATCCGGGCTACGGCGGGCGGGTGGGCCGTGAGGAGCAGCTGGCGGAGCAGTACCGGGCGCTGGGCGCGTGGTTCAAACGCGAGTGCGAGGGGCTGCGGGTGGCGGTGTTTACCGGCAATCCGGCGCTGGGGCGGCAGATCGGACTGCGCGCGACGCGCCAGACGCCAATATGGAACGGCAACGTGGCCTGCCGCCTGCAGGAGTATGAGATGTACGCGGGCACGCGCGACACCCGCCTGCTGCGCAAGCATGCCGGGGAGCGGGCCAGCGCCGCAGGCGCGGCTACGCCGCGGAGACCAAAGACTACAGACGACAGACGATAGACTGCCGCCGGGGAGCAGGAGAGCCGCCGGAAGTTGCCGGCGAACGGCAGTGGGCGGGGGGGGGAGAATACTTCTGGCTATACATTCGCGGAAAATTTTCTAGGATGGGGGGGAGGATGAAAGCAAGCATTCCGATCTTGTGCTACCGCAACATTTCGCCGGTGTGCGGCATTACGCCGGAGGAGTTCCGGTCGCATCTGGAGGGCTTGCGCGAGCGCGGCTGGAAGAGCGTGGCGCTGGACCAGGTGATTGATTATATGCGCGGGGGGGCGATGCTGCCGGAACGCTCCTATGTGCTGACCTTTGACGACTGCTATCTGGACAACTGGGTGCACGCGACGCCGCTGCTGCGCGAGTTTGGCGTGACGGCGGCGTTCGGGGTAGTGACGGCTTTTCTGCACGACGGCCCGCGGCGGCCGGACGCGACGACGGCGGGCGCCGACCTGCGCGCGATGCCGATGGCGCGCGATGCCTGGGACATGGCGATCGAGCGCAACGACCCCACCGCGTTCATGAACCGCGAGGAGCTGGCCGCGCTGGTGACGGAGCAGGGGCACGGACTTTTCGGCCACACCCATACGCATCAGGCGTGCTTCCGCTCGAACAAGCCCATTGCGAGCGATCCGGGCGACATTCATCCGGGGGTGCGCGGGATTTATATCGAGCTGCACGAGGGGCTGCCGATGTATCCGAGCGGCTCGGCCTACGCGCACAACGGCTACTGGCCGGCCACGAGCGATCCGCAGCTCGAGCACGGGCTGGTCGAGCGGGGCACCAGCGAGCGCATCGAGTTTTGCCTGAACGAATTCATGCTGTGCCGCGAGCGTCTCGAGGAGCTGACCGGCCGGCCGGCGCGGGCGATGAGCTGGCCCTGGGGCGAGTATGAGGACGCGGCGATTGACGCGGCCGTGCTGTCGGGCTATGAAGCGGCGCTGAGCATGGACCGCGGTCCGAATCGGCCGGGCACGCCGCTTTACGCGCTGCGACGGGTGCGGATGCAGGGGGGCGTGGGCGGGCGCGAGCTGGCCCGCCGCATGTTTATCGCGGGGCACGCGCCGCTGGCATGGCTGTTCCGCAAAACCTACCGTCCGCCGAGTCCCTGAGAGGGCGTTGCGCCGGCGGGGACGGGGGCGTATGATGGGCCGCATGTTTCGGGATACGCTCCAACCGATGGCGATGGGACCGCTCCGCATCGAGTGGCCGGTGTTTCTCGCGCCGATGGCGGGTTATACGGACGGCTCGTTCAGGTCGCTGTGCCTCGAGCAGGGGTGCGGCGCGGTGGTGACCGAGATGACCAGTTCTCAGGGGTTGATCCGGAGCCGACGGCGCACCATGCGCGTGCTCGAGCGCTGGGGCGGGGAGCATCCCATCGGCGCGCAGCTTTACGGCTCGGATCCGGGCGCGATGGCCGAGGCGGCCGACTTGGTGGCCGGGCTGGGGGCGTTTGATTTTCTGGATGTGAACGCGGGTTGTCCCATGCCGAAAATCCGCAACCGGGGTGATGGCGCCGGACTGATGCGCAACCCGGCGCGGATGGCGGAGATTGTGCGGGCGGTGGTGGCGGCGGCGGACGGGCGTCTGCCGGTGACGGTCAAAACGCGGATCGGCTGGTGTCCGGATACGGTCAATGTGATGGAAACCACCGCCGGGGTCGAGGAAGCGGGAGCGGCGGCCATCTTTTTGCACGGACGGGTGGCGCGCTTGCGGCATTCGGGGGAGGTGGACTGGGCGCTGATTGCCGCGGTCAAGGCCGCGCGGCGGGTTCCGGTGATTGGCAACGGGGGGTTCAAGAGCGCCGAGGATATGTTCCGGGTTGTGCGCGAGACGGGGATTGATGGCGTGATGGTGGGGCGCGGCGCGTTGGGGAATCCGTGGCTGTTTCGCGATGCGCGCGATCTGGCGGCGGGGCGGCAGCCAAGCCAGCCGACGGTGGACGAGGTGCGGACGGCCATCCATGAGCAGTTGCGCCGGGGCATCGAGCTGATGAAGCGCCGCGAGCCCAAAGAGCTCAAGCTGGGCGCCGAACTGACCGCTTGCCTGGTCATGCGGCCGCATCTGGTGCGCTATTTGCGGGGATTCCGCCGGTTTGGCGAGCTGGCGCGCACCCTCGAGGAGCGCGTGGATGCCACGTCGCTGCTCGAGCGCGTCGAGGGCGTGCTGGCCTCCGGGCGAAAAAGCGAGGCCCCGCGAATTGCGTGAATGGGGAAAAATGGGGCGGTTTTTGGGGTGAACCGCGAATGGACGCGAATAACCGCGAATTTTATAGGGGGGGCGCTCCCGCGCCTTGACCGGGGCACAACCGGCAGCTGCCGACAAACGGTGAAAAACGGGCAAAAACGAGGAAAAACGAGGAAAAACGGTGAAAAAAACGAGGAAAAACGAGGAAAAATGGGTGAAATGGGCGGGGAACGGTTGTTTTTGACGGTTTTTGGAGGCAAACAGCCACACGGACTAACACGGACCCACACGGACTGACACGGACGTTTGGGACGCCGCTGCGCGGCGGAAACAGGGGCAAAGATGGGGCGTTTTTTTGGGCGCTGACGCGCCATGGCGGTGGCGGGGGGGGAGGCAACCGGCAGCTGCCGGCGAAGGGTGGGAAACCGATTTTTTTAAAAAACGGCCAGAAAACGGGCGAAAATGGGCGGTTTCGGGGTGAAACGGGAAGGTTTTGGCAAGATTGGGTCGGAAGTCGTGTTTTGGGAAGTTTGGGACTGAACATGGACAAAATGGAAGGTATGGACGTGAAAACCTGCGATTTTTGGCAAAATGTGACTCGAAATGCCCAGAACTGACGTTTTTGGGGTGAAAATGGGCGAAAATGGGCCCAAAAAGGTGAAAAATAGACGGGAAACGGGGAAAAATGGGTAAACAGGGGCGATGATGGGCGGCTGGCGGATTGGAGGGGGATTGGGTGTGCAGTTTGGAGGGGCATCGGGTAGGATGGGGGTATGAAAGCGGTGATGTCGCAACAGCAGGGTATGCATCAGGTGATGAGGATGGCGCCGCAGATGCTGCAGTCGCTGGAGTATTTGCAGTTGCCGTGGCTGGAGCTGCGTCAGCGGGTTCAGGAGGCGCTGGCGACGAATCCGGTTTTGGAGGAGCTGCCAGCGGAGGGGGAGGGCGCGTGGCCGGCGGCGGAACCGCTGGCGGCGCAGGGGCGGGTGGATGATGTGGACGCGCAGAATGACTTTGAGCCGGATGATTACCGGCGGCAAATGGAGCGGCTGGGGGAGATGCTGAGCCGGAGGGGACGCCGGGAGGTGAGCGGGATGCCGCATACGACGCCGGACGCGGAGGAGAAGCGGCAGTATTTTCTGAATTCGATCACGAAGCCGGCATCGTTGTACTCGCATTTGGAAGAGCAGTTGGAGGAGTCGGGGCTGGGGGAGGCGGAGAAGGCGGCGGGGCGGCAGATTATTGGCAACGTGGACGAGAATGGATGGCTGTCGGCGGGACTGGAGGAGATCGCGCGGGACTCGGGCCAGCCGCTCGAGGTGGTGGAGCGGGCGCTGGCGGTGGTGCAGGATTTTGATCCGCCGGGGGTGGCGGCGCGGGATTTGCGGGAGTGTTTGCTGATTCAGTTGCGGCAGGCGGGCGCGGGGGAGGAATCGGTGGCGGCGCGGCTGGTGCGGGATCATTTGGAGGACTTGGGGCGGCCGGAGGCGACCGGGCTGGCGGCGGCGACGGGTTTTTCGGCGGCGGAGACGGCAGCGGCGGTGGAGCAGATCCGGCGGCTGGCGCCGAAGCCGGGGGCGGGGTTTTCGGCGCTGCCGGCGATGTATGTGGTGCCGGAGGTGGAGATTTGGCGGACGGCGGAGGGGGGCTACGCGGTCGAGATGCTGCGCGAGATGATGCCGCGGTTGCGGCTGAGCGAGGAGTATCTCGAGATGCTGGAGAATCCGGAGACGGCGGCGGACGCGAGGACGTTTTTGCGGGAAAAAATGAACGAGGGGAAGTTCCTGCTGGACAGCATCGAGCGGCGCCAGGAGACGATTCGCGGGATTGCCGAGGCGATTGCGGAGGCGCAGGGGGAGTTTTTTGAGCACGGGATATCGCATTTGAAGCCGATGACGATGAGTGATCTGGCGGAGCGGCTGGAGGTGCACCCGACGACGGTGGGGCGGGCGGTGGCGGACAAGTACGCGCGGACGCCCCAGGGGGTGTTTGAGTTGCGCAAGTTTTTTACGGCCGGGCTGACGACGGCGGACGGGGGGAGCATCTCGAAGGAGGCGGCCAAACAGGCGGTGCGCCGGCTGGTGACCGGGGAGAACCCCGCCAAGCCGCTGTCGGACCAGGCGATGGCCGACAGGCTGAAGGGCGAAGGTTTGCCGATTGCACGGCGCACGGTTGCGAAGTACCGTGAGGAGCTGGGCATTCCGCCCGCGCATCAACGAAAGCTGTGAGATGAAGATGACATTTGGTCTTGAGGAGTTTGCCGGGTTTTGCCGGACGCACCGGCCGGCCTATCACGCGGAGTATTACGCGATGTATTCGAGCTGGTGGGGGGGGGTGACGACGGAGCCGAACCTGATGGTGGTGCCGGTGGATGATCACATGGTGCACCGGGGCGACGGATTGTTTGAGACGTTCAAGTGCGTGGACGGGGCGATTTACAATCTGGAGGCGCATCTGGACCGGCTGGAGAGCGGCGCGAAGGCGATCGCGCTGGAGATTCCCTGGGGCCGCGCGGAGATTGTCGAGCGGATTGTGGCGGTGCTGTCGGCGGCGGGAAAGCGCGACGCGCTGATCCGGATTTTTGTGTCACGCGGGCCGGGCGGCTTTACGGCGAATCCGTATGAGTGCCCCGAGCCGCTGCTGCTGGTGCTGGCGACGAAGCTGCCGCCGCCGTTTATGACGGTGCAGGGGGGCGGCGCGCGGGTGGGGGTGAGCCGGGTGCCCAACAAGGAGGGCATGTTCGCCCAGGTGAAGAGCGTGAATTATCTGCCGAACGTGCTCATGAAGAAGCAGGCGGTGGACGAAGGCATGGATTTTATGCTGGGGTTTGACAAGGACGGGCACATGACGGAGCTGCCGACGGAGAACTTTGGCATTGTGACGGCGGAGCGGGTGCTGAAGGTGCCGCGCCCGGATCATATTTTGCTGGGCACGACGATGACGCGGGTGCTCGAGCTGGCGCGCGAGAAGCTGGTGCCGGCCGGGGTGCTGGCGGGCGTGGAGGAGGCGGATGTGCCGCTCGAGGAACTGGAGAAGGCGAGCGAGATGCTGGTGTTCAGCACGGGGTCGCATGTGACGGCGGTGACGCAGTTTGCGGGGCGTCCGGTGGGCGGCGGCCAACCCGGGCCGGTCTGGCGCGAGCTGAGCCGGATGTTTGCCGAGGATCAGGATAATCCGGAGATGCTGACCCGGGTGTTGTAACCCGGGGGCGTGCGAGAACGACTAATGTGAAGATGAGGATGTTTTCCAGGATGAGGTGGCGGCGGATCGCGGCGTTGATGGCGCCGGTGGCGCTGATGGTTTCGGCCGGTTGCGTGAGCGTGCCGGATGCCGGCCGGATGCGCGAGATTCGCGCCGAGGCGGCGGAGCGGCGGCTCGAGGATTTGGCGGAGCAGCGCACGACGGACAGCGGGGTGTATTTGTCGGGGCCGCTGCTGCTCTGGGAGGCGGTCACGATGGCCCAGCACTATAACCGGACGCTGCAACAGGAGCGCGGAGGGCGCGAGATCGCGCGCGGCCGCATCGAGGCGTCGTGGGCGGAGGCGCTGCCGACGCTGAACCTGACCGGCAACTACACGCGGCTGGATGAACCGGGCCGGGCGACGCAGCCGGACGGCAGTTCGTATGTGACCCGCCCCGACGATTTGTACAGCATCGGACTGCGCGTGACGCAGCCACTGTTCAACGGGCGCATCGGCGCGGCGTTGCGCGCGTCCCGACTGTACCGGGAGTGGACCGAGGCAAGCATCCGCGTGGCCACAGAGACGGTGCTGCGCGAGACCATCCGGGTCTATTACCGCGCGGTGCTCAGCGAGCATCTGCTCGAGGTGAACCAGACGGCGTTGAAGACGGCGGAGCGTCAGCTCGAGGATGCGCGGGCGAGGCGGCGGCAGGGGATGGCCTCGAATTTTGACGAGCTGCGCGCGCAGGTGGAGGTGTCGAATTTCCGCGCGCAGGTGTTGCAGGCGCGCAACGAGCGGGATGTGGCCTATACGGCGCTGTACAAGCTGATGGGGGCGTCGCCGGAGAGCGAGGTGGAGCTGGTGGAGGATATTCCGCTGGTGATCGAGGAGATCACCTTCGCGGAGGCGGTGCGGGTCGCGCTGGAGCATCGCGCGGATCTGGCGGTGGCGGAGTACGCGCTGCGGTTGCAGGATGAGAGCGTGGCGGTGGCCCGGAGCCGTTACCTGCCGGAGGTGTCGCTGTACGCGGCGCAGACGTGGGCGAATCCCGATCCGCATCATCAGTCGCAGGCGGAGTGGGGCGACGAGTGGCAGGCGGGGGTGCAGGCATCGCTGCCGATTTTTGACGGGCTGAACCGGCGCGGGGTGCTGACCCAGGAGCGGGCGCGGCGGCAGCAGCTGGCGGTGGCGCTGCGCGACGCCGAGGAGCAGGCGGTGAGCGTGATCCGCCAGGCGGTGTTGTCGCTCAAAACGGCGGAGGAATTCGCGCATTCGCAGAGTCAGAATCTGGAGACGGCCCGCGAGGCTCTGCGCCTGGTGGAGGCGGGACTGAAAGAGGGTCAGAACACGCCGGTGGAAGTGATGGACGCGCGCCAGGCGCTGACCAAGGCGTCGGCCAATTATTACCAGTCGATTTTCGACCACGCGATGGCGCGGGTCACGCTGCAGCAGGCCATGGGCATGTTGTCGCTGGACGCGCTGCCGGATGGTCCGGTGCTGCGGCCGGTGTTGGAAGGTGACGAGTAGGCCCGTGGAAGAGATACGGGGCGGAAGCCCAATGGAGAGGCATGTGAAGATTTCGAGATTTGGATGGTGGGCGCTGATTCTGGCCGCCGGCATGCTGGCGGGCTGCGCCAAGGAAAAAGAAAAGACCTCGTTCAAGGCGGGGGCGGGCCGCCCGGTGCTGGTAAGGACGGCGCGCGTGGAGCGGCGGGATATTTCCGAGGTGCTCCTGTTCACGGGCGAGCTCGAGGCAATTTTGGCGGTCGAGGTGAAGCCGAAGCTGCAGGGCCGCCTCGAGCGGCTCGAGCTGGCGAACGGGCAGCCGACCACCGAGGGGGCGGAGGTCAAGGCGGGCGAGATCATCGCGGTGCTGGACCGCCGCGAGCTCGAAGCGCAGGTGGCGCTGGCCGAGGCGCAGGCGCGCCAGGCCGAGGTGGTTGTGGCGGATCGCGAGCGCGAACGCCGCCGTCTCGAGGCGCTGTTTGCCGAGGAGGTGGCCACCGAACAGGCGCGCGACGCCGCAGTGACCGCCCACGAAAGCGCGCAGGCGGCCGCCGCTCAAGCCAAGGCGCAGCTTAAATTGGCCAGGGTGAATCTGGACGAGGCCTGCATTCGCGCGCCGATGGACGGCGTGGTGCTCGAGCGGTTGGCGGATCCCGGCGCGATGGTCGGCCCGACGGCATCCATTGTGCGGATCGCGCAGATGGATCCACTGCGGCTGATGCTGCCGATTCCGGCCCGCCTGCTGCCGATGCTCGATGAGGGGCGCACGGAGGTGCTGGTGAGCACCGATGTCTGGCCGGGGCGCGAGGTGCGCGGCACGGTTTCGCGCATCTTTCCGGAGGTGAATCCGGCCACCCGCACGATGCGCGCCGAGGTGCGCCTCGAGAACCCCAAGACCAACGGCTCCTGGCTGCTGCGCCCGGGGATGTACGCGACGGCGCGGTTGACGCTGGCCACCCGGCCCAACGCGCTGGCGGTGCCGGCCGACGCGGTGATCCGGTTGCTGGACCGCCAGCTGGTGTTCAAGGCGGATGGCGATGCCGCCCGCTCGGCGGAGGTCAGGACGGGTCTGCGCGACGGGGCATTCCTGGAGATTGTAGAAGGCGTGGCCGAGGGCGATGAATTCGTGGTGATGGGCCAGAACAAGCTGACCGATGGCGCGGCCATCGAACGGGTGGGCGAGGCTGGCGGGGCGGAGCCGACGCCATGAAGTTGTCGGAACTGGGCGTTCAAAAGCCCGTCACAACCCTGATGTTCTTTTTAGCCATCCTGGTGATGGGGCTGGTGATGGCGACCCAGTTGCCGGTGGACTATCTGCCGGAAATCGAGCGGCCGACGGTGACGGTGGTGACCACCTGGGAGGGGGTGAGCGCCGAGGACGTCGAGAGCATGGTGACCAAGGTGGTCGAGCGCGCGCTGGGGGTGGTGAGCGGCCTCGAGGAAATGACGAGCGCCACGCTCGAGGGCATCTCGAGCGTGACCTGCGAGTTTGCCTGGGGCACCAACCTGGACGAGGCGTCCAACGACATCCGCAGCGCACTCGAGCGCATCCGCAAGGTGCTGCCCGATGACGCTGACCCGCCGGTGCTGCGCAAGTTCGACACCTCGCAGATTCCGATTCAGTTTTACGGGATCACCTGCACCGAGAGCCTTGAGCGGCTCGAGGAGATTGCCGACAAGGAGATCGCGGATCCGCTCAAGCGGCTGCCGGGGGTGGGGGCCATCCAGTTGTTCGGCGGGCTGCGGCGGCAGATCAACATCCAATTGGACCCGATGCGTCTGGCGGGCTACGGCCTGGTGTTTGACCAGGTGGCGGCCGCGCTGGCCAAGGAGAATGTCACGCTGCCCGCCGGGAGCGTGAAGGTGGGGCGGATGGACTACACCATCCGGGTGCCGGGCGAGTTCGAGACGCCGGAGGAGATCGGCGACATCGTGATCCGTTCGACGCGGGGCGAGCTGGTGCGCCTGCGGGATGTGGCCGAGGTGGAGGACGGGTTTGCCGAGGAGATTCGCCTATCCAATGTGATGGGCCAGCGGGCCATCATGATGATGGTGCAGAAGCGCTCCGGCGCCAACACCGTGGCCACCGCCAGGAAGGTGGCCCGCGAAATCCAGGACCATATCCTGCCCAACCTGCCGCGTGACATCGAGGTGCACCAGATTTTCGACACGAGCGAGCTGATCACCCTGGCGATCAGCAACGTGGGGATGACCGTGCGCTGGGCGTTTGTGTTCGTGGTGCTGACGGCGTTCTTTTTCCTGCGCAGCGTGCGGGCATCGCTCATCATTACGCTGACGATTCCGTTTTCGCTGATTCTGGCGATCATCTTTCTGTGGACGATGGGGTGGACCATCAACATTATTTCGCTGGCGAGTCTGGCGATCGCCATGGGGATGGTGGTGGACAACACCGTGGTGGTGCTCGAGAACATTTCGACCAAGGTGGAGCGCAACACCGCGCCGCGCGAAGCCGCCATGTTCGGCGCCGACGAGGTCGGCACGGCTATCAGCGCCTCGACGCTGACGACCATCGTGGTGTTTGTGCCGTTGATTTTTCTCGAGGGCGAGGCCGGCATCATGTTCAAGCAGCTCGGCGGGCTGCTGGTGGCCACGCTGACGGCCAGTCTGATTTGCGCGTTGTGGCTGACGCCCATGCTGAGCTCGAAGCTGCTGCAGCGGCCGGGGGAACGCCGCGAGCGGGGCAAGTGGCTGGACGGTTTTCACGCCTGGAGCGAGGCGCGTTTCGACGCGTTGGACGCGGCCTATTCGCGGCTGCTGGCGCGGACGCTACGGCGGCGCTGGGTGGTGATTGTGGGTGCGGTGCTGGTGTTCGGCGCGAGCATTTTACTCTTTCTGCGGCTGGGTTCGGAGTTCTCCCCCGAGGATGACGACGGCCGGATGATGCTGCGCTATCAGACGCCGATCGGCACGCGGGTTGAGGAGACGGCCGATCTTGGGCGGCGGATACTCGAGGTGGCGCTGCAAGAAGCGGGCGAGGAGAACGTGCGGGTCTATGCCTGGCGCTGCGGGCCGTCGGGCGGGTTCGGGCAGGGCGGTTCGCACATGGGGCATGTGATGATGCGGCTGGTGACCAAGCGCGAGCGCGACCGCAGCGTCAAGGAGATCGGCCGGGGCATCGCCGAGATCGTGACCCAGTGGCCCGAGGTGCAGAAGTTCAACGTGGACACCTCGCAAATGGGGCCGGGCAGGGGCGCCAAGCCGATTGTGATTGATGTGCTGGGTTTTGATCTGGACGTTTTGCAGTCGGTGGCCGAGCAGGTGCTGGCGGTGGTGCAGACCACGCCGGGGGCGGTGGACGGCGAGCTGGGGCGCGATCCGGGACGGCCGGAGATCCGCGTGGAGATTGACCGGGTCAAGGCGGCGGCGCACGGCTTGAATGTGTCGCAGGTGGCCAGCAGCGTGCGCACGCTGTTCTACGGCACGACCGCCACGATGTACCGCGAAGCCGAAGAGGACTATGACATCGTGCTGCAACTGGACGAGTCCTACCGGCGCTCGTTCGAGGATATCGCCCAGTCCGAGATTGTCCTGCCGGGCGGCGGGCGAATCCGGCTGGACAGCGTGGCGGATATCCGCGAGACGCTGGGGGCGCTGCAGATTGACCGGCGCAATCAGGAGCGCAAGGTGCAGGTGACCGCCGACGTTTACGGACGCAGCAGCGGCGAAGTGGTCCGCGATTTGCGCCGCCGGCTGGCGGCCGAGGTGCCGCTGCCGTCGGGCATTGGCATGCATTTTGGCGGCACGGCGGAGGATCAGGAGAAGTCGTTCCGGCAGATGACGCTGATGCTGGTGCTGGGCATTTTGCTGGTCTATATGGTTATGGCGGCGCAGTTTGAAAGTCTGCTGGACCCGTTTCTGATCCTGTTTGCGATTCCCTTCGCCTTTACGGGGGTGGCCATTTCGTTGACGGTGTTGCAACTGACGGTGAGCATCATGTCGTTCATTGGCATGATTTTGCTGGTGGGGGTGGTGGTGAACAACGCGATTGTGCTGGTGGACTACATCAACTTGTTGCGCGCGCGCGGGGAATCCCTGCATGATGCCATTGTCCATGCCGGGCAATCGCGTCTGCGCCCGGTGCTGATTACCAGCATGACCACATCGTTGGCGATGCTGCCCATGATTTTGAGCCGCGGGGAAGGTTCGGAGACCTGGAAGCCGATGGCGGCGACCATCGCGGGGGGGCTGGTTTTCTCGATGCTGGTGACGCTGGTGCTGGTGCCGATTCTGTACAGCCTGGCACACTCGCGGGAGGAACGGAGACAGGTCGCAGCCGCGATGGAGAAAGGAGCGCGCGCGTGAAGGTGGTTTGGATCATGCATGACATCGTGCTGACCGATGAAATCCAGGCGCTGCTCGACGAGCTGGAGATTGTCGGTTTTTCGCGGTGGAAGCGGATGACGGGGCGGGGCCCGCTCAGCGGCACCCGGATGGACAGCCACGTTTGGCCGGGGGCCAATTCAGGCACGGCCACGGTGCTCGACGCGGCCACCGCCGCGCGGCTGATGGAGCGGCTGCAGGAGCTGCGCGACCGCATTGGGAAGCAGAACGGTATTTGGGCGTTTACCACACCGGTGCTGGACGTGCTCAAGTGAGTTCATCCCCGACCACTGCCACCGCGGCCGCGGTTTTGCGCGAGCTGAAGCGGTTGGGCGATCCCGAGCAGGCGCAACATGCCCGGCGCTATTTCAAGACCGGCCCCGGTGAATATGGCGAGGGCGATGTGTTTCTCGGGCTGAAGGTGCCCCAGACCCGGGGCGTGCTGGCGGGCTTTGCCGAGGTGCCGCTGGAGGTGGCCGGCGAGTTGCTCGAGTCGCCCTTTCACGAGGCGCGGCTGTTCGCGGTGCTGGCTCTGGCGCGGGCCTATGACCGGGGGACGGCCGTTCAGCGCAAAGCGGTTTTTGACCTGTATCTGGCCCGGGCGAGGCGCGTGAACAACTGGGACCTGGTGGATGCCAGTGCACCCAATGTGGTGGGGCGGCATCTGCCGGCGGGGGGTGGGCGGCGGGTGCTGGCGCGACTGGCGGCATCGCCCGATTTGTGGGAGCGGCGCATCGCCATGGTGGCCACCCTCGCGCATATCCGGCAGGGGAATCTGGCCAACACGTTCTGGCTGGCGGAGAAGTTTCTAGGGGATCCGGAGGACCTGATGCACAAGGCCACGGGCTGGATGCTGCGCGAGGCCGGCAAGCGCGATACGGCCGCGCTGGAGGATTTTCTGGGGCGGTTCGCGGGGCGCATGCCGCGGACCATGCTGCGTTATGCCATCGAGCGCTTGCCGCCGGAGCGCCGCCGCCACTGGCTCGACGCGCCCCGGCAGCCCCCGGCCCAGCGGAGCGCGGGACGATGAAGGCGAGCGGCTTGGGCAGCGACGGGCCGGGCGGGTCCTCGTCCGCCGGGGGCGATTTCCGCGGCAGAATTGTCAAGTTGCATTTTTCTTGCATTTTTCTTTACAGGGCTTTCAACGGGATGTAAACCTATGAGGACAAGTCAAAAATCCGGGCAGGTGTCTCCGATGTCAATGCAACCTACAATCAACCTTCTTGTTCAACTACAGGAGCTCGTGATCGCCCGCGCCCAGCAAGAGGCCGGGATGCCCGGCGCTCAACTCGGCCAGCTCGACGAATCCATCCGCAAACTGAAAGCGGAACTCAAACCCGAAGTGCTTCAGCAGTTCGACCGCCTGTTGCGGCGCAGCGCGCTGGCCATTGTGCCGATCGTGAACGGCGTCTGCACGGCGTGCGGCATCACACTGCCGGTCGCGCTGGTGCATCTGGTGCATGGCGCCGAGCAGATGTATCAGTGTCCGTCCTGCGCGCGGCTGTTGTTTTATCCGGCCGACACCGCCAAGAGCCTGCGGCGCCCGCCGCGGATGAGCGATCCGCCCAAGGTGGGCATTGAACGATTCTCGGCCAGCACGCTGATGATCCCGGCGTTGACCGGCACCGATCGTGAGTCCGTCCTGAGCGAGCTGTGCAACAAGCTCCAGGACGAAGGTTTTGTGGACAACGCCGCGAAGCTGCGGGAGACCGCGTTGCAACGCGAGGCGATTATTCCGACGGCGATGGATCACGGCCTGGCGTTTCCCCACGTACGTTGCGTGGAGGGGGGCGCGCTGACGCTGGCGCTGGGGCTGACGCCCAAGGGCATCAAATTTGACCCCGCCGGCCAGGCTGACACGCGGATCATCTTTTTTATGGTGATTCCCACGGCGGCCAGCGCGTTCTATCTCAAGCTTCTCTCGGGGCTGTCGCAGGTTTTCCAGAAGGAGGAGAACCGCGCCAAGCTGCTCGAAGCGGATACGCCCGAGAAGATGTGGAAGGTGTTGCTGCGCGTGACGCGCACCGCCATCACCTGAGACCGGCCCGGCCGCAGCGAGGACCGCGGCGGCGGCGTTTGGTTATCGCGATCCCATCATGAACGAACGGCGCAATCTGGTTTTGACCGGCTTTATGGGCACGGGCAAGAGCGTGCTGGGCCGCCGCGTGGCGGCGCTGGCGAATCGTCCGTTTTATGACATGGATGCCGAGATCGCCCAGCGGGCCGGCAAGCCCATTCCCCGGATTTTTGCGGAAGACGGCGAGGAGGCGTTCCGCGATCTCGAGTCGGCCCTGGCGGTCGAGTGGGGGGGGCGGCTCGAGGAATCGGTGATTGCCTGTGGTGGCGGCGTGGTGTTGCGCGCGGCCAATTTGGAGGCGCTCGGCGCCAACGGTGTGCTGGTGTGCCTGACCGCCCGGCCGGAAGTGATCTTGGAGCGCACGTCGCGCTCGCGGGGCCGCCCGCTGCTCGAGACCGAGGACCGCGAGGAGCAGATCCGCGCACTGTTGGCCTCGCGCGTGGAGGCCTATGCGCGCGTGCCGCACCAGCTCGACACCTCCGACCTGGATCCCGACGCTCTCGCGCAGCGTCTCTTGCAGCTCTGGCAGGGCTGAGCGAGGCGAGGGGGCGGGGGGGGCATCCCGGTATCCCGGTTGCTCAATGGCCCCTGGCTGGTGCATACTGCGGATATGTGGCGCTATGTGCTCAGACGTTCCTGGCAAGCCATCCCCACGGTGGCGGGGGTGGTGCTGCTGACGTTTATTCTGTTTAACGTGGTGGGGGGCAGTCCGGCGGCCATGGTGCTGGGGCAGAACGCGGGGGCGTTGTCGCTTGAGGAGTTCGATGCCGCCCGAGGGTACAACAAGCCGCTCTTTTGGGGGCGCTGGACCGCGACGCGCGCGCTCGAAACGGTGGACTTTGCCCAGGCCCCCCCCAGTGTGCGCGCGCAATGGGGGGCGGGGGAGAGCGGGCCGCTAGTGCTCGAACCGGGCGAAACCCTGCGCATCCCTTACGCCTTCCCGTTGCCCGAGGGCGAAACCTGGCGGCTGACCGTCCGCGGGCAGCGGGCCGATTTTCCACGCCATGGAAAAAAAATTCGGAGTTTTTCCACGCTATGGAAAAAAGTTTTCCACAGCGTGGAAAACGACGATTTGCGCGCGGAGGACGCGGCGGTGGAAATCTGGCAGGTGCGTCTCGAGCGTCGCACGCGGCATCTGTTCGATAGCCAGTTGCTGCACTACGCATGTAGTTTGTTGCGGCTGGATTTCGGGGTGAGCACCAGCCTGAACCAGCCGGTGACGCGGCTGCTGCGCGCGGGGATCGGGCCGAGCCTGATGCTGACGGTGCCGATTCTGCTGGTGGAGCTGGCGGTGAGTCTGACGCTGGCGCTGCTGTGCGCCTATCGGCGGGGGTCGTGGCTGGACCGCTCGCTGGTGGGGGTGTGCGTGGCGCTGATGAGCGTGAACTATCTGGTGTGGATTGTGGTGGGGCAATATGTGCTGGCCTATAAGCTGGGCTGGTTTCCGGTGTGGGGGTTCGAGTCGTGGCGTCATCTGCTGCTGCCGGTATGGATTGGCGTGGCGACAGGGCTGGGGGTCAATGTGCGGTTTTACCGCACGGTGCTGCTCGAAGAGATGCACAAGGAATATGTGCGCACGGCGGTGGCCAAGGGGCTGGGGCCGGGGCGCATCCTCTTCAAGCACGTTTTGCGGAACGCGCTGGGACCGGTCATCACCAACGTGGCTTTGGCGCTGCCGTTTCTTTATACCGGGAGTGTGCTGCTCGAGAGCTTTTTCGGCATTCCGGGCCTGGGCTATCTGAGCCTCAACGCGATTCACTCGGCGGATGTGGATGTGGTCCGGGCGGTGGTGCTGGTGGGCGCGCTGCTGTTTACCGCGGCAAATATTCTGGCGGATGTGGCGCTGGCCTGGGTGGACCCGAGGGTCAAGCTGTCATGAATGCGCCGGATGTGAAGAGCGCGGTAATGGCTGAGCCGGGCGGTTCGTTCTGGCGGGCGGCGTTGCGCAATTTGTGGGCGCGCCGGAGCACGCGCGCCTGCCTGTTTGTGCTGGCGGTGTTTTGTCTGACGGCGCTCTGGGGCGAGCTCTCGAATGCCTGGGTTGTCTGGCACGACCTGCCCCCCCCCTGGCAGGCGCAGGATCTTTCCGCGCGCTATGTGGCCCCCTGCGCCCAGCACTGGCTGGGCACCGACGGCCTCGGACGCGATGTGCTGTTGCGGCTGGTGCAGGGCGCGCGCATTGCGTTTCAGGTGGGCGTGGTATCCTCACTGATTGCCTTGCCCATCGGTATTTTGCTCGGCTGTCTGGGCGGCTATTTTGGCGGACGGGTGGATGATCTCGTGGTCTGGCTGTCCACCACCTTCGCGGCCATTCCCGGGCTGCTGTTTGTGTTGGCCATTGCGATGGTGGTGGGCAAGGGGCTGCTGGGCGTCTTTCTGGCGATTGGCCTGACCACCTGGGTGGGGGTCTGCCGCCTGATCCGCGCGGAAGTGATCCAGCAGAAGGAGCGCGGCTATGTTCAGGCGGCGCGCGCACTGGGTTTTTCGCACGTGCGCATCTTGTTTCGCCATATTTTGCCCAACGTGATTCACGTGGCTCTGGTGTCGTTCACATTGCGCTTTCCTGCGGCCATCGGCACGGAGGTCTTTCTCAGTTTTCTGGGCATTGGCGCTCAAGGGCAGCCGAGTTGGGGCGCGATGATTTCGTCGGCCCGTTTGCGTCTATGGCAGGGCATGTGGTGGGAGCTGACAGCGGTGACGGTGGCCATCTTTGCGGTGGTGCTGGCCTTCAACCTGTTGGGCGACGCCCTGCGCGATGCGCTGGATCCGCGGCTCCATCGTGGCGCCGCCTGAGACCGGCGGCCGGGCGGGCGTGAGATTCTTGGCGCGGGCGCTTGACAGGGCGGGGGGCGCGTGGTTTAGTCCCACCCGAAATGAAGATTGCGTCCATCCAGCTCCTGGCTCTTCTGGCGTTGCGCGGCGACACCCGTGCCACGGCGGGCGACGGGTGTTGCGTTGGATAAGTCCTGGAGCCGTCTGCTCCCCGGAAAGCCCGCCACATGAGAATTTGGCGGGTCTTTTTATGCCCGCCGCCAGCCTTTCAATCATAGGAATATGACCAGATGAAAAAACCAGAACACGTAATTATCTTTGACACGACTCTGCGCGATGGCGAGCAGTGTCCCGGCGCCAGCATGGGCCTTCACGAAAAGCTGCAGGTGGCGCGTCAGCTCGAAAAAATGGGCGTGGATATTATCGAGGCCGGTTTTCCGGCGGCTTCGCCCGGCGACTTCGAGGCCGTGAAGCGCGTGGCCACCGAAATCAAGACCTGCCGCATTGCCGGTCTGGCGCGCTGCGTCAAGAAGGACATCGAGGCCTGTGCCGAGGCGCTCAAGCCGGCGGGCGATCGGGCGCGGATTCACGTCTTTTTGGCCACCAGCGCGATTCATCGCAAGTTCAAGCTCAAGAAGGCCAAGGCGGAGATCATCCGTCAGGCGGTCGAGGGCGTGCGCTATGCCAAGGAGTTCTGCCGCGATGTGCAGTTCAGCCCGGAGGATGCGTCGCGCACGGAGCCGGAATTCCTGGCGGAGGTGGTTCGGGCGGCGATTGCCGCTGGCGCCACCACCATCAATATTCCCGACACGGTTGGTTTTACGGTGCCCCACGAGTTCCGCAAACTGCTGACCTATCTGCATGAGCATGTGCCCGAGCTGCACGATGTGGTGGTGCATGTGCACTGCCATAATGACCTCGGTCTGGCGGTGGCCAACTCGCTGGCGGCCATCGAGTGCGGCGCGCGCGGCGTTGAATGCACGATCAACGGCATTGGCGAGCGCGCGGGCAACTGCTCGCTCGAGGAGCTGGTGATGGCGCTGAAGGTGCGCGCCGATCATTATGGCATCCAGACCCGCGTGCGCACGCCGGAACTGTTTCCCGCCAGCCGCCTGGTCAGTCAACTGACCGGGATGATGGTGCAGCGCAACAAGGCCATCGTGGGCGCGAACGCGTTTGCCCATGAGTCGGGTATCCATCAGGACGGCATGCTCAAGCACCGCGAAACGTATGAAATCATGCGTCCCGAGGACGTTGGCGTGGTGACCGGCACCGACCTGGTGCTGGGCAAGCACAGCGGACGCGCGGGCTTTGCCGACCACCTCACCCGGATGGGCGTCAAGATCAACCCCGAGCAACTGCAAGTGGTCTATGACGCGTTTATCGCTCTGGCCGACAAAAAGAAAATGGTGTACGACGACGACATCGTCGAGCTGCTGCGCGAGCATCTGTCGGATGTTCCCAAGGTCTATGCCATTCGTCGCCTGCAGGTGACGGCGGGCAACCAGACGATTCCGACAGCTACCATCCAGATCGAAAAGGCCGGCGAGGTCTCTCAGGATTCGGCGACGGGTTCAGGGCCGGTGGAAGCCGCGCTCACGGCCATTGACCGCATTACGGGCATCAAGGGCGACCTGAAGTCCTTTGCCATTCAGGCGGTCACTCATGGTGAAGATGCCCTGGGCGAGGTGTCGGTTCAGGTTCGTTTCGGCAAGGAGATCGTGGCGGCCAAAGGGTCGGATATTGATATCGTGATGGCGTCGGCCAAGGCGTACGTCAGCGCGCTCAACCGCCATTTGTTCCTGAAAGGCGGAGACTAAAGTCAGTAATCATCAACTTGGCTGAAACGACCTCGCTTGGCTGCGGTGCAGCAGGCTGTCGCGGGAATTATCCAGGCTAAATTTCATTCTCACTTATTACTATTAGGGCAGGTGTCCGGTACCCCTGAAAAGGGGAGACAGAGTGGGTGTTGGCTTCCTTTTCCGATACCATCGGAATCATCTACAAAAACAAAGGAGCAACACCGGATGAATGCGATACT
>JAAZFE010000106.1 GCA_012511885.1 Lentisphaerota bacterium | reverse complement strand
GGAGAGCTGTGCTCAAAATTCCTTATTCGACCCGCAACGCCTATGCAAAAGCATCCGCAGAACGATTCCACCCAATTCTTATCCCAAACCGCCCCTCAAAAACAGGTTGATGAATTATTCAGGCTAGAGCATTTGAAGAAATAATGTAGCCGGGAGGTCGTAGCGAATTGGGGCTGGGCCAAGGAAGGCGAAACAGGAATAGCATCGCTATTTCGATGCAGCCTGACGACGGCCAAGCCCAATGCAGTAGATAAAACGACTACAGAATTGATGAAAATGCTCTCATTTGAAGGTTGCCCGCGCCCCTCTTGACTGACGGGTCGGGCTTGGCCCCGGCAACATTCCGGGTAGAATGGCCGCCATGAAGTTGCGTCTGGCCAAATTCGTCTTCGGGCTCGCGCTCCTGCCGGTTTGCGTGGCGCTCAGCATGACGCTCTGGCGGGCGCTGTGCATTCTGGGGCAATCGCCCACCCGCCTGCCCATGCTGCCGGCCTTTGCCACCGTGGCCGGCATTGCCATCTGGGCGCTCATCTGGCTCCTGCTGCCCCCCTTCACGCGCACCTACATCCTCGGCCACGAGCTGACCCACGCGTTCTGGAGCGTGCTGTTCGGCGGGCGGGCGTCGCGCCTCCGGGTGACGCCCTACGGCGGCAGCGTGCGCGTCACCCGCAACAACGCCTGGGTCACGCTCTCGCCCTACTTCTTCCCGCTCTACACCTTCGGGGTCGCCCTGCTCTGGGTGCTGTCGGCCTGGCTCTTCCCCGTCGTGCAGCCCTACGCGCCCGTCTTCCTCTTCTGGATCGGACTGACCTGGTCCTTCCACTTCACCTTCACCATCCGCTTCCTGACCGTCGGCCAACCCGACATCCGCGAACACGGACGCCTCTTCTCGCTGGCCCTCATCTACGCGCTCAACGCCCTCTCATTGACGGCCGCGCTGGTGGCGGTCAGTTCGTGGAGCTTCCCCGAAGCCGCCGGCCACGTCCTCGAAGGCCTGCGCTGGCAGGGCCAGGCCGCCCGCACCCTCTACGAGTGGGCGCTCACCCAACTCCCTCGCTGACCGCGCCCGGCCTCACCGAGGCCGGCCACAGAAAACCGAGAAATGCGCTAACGGGGATTGCCGTTGCGCCGCCGCTTCCAGGCCGGCTCCTTCGGCTCCGTCAGCCCCGCCGACGCAATCGGCTGCACATAGATGTCCTCGATCAGGCCTTTGCACTCCTTGACGAACACCTCCGACATCGTCACCCGCAACTTCTTGTCCACCCGCAAAAACACCTTGGCGTTGTCCGGATAAAGCAGGCAAATGTTGATGGGCGTCTTGCCGGGATGCCGCTTGAGAATCTCTTTTAGCCGCGCCATGCGTTCATCCGTCCACGTGCCCACGTTCACATGCAGACTCGCGCCCCGCGTGAACAGGGCGGGCACGTTCTCCATCGGATAAATCTCATCCACGCACAGCGCGTTGCCCCCGCCGCCGTTGTCCTGCCGCACGCTGCCGCACAGCATCACCGCCGCGTCCGGCTGCAGGTGCTCGCCGTACTGGGCATAGGCCTCCGGAAAAGCCACCGCCGACACCGTGCCATCCAGCGTGTCCAACTGAAACGACATCATCTCGCGCGGCGGCGTGTTCCCCCGCGGCTTCGTGTAGCGCTTCTGCGCGTTCACCACCAGCCCGCCAATGCGCACCCGCGTATAAGGCGCCATCTCCGCGAACTCCCCCGCCGTGCACTGGTTGAACTTCTCCCGCGTCCAGGCGCAATCCAGCAGCGGGTGCCCCGAAATATAAAACCCGATCAGCTCCTTCTCGAACGCCAGCATCTGCCGCTGGGTCCAGGGCTCGCCCATCGGCAAATCTTCGTCCGTCAGCAGCGCCCCCGCCGCGTCCTCCTTGTTCACCGTGTCAAACAGCGACGCCTGCCCCGTCGCCCGGTCCTTCCGCTTCGGCGCGGCATAGGCCAGCGCGCTCTCGATGCCCGCGAACAGTTGCCCCCGCGCCCGCTTGGTGTAGTCAAACGCCCCGCACTTCACCAGCGCCTCGACCACCCGCCGGTTGGCGTCGGCGCTGTCCATCCGCTCGCAAAAATCCACCATCCCCTTGAACGGCCCGTTGTCCTCGCGCTCGCGGAGGATCGCCTCGACCGCCCCGGAGCCCACGCCCTTCACCCCCGCCAGGCCATAGCGGATCGAATCCTTGACCGGCGTAAAGCGTAGCCCGCTCTCGTTCACGTCCGGCGGGCGCACCCGGATCCCCATCCGCTGCGCCTCCGCCACCAGCACCGGCAGCTTGTCCGTGTTGCCGATCTCCGACGACAGCATCGCCGCCATGAACTCCACCGGATAGTTCGCCTTCAAAAACGCCGTCTGAAACGTCAAAATGCCATAGGCCGCCGAGTGCGACTTGTTGAAGCCATACGACGCGAACTCTGCGATCCGGTCGAAAATCTTGGCCGCCTTGGCCTCGTCGCAGGTCTTCTGCCGCACGCAGCCCTCGATGAACGCCTTGCGCTGCTGGGCCATTTCCCGGTCCTGCTTCTTGCCCATCGCCCGCCGCAGAATGTCGCCCTGCCCCATCGTAAACCCCGCCAGCACCCCCGCCGCCTGCTGCACCTGCTCCTGATAGACCATGATGCCGTAGGTCTCCTTGAGAATGTCCTCCAGCAGCGGATGCGGATATTCAATCTCCACCCGCCCGTGCTTGCGCGCGATAAACTCCGGAATCATCTTCATCGGCCCCGGCCGGTACAGCGCGATCATCGCGATCAGCTCCTCGATCCGGTTGATCTGCAACTGCCGCAGCAGATCGCGCATTCCCTCCGACTCTACCTGGAACACCCCCACCGTGTCTCCGCGCGCCAGCAGCTCAAACGTCTTGGCGTCGTCCAGCGCAAACGCCTCCGGATCCAAATCCAGCCCGTGCGTCAGTTTGATATTGTCGCACGCCTCGCGCACCACCGTCAGGGTCTTCAGCCCCAGAAAGTCCATCTTCAGCAGCCCCACCTCTTCCAGGGTGGTCGCCTCCCACTGCGAGATCACGTTGCCGTCCTTGTCCTTCGTCAGCGGAATCAGCTCGATCAGCGGCCGCTCGGCAATCACCACCCCCGCCGCGTGCGTGCCCGTCTGCCGGGGCATATCCTCCAGATGCGGCGCGAACTGCATAATGTCCTGGCAGCAACTGTTCGACCGGCACGCGTCGCGGAAATCCACGCTCTCCTTCGTCGCCGACTCCAGCGTAGTGCCCGCCACCTCCGGAATCATCTTCGCCAGCTTGTCGCACTCCGGCAGGGGAATCTCCATCGCCCGCCCGATGTCTCGGATCAGCGTTTTGGCCCCCAGCGTCCCATAGGTAACGATCTGGGCCACGCTATCCTCCCCGTAGCGCTGGCGCACATAGTCAATCACCTCGCCCCGCCGCGCCTGGCAGAAATCAATGTCAAAGTCCGGCGGCGAGATCCGTTCCGGGTTCAAAAACCGCTCGAAAATCAGCCCGTACTTCAGCGGATCAATCCCCGTAATCCCCGTCGCATAGGCCACCAGACTCCCCGCCCCCGACCCGCGCCCCGGCCCCACCGGAATCCCCCGCTGCTTCGCCGCGTGGATAAAGTCCCACACCACCAGAAAATAATTCAGGAACCCCGTCTTCTCGATCACCCCCAACTCGTGCGCCAGCCGCTGCGCCACCACCTTCTCGTGCTCATCCTTCGGCTTCAGCCAGTCCTCGATTCCATACAGCCGGCGCAACCCCTCCACCGCAATCTGCGTCAAATACTCCTTGTGCGACAACCCCTCCGGGCACCGATAATTCGGAAAATGCGGATTCTGCTGCCCCCCCAGCTCCAGCCTCACGTTGCACCGCTCTGCAATCTTCCAGGTGTTCTCCAGCGCCTCCGGCAGCTCCCCGAAAAGCTGCCGCATCTCCTCCTCGCTCTTTAAATAGAACTGGTCCGACCCATACTTCATCCGGTTCGGGTCGCTCCACTTCGCCTGCGTCTGCATGCACAGCATCATCTCGTGCGGCAGCGCGTGGCCCGCCTCCAGATAATGCACATCATTCGTCGCCACCAACGGCAGGCCCAGGTCCGCCGCCAGCTTCACCATGCGGCGGTTCACCTGCTGCTGCTCCTTCATGCCGTGATCCTGCAACTCCAGATAAAACCGATCCTTGCCCAAAATCTCGGCATACTCCCCCGCCAGCTTCCGCGCCTTCTCCTCCAGCCCGTCCATCAGCGCCTCCGGCACCTCCCCCTTCAGGCACGACGACAACCCGATCAGCCCCTCATGATGCTCCGCCAGCAGCGCCCGATCAATCCGCGGCTTGTAAAAAAAGCCGTTCAAATGCGCCAAACTCACCAAATGCATCAAATTCGCGAACCCGGTGTCATTCTCCGCCAGCAGCACCAGGTGATTCGCCTGCCGACCATTCACCAGCACCCGCTCGCGGTGATTCCCCGGCGTCACATACACCTCGCACCCCAGCACCGGTTTCAGCCCGTATTTCCGCGCCTGCTTGTAAAACGGCACCGCCCCGAACAGGTTCCCGTGGTCCGTCATCGCCAGCGCCACATGACCCTGCTTCTGCGCGTGCTCCATCAGCGGACTGCGATGATCCTTCCCCCGGTCCAGCGCGCACAAGCCATCCAAAAGGCTGTACTCGGTATGCAAATGCAAATGGGTAAATCGAGGTTTCACAAGCGAGGTTTTCTTCGGAAAAGTCTAGTCCCATCTTATAGCCCAAGCCCACCCCCAACTCAAGCCGATTCACCCCCCTCGACGCGAAAATCCCCCGCCACTCCGCAACCCCTTACCCCATACAATGATAAGCCTCAGCCCCCCCCCGCCAACCCCTCAAAACAGGACAAAATCCCAAAAAAATTACGCCATTTTCCACTTTTTCCGCATTTCCACCCACTTTTGCCCATTTTTGCGCTGTTTTTCGACGTTTCCTACCCATTCCCGCATTTCGGCAATCACGCAACTCCCCTCCCCGCCCCTTTTTCCCGCCGCGCAGCGGCGTCCCAAATGTCCGCCTGTCCCGCCCATGCGGGATGTC
>JAAZFE010000001.1 GCA_012511885.1 Lentisphaerota bacterium | reverse complement strand
GCGACAGCCAGCGGGGGAAAACAACTCACAGAATCCGCCATGTCCCTTTCGATGTCGCGCCCCCCAATAGTGCCAAAGCAATTTCCGCAAAATCCACCAAAACCCCATCGAGGTCAGGAAGTCTGAGACTCTTGGTCAGAGTGATTGGCGGGCGGGGTGGTGATGGGCGGTTCGCCCGCTGAGTCAGGTTTTCCAGCGGGGGCAGACTTTCAGGAATGAGCAGGCCGGGCAGTGCCCGGGATTGTCGGTGAAATCGAACAGGTCGCCGCCGCCGGCCAGATTCTGTTGAGGGTCTTCGAGGGGGAAGAGCATTTCCTCGGCGGAATCCATGATGAATTCACGGATGGTGTCGAGGTCTTCGGCATCGAAGGTCAGGGTTTCCTGATCTCCCAAAGGCAGATTCCACGCGACAGCCTGAACGGCCGCGGGATCGGCGGTCCATTGTTCGAGGGCCAGGAGGACATGGAGACCCATGCGCAGACGCCGGGCCGGGGAGGGCAGGGCCGCCGCGGTCCAGTCATGCACGACAACGCGGCCGCCGTGGCACACCGCCAGATCGGGACGGGTTTGAACACGCAGCCCCCGAAGGTCGAAGCCGGCCCGGGTTTCCGGAAAGATGAAGGCATCATCCGGCAGGTCCCGCCACGCGTTCCAGAAGGGGGAGGCCGCTATCTGGCGAACGGCCACGGCGACGGTGTCCACGGTGGCTTTCCAGTCTTCGGGGGGAACCGCGACTCGGTATTCATGCTCATATAGCGCGGCGATGCGAGCGGGATCCCGGCGGTAGGCGCCGGAGCGTGATTCGCGGAATTCCTGCCGCATCAGTTCCACCTGCTTGGCGGCGGTTTCGGCCGGGCCGTCCGGCTGCTGCCGGGCGTGCTGGATGAGGTCGGCGAGGGCTTGACCGATATGTTGCGCGGCCCATTGTTGGCGGGGATGGAGCCGCTTGAGAATATAGAGTTGCCGGGCTTGTGCGGGTGCTTGTTCGTTCCAGCCGCCCCAGGCCCCGTAGAAGGCAAAATAGTATTGGCGCGGGCAGGTCTGGAACATATCGTGGCGCTCGAGCGACCAGACGAAAGGGTTGCGCGCCGTGCTCACGATTTTTTTACCGGGGTGGGGCGGGGCCAGGCGTCCATGAGCAGGGCAGCGCTCAACCAGATGAGCGCGCCATTGCGCAGCAGGTTCCAGGTGTCGGAGACGGCGGCATCGGCGCGAGTGCTGAAGCAACCGCAGGCGATTTCGATGCCGCGGAAGAGGTTGAAGGCGATAGCCGCGGTGAAGACCGCAAGCATGCCGGTGATGATGAGCGCGGAAGCGGCGCGGGCGCGTCGCAGGGGCAACAGGAGCGCCACCGCGCCGAGCAGCTCGATCCAGGGCAGGATCATGGCGGCGGGATTGATCAGGATGTCAGGCAGCAGGCGGTAGCGATAGACCGCGAGGGCGAAGGCCTCCGGGTCGCGGATTTTGGCCGCGCAGGCGCCGAGAAAGATGCCGGCCACGGCCAGGCGGGCCAGCCAGAGGAACAGCGGGCGCGCGCGGATCATGGTTCGTCTCCGGATTGGGTGGGCCCGTCATATTCAACCCATTCGGCAAGGCCGCCGGGATAGAGCGTCAGATGGAGAAAACCGTAGTCGCGCAGCCGCTTGGCCAGTTCGAGCGCGTCGTCGCAGTCGGCTCCGCCGCAATAGACCAGGATGGGGGTTTCAAAGGTCAGGAGCTGAACATATTCGATGAGGCGCTGTTCGACTTCGAGCAGGGGCAGGGGACGGGCGCCGGGCAGATGCGCTTCGAGATATTCATCCAGGGCGCGGGCGTCCAGAACAATGGTGGCGGGATCGGCCACTGCGTCGCGGACGCCTTGCAGGAAGGTCACAGGGATGTTTGCCCGGAAAGCGAGGGTTTCGATATGGCGGTCCCAGGCGCTTTTCCATGGCAGCCGGGTGGCTTCCGGGCGCAGGGTGTTGACGGCCAGGCCGAGGAGGCTGGCGCCGAGCAGCAGCAGGATACAATCGCCCGCCAGTTGCGCGAAATCGCGGGCTGAAAGGCGAAAGCGGGAGAGGGTCATGGTCCGGCAGGCGGCGCCACCAGGTGCGCGGCCACGGGGATGGTGACAACGCCATCATGGGGGTGATCGGTGGTGACGGTGATCTGTCCGCTGACCGTGCCTTCCCGCAGGCTGTCGGCGATGGTCAGTTCGAAGCGGTGGCGCAGGCCGTTGCTGTCGGGAACTTCGCCGTGGGAAGTGACGATCAGATCGGGCGCGGAAGTTTTGACGTCCAGGATTTGGATGGGATCGGTTTGGGATTCGATATGGAACATGCGCGAGCGCGAGGCGCCGGATTCCACGCGGCCGAAATATACGGCGGCGGGCTGCGCCTGGGGGCCGGGCATGATCTCGCC
Source organism: Lentisphaerota bacterium (assembly GCA_012511885.1). Taxonomy (GTDB): domain Bacteria; phylum Verrucomicrobiota; class Kiritimatiellia; order CAIQIC01; family Lenti-01; genus JAAZFE01. The sequence continues at coordinate 11,486 of JAAZFE010000001.1, read as the reverse complement.
GCGCAATTGCAGATAGAGGGTCGGGGTGTCGGGGTCGTTGCTGGCGACCATGACACTTTTGATTTGGGTTCCGCGCCGTCCGCGCAGATCGAATTGCACATGGACGCGGGTTTCGCCGCCGGGGGGCACGATGTTGTTGGCCAGTTGGGTGGGGGTGCAGCCGCAGGAGGCGCGCACGCTGTGGATTTCCAGGTTGACGTGGCCTTCATTGCGGATGATGTAGTCGTGCCGGACGGTCTGGCTGCTGCTTTGGCGGCCAAAGTTGTACGTGGGTTCGGGGCACACGATTTTGGGCTTTGGCACGGGCGCGGAGACTTCAGCGCCTCCGTTTTCAGCGGGGGATTCCGGCGGCGATTGCGCCCCCGCGTCCAGCGCAAAAGCCAACGACAGCACCAGCCAAATTAGTATCGTCTTCATCCTTAAAACATACCGCAGGGCGGGGGGCAGATCAAGAGAAGCCTCGTTGAAGCCTCGTTGATCTTCGATCATTGAGACGGTTTGAGGGAGGGGGGGGGCCGCGGCCGGCAGGCGGGGGTTACAGCTCGACGGTGAGGCCGTCGTAGGCTGGGGAGATGCCTGCGGGCAGCAGGTTTTCGGCTTCGGCGTGGGAGACCTCGTGGCAGAGGTGGATGACCAAAGATCGTTTTGCGCCGATGCGGCTCAGGGTTGCTGCGGATTCCTCGAGATTCATGTGGGTGGGGTGGGGGCGGATGCGCAGCGCGTCCAGAACCGCGAGGTCGGCGTTCCGGCACAGTTCGAGGGTGGCGGGCGGGATGGTTTTGCAGTCGGGAATGGCCACGAAGGATTTGCCGCCGCGTTCGATTTTCCAGCCGATCATGTCGGCGCGGCCGTGTTCCGCGGGCAGAGGGGTCAGACGGCAGCCCATGAAATCGAACGGCCTCTCGGCGGTATGCAGATGAATGCGGGCCAGAGACGTGCCCGGGATGGGGGGGCGGTCCAGATAGTGGAAGATGCGTCGGAGGGTTTGGGCGGTCCCGGCCGATGCCCAGACGGGCATGGGTTCGGGCATCCGGTTGGTGTAGGGGCGCAAATCGTCAAAGCCGAAGATGTGATCGGCGTGGTCATGGGTCATCAAAACTCCGTCAATTTTGCGAATATCGTGCCGGAGGCACTGCGAGCGCAGGTCGGGGGGGGTATCCATCAGGAGGGTGGTGGCCCCGGCTTCAATCAGGATGGCGGTGCGGTAGCGTTGGTCGCGGGGATCGGGCGAGCGGCATACCGGGCAGTCGCAGCCCGGCATGGGGATGCCATAGGAGGTGCCTGTGCCCAAAAAAGTTACGCGCATGCCGGGCAGTATAGCCGGAAGCCGCTCCTGAAGAAAAGTCGTATGCTGGCTTGACTCGGGGAGGGCAGTTTTTGACAATCCCCATCATGATGTATAGAGCCTGTCGCATAGGGGTCATTGTGGGTATTTTGGGCGTTTTGCTGCCGGCCGGATTGGCTTCAGCGGACCCGGAACCGGTGGTGGAGCGGCGCGTCGCGCGCGCGGTTCCGCCCGAGGCGGAAAATGCCCTGGCGGGGCAGGATGCCTGGGATGAAACCGGGCCGCAAGCGCCGCGCTTCGTGCTGCCGGAGGCGGTGGATGAGACGCCCGAGGTGGCCCATGCCCGGCGTGTGGCCCGCACCCTGGCCCGCACGGCCGGCGCGAGCGATTTTGAGGTGGAGCAGGCCGCGTTGGCCGTGCCGGACAATCTCGACGAGTGGAAGAGCGCGCACCAGCTTGAGCTGGAGGCGCATGCCGGCGAGCCGCCGGGGGATGTGGTGGCTGACGACGGGGACGAGTCGGCCGGGCCCCGCCGCCCCGCCGCGCGGGGAGTGCTGGGTGCGCCCAAAATCGCGGCGAACAAGCGGGTGTTGGGGTGGCATCCGTACTGGGCCAGCGCCAATGATTTGGCGGGGTATCAGTTCTCCAATTTGACCCACTTGGCCTATTTTTCATATGAGGTCAATCCGGCCAACGGCAATGCGGCCGATCTGCACGGGTGGAACAATACGCCAATGGTGGACACGGCCCATAGCCATGGGGTCAAGGCGTTGCTGACCGTGACGCTGTTCGGCTCGGCCAACAACCAACAGTTTTTGAGCAATCCGGCGGCCACAACCAACTTGATCCGGAACCTGCTGGTGGCCATGACCAACCGCACGGGGGGGGCGGGCGATGGCGTGTGCATTGATTTTGAAACCATCGGCTCCTGGAGCGGCTCCGGCGCGGCGATGACCACGTTCATGACCAACCTGATCAAGAAATTTCATGACGCAAATCCGAATTATGAAGTGAGCATCGCGCTGCCGGCGGTGGACTGGAGCGCCAACTTCAATGTGGCGGCCTATAATGCCGCGGGGATGGATTACGCGATTATCATGGGCTATGACTATTATTACTCCGGCAGCTCGACCCCCGGCCCGGTGGCGCCGTTGTTTAGCAGCGCGCAATGGATCGGCGCCAATTCGTGGTGTTCGGACAATTATTCCATCACCAACTATCTGGGCAAGGGATTCCCGGCGGACAAACTGATGCTGGGGGTTCCCTATTACGGGCGGCGCTGGGCGGCGGCCAGCACCAATCTTGGCGCGGCCAGCCTGGGCAGCAGCTATTCCGCGGCGCTGACCTTCGGCGCGGCTAAATCGGAGGCCGCCAAATACGGCCGGCGCTGGAACGACAGCGCCAGCGTACCATATTTTTTGTACACCTCGAACAGCACGGCCTATCAGTGTTTTTATGATGACGCCATCAGCCTGGGCATGAAATATGATTTGGCCAACACCAAGGGGCTGGGGGGGGTCGGCATCTGGAACCTGGTGCAGGGTTACGGGCAGACGGAGCTGTGGACCCTGATTGCCGACAAGTTCGGCGCGGATGCCGGACCGCCGGACGATCCGGGCGGGGGCGACCCGGGCGGGTCGGCCACCGCGCCCTGGACCGGCCGCACCTCGGCGCATTCCGCCAACTTCTACGGCGTGGGCAGCCGTCCGGGCCTGCACGTGGCCAGCGGCGCGGGCGGCGCGATTTATACGTCCACCAACGGCATCAACTGGACCGCGCGCACCAGCGGCAAGAGCGGGTTGCTGATGAACGTGAACGGCGACGGCCCGCTCTGGGTGATCGTGGGCGAGGGCGGCGCGATTCTAACCTCCACCAACGGGCTGAACTGGGTCAGCCGGTCGTCACCGGTCAACGCGCTGTTCCGCGGTGTGGCGTATGGCAACGGCATCTATGTGGCCTGCGGCGACGGCGGAGCGATTGTCCGCTCGACCGACGGCATCACGTGGAGCAGCGTGACCTCGGGGGTGACCGATTCGCTGCAAGGGGTGGGGTACGGCGCGGAGTTCATCAGCACGGGCGACACGAACAACCCGTCCGCGCCTTCGCCGCTGTTTGTGGCCTGCGGCGCGAATGGCACGATTCTGACCTCCACCAACGGCGTGGCGTGGACCAAGCGTATCTCGGGCACACCGGTCTATTTGTCGGACGTGACGTATGGCAACGGCTATTACGTGGCGGTGGGCAACACGCGCACGTTGCGTTCCGCGGATGGCATCACCTGGTCGCTTAGCAGCAACTCCACCTATCTGTACCGGGTGGCCTATTGCGCGGGCGCGTTCCGGGCCGCGGGCAAAAACGGCGTGATCTGGACCTCCGCCGACGGCTTGAACTGGGAAACGGAAACCTCGGGCACCACCAATGATCTGCGCGGCATGAGCTACACGGCGGATCAGTTTGTGTCCGTGGGCTTCAACGGCACCATTTTGACCAAGGGGACCATGGCCGGGCAGGAGAGCGGCGAGCCGGGCGACGAGGGCGGCAGCGGCGAAACCGGCAGCGGCGATTTGCCGGTGACCACGCCCGATGAAACCGGTCTGCCGCAGGTGGCCGCCAAGCAGCCGGCGGGCCCGCTCTCCGGCGTGGTGGTGTTCACCAGCGCGGGACACGGCTTCGGCGCGAACTCCAATTTGACGGCCTGGGTTCCCGAACGCCCGCTGCTGTACGCGGTGAATGAGGACATGGGCAACATTGACCAGCTCAACTATTTTGCCGAGGCGGCCTGGAAGGCCGGGGCGACCGTCGTGCCTTTCCGGCCGGTGGGCTATCAAACCAATGAGGTGGTGCTCGACAACATGGACACCACCCTGACTGCGCGCGGGCAGGTGACGTTTGGCGGCACGTGGTTCAACTCGGCCAACAGCGTGTATTACGGCAAGCCCGGCGATGCGGTGTCGTACCGCTACGCGACGGTTAATTCTTCGGAAACCACGGCGTGGGCGACCTATCGGCCCAATCTGCCCGCGGCGGGGGATTATCCGGTTTACACGTGGGTGCTGCAAAGCGGCAACCGGACGAACCAGCTTTACCGGATCTATCACAGCGGAGGGGTGACGGATGTGCGGGTGGACCACAGCGCGGTGGGCTGCGGCTGGGTTTGGCTGGGCACCTACCATTTTGCCAAGGGCACCAACGGGTGCGTGAACATCAGCAACTACGTGCCGGGGGGTGCCGAGGGCTTCAACGTGATTGCCGACGCCATACGTTTCGGCAACGGCATGGGCACCACGGCGCGCGGGTCGGCGGGCGTGTCGGGCTTCGAGTCGGAGCTGGAGTCCAGCCGCTTCTGGGTCATCAAATCCATCGGGCAGGGCATACCTGCCACGCTGTATGATCTGGCGGGTTATGATGACCGCAGCGACAACATCGGCCAGCCCGCGCGCATGGCGGACCTGATGTGCCGCACTAACGACCGGCCGCGCTGGCGGCGGGTGTATATCGGCTTCCACTCGAATGCGAGCTCGAGCTCGGGCGATGCGCGCGGGGCCATCGGGTTGTATGACACGCGCATCCAGGCCAACTATCCTTCTTTCTATATCGCGCAGACGAATCTGGCCGCGGCGCTGGCGCGGCAATGCAACGAAGACATGCGCGCGGGGGTGACGGCAGGCGTGATCGCCAGTTGGGGCTCCCGCACCGCCTATCTCTATGGCAGCACCTATGGCGAGCTTTACAACTCGTTCAACGACAATGTGTTCAAAAAGATGGATACCACCATCAATGAGGTGGCCTTCCACGACAACGCCGATGACTGCGCCGTGCTGAAACACTCCGTCGGGCGGGAATGGCTGGCACGGGGCACGGTGCGCGGTTTGGTCAAGCATCTAAGCGGTTACTATGCCAGCGGCATCGTCAACACCAACGCGCCGGACCGGCCCATCAAGTTGAAGGCGGTCAATTCAGGCGCGGGGGCGGTGACGGTGTCATGGGCCATGCCCACGCGCACGGCGGCCAGCGGCGGCGTGCCGCAGGGGTATATAATTTATACGTCCACCGATGGTCGCGGTTTTGGCAATCCCATCACGGTTTCCGGCGGATCCGCCACCAGCAAGACCATCAGCAATCTGAACCCTGGCGCGACGATCTTCTTCCGCGTGTGCGCGACGAACGCGGGGGGGGAGTCGCTCAACTCACAGTTGGCCGGGGCGCGCGTGACCGCCAACGGCGCCAAGGCGGGCGTGCTGGTGGTGGCGGGCTTTGACCGCAACGACAGCGCCTTGTCGCCCACCCGCTACTTTGCCAACGCCCTCAACGGCCAGGTGACGCTGGTGCGTCCGAAGATGATCAACAGTTTTGACTACGTCAAGGAGCACGGTCTCGCGCTGGCGGCGGCCGGGCAGACGTTTGATTTTATGGACCACACGCTGGTGACCGGCGCTGCCACGCTGACCGGCTATGCCAAGGTGGTTTGGATGCTGGGCGAGGAGTCCACCGCCGATGAAACCTTCAGCGCCAGCGAAGTGACGGCCGTGACGGGTTATCTCAACGCGGGCGGGCGGTTGCTGGTGTCCGGCGCTGAAATCGGCTGGGACTTGGGCCGCGCGGGGGTTTCCACTCAAGCGGAAATCACCTTCCTGACCGATATGTTGCGCGCGACATACATCGCCGACAGCGGCAATACCGGCCAGGTGACCGGCACGGCCAACGGCTTCCTGAACGGGGTGTCCATTGCGTTCAATTACACCAATCTGCTGACGGATATTTACGCGGCCAACTACCCCGATGTGCTGGGCGCGGGCAACGGCGCGGTCAGGGCCGCGGTGTATGGCGCCAGCGCGAGCGGCACGAGTGGCGCGATCATCCAATATAGCAACGCGACCTACCGGACCATTGTGATGGGCTTCCCGTTTGAAACCATCACGAACGAAACCACCCGCGCGACCGTGATGACGAAAGCAATGGGATTTTTGGGCGATACCACCGCTCCGGGCGCGGTCAAAGTGACCCTGACGCCAGCCGGCGCGGCCGGCGCGGGCCGCTGGATCATTGCGGGCACCACCAACACCAGCGGCAGCACGCGCACCGGGCTGGTACCCGGCCCGTATCAAGTCACCTTTGGCCCGGTGGCCGGTTATCTGGCCCCGGCGGCGACTTCCATCGTGGTGAGCGCTGGCGCGACCAACTCCTTCACCGCGACATATACGGCGGCTTCCGGGGCGCTGACCGTGAATCTGCAACCGGCTTCCGCCCAGACCGATGGCCGGTGGCGGATCAACGGCGGCACCTGGCACACCAGCGGCGCCACGGTGTCGGATCTGACCAACGGCGTCTATACCGTGACGTACAAGGATATCGGCAGCCACACCACGCCGGCGGAAGTGAACGTGACCATCGCCGGCAGCCCGGTGACGACCACTGGCACCTATGTGGCGCAGGTGGGGAATTTGACCGTGACTCTCACCCCGGCGGCGGCGGTGACGAAAGGCGCGCAGTGGAGCGTGGATGGCGGCGCCACGTGGTACAACAGCGGCGCGACGGCAACCGGATTACTGGCCGGGAGGCAGTATCTGACCTTCAAGACCGTGGATGGCTACACCGTGCCATCCACCACCTACACGACGGTGACGGCCGGAGAGACGGTCAGTCGCAGCTATGCCTATACGGCGCTGCCGGGATCCATCAAGGTCAACTTGTCGCCCGCGGGCGCGGTGACGGCTGGCGCGGCATGGAGTCTGGATGGCGGCGCCAATTGGAATGACAGCGGCGCCACCGTGCTGGATTTGAGCGTCAAAACCTACTCCATCATTTTCAAGGCCACGACAGGCTACACCGCGCCAGCCACGATCAGCCACGCGTTGGGCGCGGGCGAGAACGCCACCTTGAGCGCGACCTATGATGAAATTCAACTGGTCGGCGCGGACTGCATCTGCTCGCAAGGCTTTGATGACCTCGATGTCCATCCGTGGGGTTGGAGTCCGGTGTACTTGAACAATACCGCTGACGGGACAACCGATCCGCAGGGCGCGGTGGTGACGGTCAGCACCGACAAGGCGCTTTCAGGCGTCAACGGGCTGCGCCTCAGCGGTTCCAGCGATGGTTCGGCCAATGCGACGGTTCTGTTCAGCAATGTGGACATCAGCGGCTATACCAATGTCACCCTGACGATACCGTTTGCCGCCAACGGGCCGGACGCGGGCGATGACCTCCATGTGGCGGTCAGCTATGACGGCGGCAGCACATGGGTTCCCTCGAAGTGGGGAACCCAGATCGCCGATGGCTATAACAACCTCAAGCTGGACTATAATGAGTTTGTCAGCGCCGACCGGCAGCCCGTCGGGACACCCTACGTGCTGACGGTGGCCGATGTCCGCACGCAAATCATGGTGCGGGTGACTTTCTTTGACGCCTCATCCGCTAATACGGCTGATCACTATTATCTGGATGAAATCCAACTGAAGGGGCAGGTTGGCACGCCGGCCGCGCCGAGCAGCGCGTTGAAGGTAACGCTGACCCCGGAAGACGCTATTTTTGCCGGCGCGCAGTGGCGGGTGGATAACGGCGCATGGCGCAACAGCGGGGCAGTGGTCACGGGGCTGACGGCCGGCAGCCATACGGTGTCGTTCAAGTCCATCGAGGGCTGGCTGGAGCCGGCGGATGTGGTTACCGCCACCACCAACAACGCGACGAACATCTTGAGCGCCGCCTATCAGGAAAAACCGGCCGGTCCCGTCATCATCATGCAGGATGATTTCGAGGATGGCGATTTGGTGGGTTGGACGCAGGACGCCGCCGGCAACTGGGCCAACAGCACGACCGCCCCGATCACGGGCAGCCGTTCGCTCAAGCACAACTTGAGCAGTGTGGCCGCCGTCAGCTATATCTACGCCCAGCCGTCCTACAACGTGGCCTTGGATACGACCACCTGGCGCTTCAAACTGAAGAATGGCAACTGGGATCCTTCCGGAGAAAATCGGTTCCATGTGTATCTCATGTGCTCGGCCGCCGACCTTACAAGCTCCGCCGTCAATGGCTACGCGGTGGGGGTCAACTTCACGGGCACCGATGATCTGGTCAAGCTCTGGCGGGTGACCGGCGGCGGGGTCGGTGCGACCGTGTTGACGTCGGCCGTGGACTGGAATGCCAGCATGACGGTCGCCATTGAAGTCACCCGCACGGCGGCGGGATTGTGGGAGCTGAAAACCAGTACGGACGGACTCTTCAGCGGCATGACCTCGGCGGGCACCGCCAGCGACACCACGCACACCGACACCTCGTACTATGGCTTGTATTACAAGTGTAGCAGCACCAGGGCGGGACAGGTCTGGCTGGATGACGTGCTGATTCATCAAGGTGAATTGAGCAGCGCCACCGACAGTGATGGCGACGGAATACCCGACTCGTGGGAGGAGGAGCACTTCGGCAGTGCGACGGGCGCCGATCCCCATGCCGATGCGGACGGCGACGGGATGAGCAATCTGGCGGAATACATTGCTGGAACGGATCCGCGCAATGGGTCGTCGCTCCTGGCGGTGACGGATATTGATGTGAGCATTGGCGCTACGGATCAGGTGGAACTGACCTGGCCGAGCGTGGCGGGGCGGGTGTACACCATCTGGCGCACTACCAATGCCACCGCGGTCTATACGCAGCACATGGACAACGTCCAATCCACCCCGCCAAACAATGTCCTGACCAATACGGTCCCGGCCAGCGCCGACTGTTACTTCTTCGGCATTGGTGTCCGTTTGGCGCCATAACCTGAATAATTCATCAACATGGATGAAAACATCTTTACTCATTTCGGCACGGCATGATGCGGATAGTTAGAAAAAAGTTATTTTTCACCCCTGTTGCCCTTCGGCGCGGCGATTCCAACCCGTCTGCGGTGTTATTCGGGGCTCGCAGGTTGTCCATACAGCTTCGCCCCTCTTGCCTGGCATCCGGGCCGGACTTGTCGCGTGAATAATCCAGGATAAGTTGGCTGTCCGTTGGCCTTGCCGCGGGGGCGGGCGGCAAAGAATTCCGTGAAGGGGCTGGACATATCAAAGAAATGAGGTATGTTGCCCGTCAATTCAAAGGGGGCTTGCGGCGGATGGATCCCGTTGGCCGCAAGCCTTTGGTTTGTTGGAACCCGAAAGAAAGGAACAAGATGAAGAAGTTGATGATTGGATTGCTGGCGCTGGGCGTGGTTGCGGCCGCGCAGGCGGAAGGACTGAGCGGTTTTGAGACATCGTTCAATGCCGGCCTGACCCTGACGGATGGCAACAGCGAAACGCTGAGCGCGAACAGCAGCCTGATTACGGAAGGCGAGAAGGAAGGTCTGGGCTCCGTTTTGGCCGGCGTGGAAGCCAACTATGGCCAGGACAAGAAGGATGGGGCGACCGACCGCCTGGTGAACGACGTGAAGGCCTATGCCAACACGAAGAAGACCCTGAGCAAGATGACCTTTGCCTCCGTGGACCTCTCGGCGGTGCATGATGAGATTGCCGCGATTGATTACCGCGTGGTTGCCGGTCTGGGTCTGGGCGCCTACGTGGTCAAGAACGAGAAGCGCGAGCTGTCGTTCGAAGCCGGCCCGGCCTACCTGTGGGAGCGCCTGGACGGCGACCGCGATCATTACATGACCCTTTGGTTTGCCGAGCGCTACACCTGCCAGGTGTCCGAGACGGCCAAAATCTGGCAGGCGGTCAAATACACCCCCAAGGCCTCGAATTTTGGCACCTATTTGCTGTCGGGCGAGCTGGGCATCGAAGCCGCGGTCAATTCCCGCGTGAATCTGCGCCTGGTGCTGCAGGACGACTATGACAGCCGTCCGGCGGCGGGCAAGGAGCGCAACGACCTTTCGCTCGTGGCCGGCTTGGGCATCAACCTGTAAAATATCGACATATTCCGTTTCGCGCCCGGGCGGTTGAACGCCCGTACGGCGCGGAACGCGGCAGGGACCACATGGCTGACGCGATGCGGTCCCTTTTTTTTGAGGGTGTAGGACAGATTTTTGCGCGAAACGCAAAATAGGCTTGCAGTCCGCGCAACTATAGCCTAGATTACTAGGCTATGAAGACACGATCCTATCCAAACCGTCGAGGCCAGGAGATTCTGGCGCAAATGGGGCAAATCCCCGTGATGATTCAAGGCAAGGTTTCTGAGCGTCGCCAAGGCGGCCGGGTGACCGGCCTCAAGTTGCAACGCTGGCGCAACGGGCGCAATGAAACACGGCATATTCCCGCTGACATGGTCAAAACCGTTCGCCAAGGGACTCAGGGCTATGCTCAGTTCATGGAGTTGGTTGAGCAATACGTGGCGCAGCGGGAGGCGGAGGTCTGGCGCCCCGGTGCAAACGTAAAAAAAAAGCACACACGCTCATAGATGAGTGGGCGCAGGAGTTCCACCAGTTTGTAGATGCGGCAGCCGACACGCTGCAGGCGAAGGAGCTGGGGGATATTACCTGGTTGGAGCACGGGCTGCGCGACTCGTCCCAACAGTTGTGCCGCGATGTCCTTGGTTGGTTGCTGAAGTTGCCTGATTTGCGCGTGCCGGGGGACCAGACCGAGCCGGGCGAACGCCGTATCAGCTCCCAAAAGCGCATCATTCAGACCTTGTTTGGGCCGGTCCCAGTCGTACGCAACTATTACCACTGCTCCAAGGATGGCCGCGGCCGTTTCCCGCTGGATGAAGCACTGGGCCTGATCGACGGCTACACTCCGGGCGTGGCGGCTTTGATTGGACGGGCGGCTGCCGAGTTGCCTTTTCAGCGCGCGGCAAATTCCTTTTGCGCCTATACCGGCCTGCAGGTGGATGGCCGCCAGTTCCCGCGGCTCGCCGAATGGATTGGTCCGCAACTGGAAGAGTTTCTTCGTGCCGGACATCCCTCTGGAGAAGCCAAGCCGCCCCGGGTCTATATTGCGGTGGACGGCACCGGCGCCCCATTGCGGCGCAACGAATTGAAAGGGCGTAAAGGCCGGCAGCCCGACGGCACCGCCCGGACCCATGAAATCAAGGTGGGCGTTATCTTTACCCAACACCCGGTTGCGGGCCAAAAACCCTGGCGCGATCTGGAATCGAGCACATATGTGGCTACCACGCAGCGTGCGGTCCCCTTCGGTCTCATGATGCGCAATGAATTCCGCCGACGCTTTGCTGATCCGCCGGAGGACATGGTCTTTCTGGGTGACGGAGCGGCATGGATCTGGGAGTTGCAACGGGT
>JAAZFE010000105.1 GCA_012511885.1 Lentisphaerota bacterium | reverse complement strand
GGAGAGCTGTGCTCAAAATTCCTTATTCGACCCGCAACGCCTATGCAAAAGCATCCGCAGAACGATTCCACCCAATTCTTATCCCAAACCGCCCCTCAAAAACAGGTTGATGAATTATTCAGGCTAGGCATGTTCTTTCTCCTTGTTTTCAGGTTGTTGCGCCGACATGGCGCGATTGCAGTAATGAACATATGCCCAAAACCCCCGGGTGTCAACCGGGAAAATTTGGCAGGCGGGCAGCGTGGCGGTTGAAAAATAGGCGAGGCGGGAGTTTATCCTCGACTTTCGAGGGTTGGGGATGGCATATAGGGCGGAACAAACTTGATTAACTCGGATTATTCATCAACATGAATGAAGGTATTGTCATTTGCTGCAGGGCAGCATGATGCGGAAATCATCATGAAAAATTCAGTTTTCATCCATGTTGACCCAAGGCGCGACGATTCCAACCCGTCTGCTTTGTTCTGCGGGGTTCGCGGTATGTCCATACAGCTTCACCCCGCACGCCTCGCATCCGGGCCGGACTTGTCGCGTGCATAAACGCAAGTTAAGGAGCACCCTTTGAAAATCAGGCCACCCCAACCGACGCCGAACCGATGCCACATGACACGCCGGGGAGGCCGGACCAAGGGTTGGTTGGGGCGGGGGGCATGGCTGGGGGGGCTGTTGGCGCTGTCGGCGTGGGGAGCTTCGCCGCCGATTCTTTTGGACTGGGGAGAGATTGATACCAGCGGGGCGGTGGCGCGCACCCAGTCGCGCGCGCTTATGGCGGCGGCCGAGCCGATGCCGATGCAGCAGGTGAGCTCACGGGGCACGGTGCCCTGGCTGGTTCAGTTCAAGGACGTGGTTCGCGAGGAGTGGAAGACCGCGCTGGCAGAGGCGGGGGCGGAGCTCAAGGGCTACATTCCGGAGAACGCCTTTTTGATCCAGGCACCGCCGGAGGCCATCGCGCAGATTGGGGCTTTGCCGGATGTGGTGTGGGTGGGCGAATACCTGCCGGAGTATAAACGGGCCGCTTCCGTCCGCAAGTTGCTCACCAAAGGCGGGGCCGAGGCGTCCCACGAATATATCATCATCCTGTTCAATGCGAATGACCGCGTGCGGGTCTCGCGCGAAATTGCCGAAATGCGCCATGCCTTTGTTGCCGCCGTCGAAGAGACGCCCGATGGGGCGTTGATTCGCGCTTCGCTAACCCCCGATTCCGTCGAGGCAATTTCCCGCTGGGCGGAGGTGCAATGGATCGAGCCCTATCGTCCGCGGGTTCCGTTCAACGATGTCGCGGTACAAGCCGGCCGGATGAATGTCAGCGATGCGTGGTTAGCGCTTGGACTGACCGGGGCCGGGCAGACGGTGGCGGTGTGCGACACCGGGCTCGACACCGGCAATACCAGCACCCTTCACCCCGACTTCGCCGGACGCGTGACCGGCTTCGGCTGGCTGTCCGGCATATACCGGTCAACCTACAGCTGGGCGGATGAGAACTCGCACGGCACGCATGTCGCCGGTTCGGTACTCGGCAGCGGGAGCATGTCCACCGGCAAATACCGGGGGGTCGCCTATGAAGCCAATCTCATCATGCAGGGCACGCAAAGCTCTTTGAGCGGGATTCCCAATCAGCTTGGCACTCTGTTCCTGCAGGCGTACGACAACGGCGCGCGCATCCACTCGAACAGTTGGGGTGAAGATTCGCCCGGAAAATATTCCTATTCCGCGCGGTATTTGGACCAGTATGTCTGGAGCAATAAAAACTTTCTGGTGGTCATGGCAGCCGGGAACGAAGGCATGGATGCCGACAATGATGGCGTGGTGGACCTCGGCTCCATCTGTTCTCCCGGCACCGCCAAAAATTGCATCGCCGTCGGAGCGTCGGAGTCCTATCGCACCTCGGGAGGTTATTCCACCTATAGGTGGGGTGACCTCTGGTCCGGTGATTACCCGGCGGAGCCCATCAAGAGCGATTACACCTCGCGCCCGCACACCGGAAACGACATGGGGTTAGGGGCATTTTCCAGTCGGGGACCCACCGAGGACGGCCGCATCAAACCCGATATTATCGCACCGGGAATCAACATCATTTCCACCCGTTCCAAAATGGCCAGCGGTGAGGGCTGGGGCACCGTCACCGGCAACACCAATTATCTGTATATGGGCGGCACCAGCATGGCGACTCCGCTGGTGTCGGGCGCGGCGGCGCTGACGCGCGAGTGGCTGGCCAAGGAACACGACAGGACGAATCCCAGCGCGGCACTCGTCAAAGCGCTGCTGCTCAACGGCGCGCGCAACATGGCGCCCGGACAGTACGGAACCGGTGACACGAAGGAAATCCCTTCCGCCCGCCCGAGCAATGTGCAGGGCTGGGGGCACCTCGATCTCTATTCCACGCTTTCGCCCGAGGAGGGCATCACGCTGATGCTGTACGACGACAACGCGCTTGTCACCGGGCAGACCAACACGTTTTCGATCGTGGTGAGCGAGGCGCAAGCCAAGCCTTTCATTTTGACGATGGCCTACTCTGATTTCTATTCCACCTACGGCGCCGGCAAGAAGCTCGTCAACGATCTTGATCTGACGGTTGAGACCCCCTCCAAGACGATACTTTATCCGAACAACCTCGGCAAGTTGGATGCCACCAACAATGTCGAGATGCTCGAGTTTGTGGCCAGCGCGCCCGGGACCTACACCGTGCGCGTCAACGGGCGCAATGTCCCCGAAGGCGGCAGCCAGCCCTATGCGCTGGTGATGCGCGGGCCGTTCAGCGACGCCGCGCCAGCCGCTCCAACCGCCATCTGGGCGGAGAGCACCAATGTCACCGCTTTCACCGCCGCCTGGAGCGCGTCGTCCGGCGCCACCAGCTATCGGTTGGATGTCAGCGAAAACCCCGCGTTCGGCGGTGACTCCGGCGGCGGGAGCAATGACCCCCATATTTCGGAAAATATTCAGTCGTGGATCAGCAAGGGAACCTCCTATAACTCATGGTCGCAAGTGATTCCCGCCGGAACCGTTCAGCTAACCCAATGTATTGTTGCGCCGACCGCACCGGCAAACGGCGTGTGCAGCATGGGGCGCATTCAACTGCAGGCAAGCACCGGCATTGTGGAACTGCCACCCGTGAATACGGTGGATTCCATCACGGTCGGTCTGGCAGCAGGTTCGACAAGCCGCTCCGTGAAACTGCAAAAATACAATGGCAGCACCTGGAGCGACCTCACCACCTGGTCGGGCATCAGCACCGCCGGCGCATCCTACTCATTCAACGTGAACGACTCGTCTTCCAGTGTCCGTCTGCGGTTCGCGTCGCCCAGCCACGCGTTATACATTCACGACATTCTCGTGACCCCGATGGCCGGAGGAGGAGGCGGGGAGCCCTCTTTCGTCCCCGGCTACTCCAACCGCACTGTCTCCGCCACCAGTCAGGCGGTCACAGGGCTCACCGCCAACACCACCTATTACTTCCGCGCGCGCGCGGTCAACGATGCCGGCGTCAGCGATCACTCGCCGACCGGCCAGGTCGCGACGCTCAGCAGTCCGTCCGGCACGCCGCCGATCATGAATGCCATCCCGCCCCAAAGTGCGACCGTCGGGGAATGGTTCGAGTATCAAGTCACCGCCACGATGACCGACGGCGATCCGATTTTGTCCTATGGCTGTTCGAGCAGCGTGTCCTCGAGCCTCTGGGACTTCGACACGAACACGGGCGATTTCCTGTTCTTGCCGGAAACAACCGGCACGGCAATTTTCCAATTCACGGCGACCGACAAAGACGGCATGAGCGATCCGGTCTCCATGACCGTGACGGTCAGCCAAGCCAGCCCCAAGGTTTCCTTCGGAAGCGCCAAGGTCTATGGAGAGGAAGGTCTGGGACCGGTCACCTTGCCCGTTTCCCTGTCCTATGCCGCCAATGCCACTGTACAAGTGGCCGTGGCGGGAACCGCGTTGCCCGATGTGGACTTCACCGTGAACACCACGCTTGTCTTCCGGGCGTCCGGAGCCACCACCACCAATCTGGTGCTGACGGTGTTGGATGATGACTTGCCCGAAGGCCCGGAATCCGCCCGGTTGCAACTGATCCCGGTGGCGGGAGCCACGGGGGGCGCTGTGACCCAGTCGGTCTTTTATATCCGCGACAACGACGCCTTTTCCATTGTGTCCGCCAACCTCACGAGCGGGGACAGCCAATGCTACGAAGAGCCTGGCGCCCGAATCTTCGAAGCGCTCTGCCCTGATGTTGTCCTCATCCAAGAATTCCTCATGACCAACGGCATTACCTATCGCCAGTGGGTGGACGAGCACTTCGGCGCCAACTTCGACTTCTTTGTTGAATCCATCGATGGCAACGGCGGCGCCGCCATCCCCAATGGCATCATCAGCCGCTGGCCCATTGTGGACACCGGCGAATGGGCGAATGACTATACCAACAACCGCGATTTCCCCTGGGTCAAAATTTCGTTGCCGGATGGCACGTCACTTTACGCGGTGAGCGTGCACCTCAAGGGCGGCGCACTCAGCTCCGATCGCGATCGGCGCGAACTCGAAGCCGCCGTCATCCGCGGCCATATCCAATCCAACGGGTGGCTCAACTCCGGCTATGTCGTGGTGGGCGGCGACCTCAATCTGCAGAACCGCTCTGAAAGCGCCTTGGGCACGCTGACCGGTATTTTGAGTGATGCCCGCAAGCCGGCGGATCAGGCCAACAACCAGAACTCGAACGAGCCGCGCAACCGTCCGTATGACTTTGTGCTGCCGTCACCCAGCCTGGACGCGCTGCATCAAGCCGTTTCCTGTTGGGGCCATACCTTCTCCAACGGCATGATTTTCGACACCCGCGCCACGTGGAACAACGGCATTCCCCCACCCGCTCTCTACGGCGATTCCGGCGCGGCCAACATGCAGCACATGGCGGTGGTGAAGGTGTTCGAGTTTTCGGGCGAGTCCAGTCTACCTTTGGAGCCGCCCGCTTCGGTTTGGGCCGGTGCGACGAATAAGACCGCTTTCACGGCGGCGTGGAGCCCGGTGGCGGAGGCCACGGGCTATCGTCTGGATGTCAGTGAATACGCGGGATTCTACGCGTCGGGCGGCGGCGGGGACAATCTGCTGACGAACCCGGGTTTTGAAGCCGGTGATTTCACGGGTTGGACGGCGGCGACGGCCTATTCCATCGAC
Organism: Lentisphaerota bacterium; assembly: GCA_012511885.1. Classification (GTDB taxonomy): domain Bacteria; phylum Verrucomicrobiota; class Kiritimatiellia; order CAIQIC01; family Lenti-01; genus JAAZFE01. The sequence goes on along the minus strand of JAAZFE010000105.1, from coordinate 1,229 downwards.
ACGACCTCGCCGCATCAGGGTTCCAACGCGGCCAAGTGTTCGGCGCCGAGCGCCACGGCAGCCATCAGCCAGAACGTGCAACTGACCGGCGATGGCGAGACCGAATATGAGCTGAGCTTCTGGTACAAGTGCGACAACAACGGCAGCGGCATGCGCATCTGGTCGAGTTGGACCTCCGGCGGGATGGTCAGCGGCGATGTGCTTCAGCCGACGACTTATCTGCCCAGAACCGATGAATGGACCCAGGCGGTTTATCACGTGATTCCCCAGGAGGGTGTCAGCACCCTGAAGTTTGAGGTGCGCGTGATGAAGAACACTACAGGCTATTTGGACGACCTCTTTGTGGGCACGCGTGGCGGCGGCGGGGCATCGTTTGTTCCCGGTTATGAAAACCGCGCGGTGGCCGGCACCAGCCAGGCGGTGACCGGTCTTACGGCCAACACGGCGTACTATTTCCGCGTGCGAGCGGCAGAGGGGTCCCGGGTGAGCGATTATTCGTCGGTGGCGCAAGTGACGACGCTGGCGGAGGTGGCGCCGTCGTCGGCCTTCTTTACGGTTGGGGTGGACGGCGGCGAGGTGGTGGTGCGGTGGAAGATGGAAACGGAGGAGGGCCTGGCCGGTTTCTGGGTGGAGCGGTGGAACGGCACGCAATGGGTGCGGGTGAACACCGGGATGATCGCGGCGACGGGGAGCATCTACGCGGTGGTGGACAGTGGGGCGGGCGGGGGCACCGATTACACGTATCGTCTCGTGATGGAGACGACGGGCGGCGGCCAGGTGGTGGGCGACGAGTTCGAGCGCACGCCGATCGCGCTCGAGTTTTCGACGCCGGCCACGCCGGCGGGACCGACGACGGCGGACATGCACTGGCAGCCGCGAGTGGATGAGAAGTATCGGATTCTGCGGATGACGAATTTGCTGCAGGGCTTCGAGGCGGCGACCACCAACGCGACGGGGCTGACTTCCGGTCAGTATATTGACCCTGATCCGGCGCCGTTCAACTACTACATTTTGCAGGTGGATTACGAGTAGGGTCCGGCCTCATCGAGACCGGCTGTAAAAATCACCCGGCCTCATCGAGACCGGCTACAGGGAACCGGGCAATAATTTCAGACTTCCTGATCTCGGAGGAAATTGCGTTGGCACGATTCCGCCGTTGAGGTCGGGAAGCCTGCCCTGGCAAGGGCTGACATCCCCGCGAGTTTGTAGTCCCGCCTTCAGGCGGCATG
>JAAZFE010000104.1 GCA_012511885.1 Lentisphaerota bacterium | reverse complement strand
ATATAAACCATACCCCATCCCCGCCCCCTTTGCCACCACCCCTATGTCCCCTCTCCTGTGAATATTGAAGATTGATTATTGAATATTGGATGTTGGATGTTGAATATTGCTGCTTGATGCTTCGCCCTTGCCCCCCAAAAACAACCCATTGGTCCCCGCCCCAACCTGTGGTAAGCTCCATCACATGAAGCCCCTGACACGCGACGAGCTGCTCTATGGTTTCACCCCGGAGCCGGGCCTGGTGGCGGTGGAACACGCCCCCGGCGAATCCGCCGACTCCATGACGCTCTTTCTGCGCCGCGACGGCCAACTCACCACCCGCTCAGAGCCCTTCGCGCCCTATCTCTGGCTCACCCAAATCGGCTTCATGGACGGCTTCACCCCCGCCCCCGAAGTCACCCCCCTCGCCGGCGACAACCCCTTCCGCTTCCTCGTCCGCTTCCCCGCCTGGGCCGCGCTCGAACGCGCCCTCGCCCACCTGCGCAAAACCACCCAACGCACCCCCTCCGACCCCGCCGCCCCCTACTTCGTCCTCCGCGACCCCGTCCAGCAGTTCCTCCTCGACACCGGACGCACCTCCTTCCGCGACCTGCTCATCGAGGACCTCGAATTCCTCTACCTCGACATCGAAACCGACAGCGCCCCCGACCGCGACTTCTCCAACCCCGACCGCGCCGAAGACCGCATCCTCGCCATCGCCCTCTCCGACGGACGCGGCTGGGAGGAAATCCTCGACGCCCAAACCCTCGACGAGCCCGCCCTGCTCGCCCGCTTCGTCGAAATCTTCCAACAGCGCGACCCCGATGTGCTCGTCGGCCACAACATCTACCGCTTCGATCTCCCCTACATCGAAACCCGCGCCAAGCGCCACCGCGTCAAACTCGCCCTCGGCCGCGACGGCTCCGCGCCCCGATCCCGCGCCTCGCGCTTCACCGCCGCCGAACGCAACATCACCTATCCCCGCTTCCACATCCACGGCCGCCACATCATTGATACCTATCAACTCGCCCTCCTCTACGATGTCTCCCACCGCGCCATGGAAGGCCACTCCCTCAAGGCCGTCGCCCGCCACTTCGGCGTCGCCGCCGACAACCGCACCTATCTCGACGGCGGCCAGATCGCCCGCGTCTTCCGCGACGACCACGCCGCCTTCCTCCGCTATACCCGCGACGACATCCGCGAAACCGCCGCCATCACCCCCATCCTGGCCGCCGCCTACTTCACCCAGAGCCAGCTCCTCCCCTATCCCATCGAAACCGTCTGCGTCCGCGGCAACGCCGCCAAAATCGAGGCCCTCCTCCTGCGCGAATACCTCCGCGCCCGCCACTCTCTGCCCGCCCCCTCCCCCCAGCGCTCCTTCGAAGGCGGCTATACCGACCTCTTCTTCCAGGGCCTCGCCCGCGATGTCCACCACTGCGACGTCCGCTCCCTCTACCCCTCCATCCTCCTGCGCGACGCCCGCAACCCCCGCCACGACTCCCTCGGCATCCTCCTGCGCCTCCTCGAACACCTCTATCAATACCGCCTCGAAGCCAAAGCCAACGCCCAGCAACCCGGCCTCCCCCCCCGGCAGGCCGCCCACTGGAACGCCCTCCAAACCACCTTCAAAATCCTCATCAACTCCTTCTACGGCTACCTCGGCTTCCCCCAGGCCATCTTCAACGACTACGACCTCGCCGCCGCCATCACCGAGCAAGGCCGCAACCTCCTGCGCGGCATGGTGGACCAGCTCCGCGCCCTCGGCGCCATGCCCATCGAAATTGACACCGACGGCATCTACTTCACGCCCCCCCCCGGCCTCACCCCCCCCCAACTCACCGACTTCCAGGACGAATTCCGCCGCCACCTCCCCCCCGGCATCGAAGTCGAATTCGACGGCCAATATCCCGCCATGTTCTCCTACAAAATGAAAAACTACGCCCTCCTCGAAGACAACGGCGGCATCGTCATCAAGGGCGCCGCCCTCAAATCACGCGGACTCGAACCCTTCCAGCGCGACTACATGCGCGAATGGCTCACCCTCACCCTCCACGGACGCTCCGACGAAATCCCCGTCATGGCCGCCCGCCGCCGCGACGACATCCTCCAGCGCCGCCTCCCCATCACCGCCCTCGCCAAAACCGAAACCCTCCGCGAAGCCCCCTCCACCTACCTCAAAAAACGCGAAGCCGGCGGCAAGTCCCGCCAGCCCGCCTACGAAGTCGCCCTCAACTCCGGCCACGTCTATCAAGCCGGCGACACCATCTCCTACTATGTCACCGGCAACAAAAAAAACATCCCCGTCCACGCCAACGCCCGCCTCGCCTCCGACTTCAACCCCCTCCAGCGCGACGAAAACGTCCCCTTCTACATCGCCAAACTTGACGCCCTCATCAAAAAACTGGATGCTCATGCGCCGGAAACCACCTCAACCGACACCGACCACCAACCCACCCTGTTCTAACATGAAAACCACCCCGCCCCCCCCCGCCCCCCCCCGCGCCGCCGGCTTCACCCTCATCGAAATCCTGACCGTTCTGGCCATCATATCCCTCCTCTTCGGCCTGCTCATGTACCAGTTCGGGCCCCAGCTTGGCATCGGCAAACACCGGGTCGCCAAAGCCCACATCTACAACCTGACCACCTACATCCAGACCTACACCCTCGCCCACGGACACCCCCCCACCGAGCGCCAGGGCCTGCAGGCCCTCGTCACCAAACCCACCATCGAACCCATCCCCGCCAACTATCCCGACAGCGGCTACCTCGAAGGCCACACCCTCCCCCTCGACCCCTGGGGCAACCCCTACATCTATCTCAGCCCCGGCCGCAACAAAGAATCCTTCGAAATTATCTCCTACGGCGCCGACGGCGAACCCGGTGGCACCGGTTCCAACGCCGACATCTCCTCCTCCGACCCCAACTAACCCACCCCACCCAATCCGGCAGTCGCCCGTTATCGCCCAAAATCGCCCATTTCACCCATTTTCAGCCCGTTTTCGCCCCTTGTTAGCCAGTAGCTATTGCAACACCAGGGTTTTGTACTAGCGTTTCCTCGCCTTGGGTTGCTACTCGGGGTCAAAGTGGCAGGATTTGGGCTGTCTGACAAGCCTAAGCGGTGGTTTTAGGCAGGACGCCGCTGTGGGGTCAGCCTCTGCCCGTCCCCGAAGGGGCGCCCCAGAGGGGCGAGGGCAGAGGCTGACCCCACAGCGGCGTAGATTCAGATGTCGCTATCAGCCGTGCTGGTTCATAAACGCTTTCATCGCTTCTCGTGGCGTCATCCAGCCGAGACATTTTCGTGGTCGATCGTTGAGGAATCTCTCGATTTCCGACAACTCTGCCACTCCAAATTCGCCGAATGAGGAACCCTTGGGGAAAAGACGGCGAATCAGGCCGTTGGTGT
>JAAZFE010000103.1 GCA_012511885.1 Lentisphaerota bacterium | reverse complement strand
TTCTCACCTTTGCGCTCCTGATGTTCATTACGAGAGACGTTTTTTGCTGTTTTACTCAATTGAACAGCATCTATTCGTCCAAAAACAGCAAGCTTCCCGGGTGTCCCATTTCGGAACTCAGGAAAGCGGTATGCCAGCGACAGTTTATCCGGCTCGGCTGTTCGACATTCCGCTACTACCGCCGGTAGAGCGCGGAAGCCCAATTCCTTCCTGACCTGAATGATGCGCGCGACAAGTCTGCCTCAGATGCGCGACGCGCGGGGTGAAGCTGGTTTGGCAGCTCGCGACCCCGCACAACAAATTGATGGGCTGGAATCGTCGCACCCTTGGTCAACGTCCAATTTCCACCCGTTTTTGACCGTTTTCAGCCCGTTTTTGACCGTTTCCAGCCTGATTTTGACCGTTTTCTTCCCATTTTGGGTCCGTTTTTGCCAATTTCGACCGTTTTTCCACCGCTCTTTATCAACAACTGCCGGTTGACGCCGGCAGTAACCCACCGATCCCACTTCGGTCAAATTCCACAAGTCAACAAGGTCAATCAGGTCAACATGGTCACCCCACTGCCACGCCTCACCCGCACCCACAACACCCCGCGCCCCCCTCCTTTTTGACCATTTCGGTCTATTTATCGCCAATTTCGCCCCGTTTTTGACCGTTTCCAGCCTGTTTTTGACCGTTTTTGTCCGTTTTGGGTCTGTTTTTGCCATTTTCGACCGTTTCCCCCCCGTTCTTTATCGGCAGCTACCGGTTGTCCCCCCCCCCGCCGTCGCCATGGCGCGTCAGCGCCCCAATCGCCCATTCCCGCAATCCTGCAATCACACAATTCCCCCCTCGCCTGATTGACTTCCCCCCCCCTTTTCCTTTATATAGCGCCATATCCTGCCATGCCATTGTCCGCCTATGCCCCCTGTTTTCTTTGTCCGCGCCAATGCGGTGCAGACCGGCTGGCCGGCAAAACCGGCGTCTGCGGCGAAACCGCCCAGTTGCGCATCGCCTCCCACGGCCCGCACATGGGCGAAGAGCCCCCCTTTACCGGCACCCGCGGCTCCGGCACCATCTTTTTCTGCGGTTGCTCCACCCACTGCTTCTTCTGCCAAAATTGGCAGATATCCAATATCGGCAGCCCCGGACGCACCCTCACCGCCGACGATTTTCATGGCATCGCCGTCCGCCTCATCCGGCTCGGCGTCCACAATCTGAATTTTGTCACCCCCGACCACTTCTGGCCGCACATCCGGGAGCTTTGCGTCCGTCTGCGCGCCGAAAACCACACCATCCCCTTCCTTTTCAATTCGTCCGGCTACCATCTCCCCGCCATGATTCCGAAATACGCCGAACACATGGACATCTTCATGCCGGACTTCAAATTCTCGGATCCCGCGCTGGCCAAAGATGTCATCCGTGACGAACGCTACCCCGCGCTGGCCCTCGAATCGCTGCGCCTCATGGTCGCGGCCAAAGGTTTTCTCGACCCCTTCGACCCCACTGGCCGACAACCCGCCCGTCAGGGCGTTCTGGTGCGTCACCTCGTTCTGCCCGGCCACGTTCAAAACACGCTCGACCTCCTCAGCCTGCTGCGCGATGAGTTCGGCGCCCGGCTCCCCCTCTCGCTCATGAGCCAATACAGCCCGGTTCCCGCCACCCGCAACCGCCCCCCCTTCCACCGGCACCTCACCGCCGGCGAATACCAAACCACCCTCGACCACGCCCAACGCCTCGGCTTTCAAAACCTCCTCATCCAGCCCATCTCCATCCATAGCGACTTCCTCCCCGACTTCAACAAACCCAAGCCCTTCAAAGGCAATCCATAACTCTTTGCCCTCCCGTTTTGGATTGCATTTCCCGGGGCAACCCGCCTAACTTTGAACATGCCTTTTCCACTGATTCTTACCGCTATTTTCGCCGTCGGAGGCCTTGTTGTGGGCTTCCTGGCGGCCTCCCTCCTCGGCTTCCGGCGCAGCCGGCGAATCGAGACCGAACTGGCCCGCCTGCAGGCCGAACACGACGCTCTCGCGGCCAACCGCCGGGAGCAAACCAACCAGTTCCAAGTCCTCGCCAACCAAATCCTCGACACCCAGTCCCAAAAGTTTACCGCCCAAAACCGCGAAGCCCTCGCCAATCTCCTGCAACCTCTCGGCACGAAAATCGCCGACTTCCACAAGCGGCTCGAAGATGTTCACACGACCGATGTCCAGCAGCGCAGCGCCCTGCGCGAACAGGTTGATCTGCTGACCCGCCGCAGCCTGGAAGTTGGCGACAAAGCCGACGCCCTGGCCGAAGCCCTGCGCGGCAACGTCAAAATCCTGGGCAACTGGGGCGAGGACATCCTCAAGCGCCTGCTCGAAGCCAACGGCTATGTCGAAGGGCAGAACTATGAGCTGCAGCCCAGCGCCGAGGACCCCGATGGCAGCCGCCGCGCGCCGGACGCGGTGGTCTATCTGCCCGGCAACCGCTGGATCATCGTGGACGCCAAGGCCTCGCTCAAAGACTACGCCGACTACTTCCACGCCACGGCCGCCGCCGAGCGCGAGACCGCGCTCAAGGCGCACATTGGCTCTCTCGAAACCCACTACAAGGGCCTCCGCGACCGCGCCTATCCCGAACTGCCCAAATTCCGCGACTCCGCGCCCGACTTCACCATCATGTTTGTCCCCAACGAGCCCGCCCTCACCGTCGCCCTCAACGCCAAGCCGACCCTCTACGAGGAGGCCGTCCGCGCCAACATCATCATCACCGGCCCCAGCGGACTCATGGCCGCCCTGCGCATCGTCACCATGATCTGGCGGCAGGAAAACCAGACCCGCGCCGTTGATAAAATCTTCGACGATGTCCGCAAAATCTACGAAAAATATGTCGGCTTTGCCGAAGACATGCAGCGCATTGACGACGCCCTCAAAAGGGCCGCCGACGCCTACGCCGAGGCCCACAAAAAACTCGCCACCGGCGATGGCAATCTGATCCGTCAAATGGACCGCTTTGTCGAAGAAAAATACATCAAGCCCCGCCGCTCTCCCCCGCCCGCCTTCCTCCCCGACCCCGACGAGGATGCCGCAACATGAAACCGGCGCGCCTCATGCTGGGTCTGCTGCTGGGCGCCCTCGCGTTCATGCCCGCCGCGTGCAAGCGCGTCAAGCCGCCCCCCCCGCCCGCGTCGCCCCGGCTGGGCAATCTGATCCTCAAAAATCTGGCCGACGAATTCCCCGACCAAATCCAGACAGCCGCCTACGCCGGCCGGGTGCAACTGCTGGTGTTTCTCTCGCCCGACGACACCCCCTGCCGCGCCGCCATCGCCGACTGGAACTCATTGCAACAAGACTATGCCCCGCGGGGCTTCACCATCGTTGGCGTCGTGGCCGACTCCCGCCCCGCCTCCCAACTGGCGCAACTGACCCAGCGCCTCGAGGCCGGCTTTCCCATCGGCCTGGCCGATGAAACCACCCTCGCCGCGCTCGGCAATCCCGACGCCATTCACGCCATCCCAACCTCCTTCCTTCTCGACCGCGACGGCGCTCTGACCCGCGCCTATTATGGTTTTCCGCCCTGGCCCCTGCTGCGCGACGACATCGCCGCCGCCCTCGAAGGCCTCCCCCTGCCCTCCCTCGCCGTCGAAGCCGAAGAGGAATAGCCGCGCCATGCCCGCCATCACCTACCCCCCCGTGCTCGAGTCCCACTGGCTCGGCCTGGCCCGCGAGGCCACCCATACCGTCTCCGACCGCGACGCCTTGCGCCGCCTCCTGCCCATTGTGCGCCGCCTGACCGACCGCTTCACCACCGGGCGCCCCGAGACGTCTGCCCCCCCCTATCTCAAGGACCTCCGCGCCTGCATCGCCTACTCGCTCTACTTTGGCCCCCAAACCCACGCCCGCCAAACTCTCCTGCTCGACGAGCTGCCCCCTCTCCCGACCGATCGCCCCCTGCGCGTTCTCGATCTGGGCGCGGGCACCGGCGCGGCCGGCTGGGCGCTCCTCGACCACCTGAACGCCCAACCCGTGCGCCTGACCGCGTGGGATCACTCGCGCACCGCCCTGCGCTGCCTGCACGAGCTGTTCGACCGGCTCCACGCCGAACGCTGGCCCCAAGTCAAACTGCGCACCCACATCGCGCCCCTGGCCGACCTCGTCAACCACCGCGACACCTATGATGTCATCCTGCTCCACTATGTGCTCAACGAGCTGACGCCCCCCGCCCGCCAAACCCTGCTCGCCCTGGCCGCCAAAGCCCTGACCCCCGGGGGCCGCCTCATCATCTGCGAGCCGCTCGTCCACGACGCCGGCGACTACCTCCGCGAGCTGCGCGCCCAAGCCCTGGGCGACCTCGGACTCCACCTGCTGGCCCCCTGCCCCCACGAGCATGCCTGCCCCCTCCCCGAACCCTGCCACGATGTCCGTTCATGGCAAATTTCTCGCGCGCTGCAAATCCTGAACACCCACCTGCGCCGCAATGTCCATCATCTGGACTTTGCCAGCCTCGTCCTGACCCCCGCCCCCCCGCCGCGCCCGGAAAACTTCCGCGCCCGCGTCGTCTCCTCGCCCGCCCTCGCCAAGGGCCAGACCATCTGCCGCGCCTGCTGCTCCGATGGACACATCCACCACCTCCAGCTCCTTCACCGCGATGCCGACAAGGACGGCCGCAAACGTTTGCGCCGCCTCGAACGCGGCGACATGCTCGAGCTGGCCGCCATTACCCCCCTCGCCGACTCCTCCCTCTCCCGCGCCACGCCGCTCCGGCTCCCGGCCGCGCAAACAGACAGCTAGCTGTTATCCCCTCTGCCAACCGCGCGGAACCCGCGGCTTTCCCGCGCTTTCCAAGGAAAATTTCAGTTTTTCTTGAGGCCCGGCCCCCCCCATGGTATGTTGTCTTGATAGGAGGACATCGCTATGAAGAGAATCAGTATCGCGCTTGCCATTCTGGTGCTGGGAACCAGCCTCGGGTTCGCGATCGACATCCCCATGCAGCCCGTCGAATCCACTTTCATCGAGTGCATCGGCTACGACGAAGCCACGCAAACGCTCGCTCTTCAAATGCGCAACTGCCTGGATGTTTATCACTATCTCAACGTGCCCGAGAACGTGTTCGATGAGTTCCTGAAGGCCGGATCCAAAGGCGGCTTCTTTGTCGAAAACGTCAAGGACAAGTTCGAGCACAAAGTGAAGTAGTCCCCCCGCCCCCCCCCGCGCGCCGCGCGTCGGACAGGCAAATCAACCGTCGGTAATCGCGCCGTAGGAGGCGCTGCCGACCTGCCGCGCATACTTCGCGAGCACCCCGCGGGTCTCCCGCGGAGGCGGTTGCTTCCAAGCCGCGCGCCGCTTCTTCAGCTCCGCCGCCGGCAGCTCGACATCCATCCGCCGCTTGACCGCATCAATCACAATCGCGTCGCCGTCGCGCACCAGCGCGATCGGCCCGCCCACCGCCGCCTCCGGCGATATGTGCCCCACCACGAAACCGTGGCTGCCGCCGGAGAACCGGCCGTCGGTGATCAACGCCACATCCTTCCCGAGCCCCCGCCCCATGATGGCCGAGGTGGGCGAGAGCATCTCGCGCATTCCCGGCGCGCCGCGCGGCCCCTCGTTGCGGATCACCACCACGTGCCCCTTCTTGACCCGCCCCTTCAGGATGGCATCCAGCGCGGCCTCCTCCGACTCATAGACCTTGGCCCGGCCACGGAACTGCAGCCCCTCGTGCCCGCTGATTTTGGCCACCGCCCCCTCCGGCGCCAGATTCCCCCGCATGATCACCAGATGCCCCGTCGGCTTGATCGGATCGCCCAGCGGACGAATGATCCGCTGGTTGCGCGGATAGGCCCGCACCTTCTCCAGGTTCTGCCGCAGCGTCTTCCCGGTCACCGTCAGCAGATCGCCGTTCATCAGGCCTTCCTCGATCAGCATCTTCATCAGCGGCGCCGTGCCGCCAATGCGCACCAGCGCCGACACGACATGCTGTCCGCTCGGCTTCAGGTCCGCCAGCACCGGCGTGCGCTCCGCCACCCGCGTAAAATCGTCCAGCTCGAGCTTCACGTTCGCCGCGTGCGCCATCGCCAGCAAGTGCAGCACGGCGTTGGTCGAGCCGCCCATCGCCATCACCAGCGCGATGGCATTCAAAAACGCCTCGCGCGACAGGATGTCGCTCGGCCGGATGCCCCGCCGGATCAGCTCCATCACCGCCCGGCCCGCTTCGCGGCAGTCGCGCGTCTTGGCGGCCGACACCGCGTTCTGCGCGCCGCTGTTGGGCAGGCTCATCCCGAGCGCCTCGATGGCCGACGCCATCGTGTTGGCCGTGTACATCCCCCCGCACGACCCCGCCCCGGGAATGGCCTTGTGCTCGATCTCGGTCAGCTCCCTGCCCGAAATTTCCCCCCGCGCCTTCTGCCCCACCGCCTCGAACACGCTCACGATGTCCACCGCCCGGCCGTGATGGCAGCCCGGTTTGATGGTGCCGCCATACACGAACACCGCCGGCCGGTTCAGCCGCGCCATGGCGATCAGGCAGCCCGGCATGTTCTTGTCGCAGCCGCCAATGGCCACCAGTCCGTCAAACGCCTCGCACCCCGCCACCGCCTCGATCGAATCCGCGATGATCTCGCGCGACACCAGCGAATAGCGCATCCCCAGCGTGCCCATCGAAATGCCGTCCGAAATCGTGATCGTGTTGAAAATCACCGGCTTGCCCCCCGCCGCCGCCACTCCTTCCGCCGCGCGCCGCGCCAAGCGATCAATGTGCATATTGCAGGGCGTCACCTGGCTCCAGGTCGAAGCAATCCCCACCTGCGATTTCTGAAAATCCGCCGCCGTAAACCCCACCGCGTGCAGCATGGCCCGGCTGGCCGCCCGCTCCACCCCATCCGTGACCGCCCGCGACCATTCCCGATGCAACGATGTCTTCTTGCGTGTTGTCATGGCAACCTCGTGGTGTGCGCGCTATCATGGTGTGCCTGGCGGGGGTCGAACCCACAACCTTTAGCTCCGGAGGCTAACGCTCTATCCAATTGAGCTACAGGCACCCCGTTGGAACGCATCGAACACTACGGCGGCCCCGCCCCCGCCGCAAGCGCAAAGTGACCCTGCAAAGTGGCCCCGCCCCCGCGCCGCCGGCCGCTCACCGGTTCTTGTGCAGCAGGAAAAACCCGATCACCTGGCAGCCCAGCACGGGAATCCAGGGAATCAGCTCGGGCCGGCGCTGCGGATAGTCCACCATCGCGTCCGACAAAATAATAAACATGTAAAACAGGCAGAAAACCACCAGCGCCATGCCGATCCCGATGCTCGACTCCTTGCGGTGTGCCCGGATGCCCAGCGGAATCCCCACCAGCGCGAACGCGAAACACGACATCGCCAGCGCCATGCGCTGGCTGGCCTCCACCGCCATCTTCGAGCGCAACCGCGGCACGTTCTGCTCCTGAATGTCCGGGAACACCTGGCGGATGTTCTGCAACGAATTCACCAGCTCGCTCAAAATCATGTCGGAATCCTTCTTGCGGATCTCCGACTTGTTCATCATCTCGCTCAAATCCAGGATCATCTGGGTGCGCTCCGCCGTGGGCATGGTCTGCGAGCGCGGCTTGCCGCGCGCCCCGGTGGCGTCCCGCTCGTATTCGTTGCGCCGTGGCTTCTCCAGTTCAATGTTCAGCGTCTTGGTTTCCGGGTCGAACGTCACCTGCCCCGACGGCGCCTGCCACTCGATGTCCACCCCGCCCTTGTCCAGTTGCAGCAGAATCACATCCTCGATCCGCGGCCCCGACCGCTTGCCGATGTACACGCTCACCCCGGGAAAATCGCTGACAAACCGCCCCTCGTCCAGCAGCGCCAGCGGGTCGTCCACGCCCAGATCCCGCAGCATCTGCCGCCGCATGAAGTGGCTGCGCGGCGAGAGATTCGCGTTGATGTAAAAACAGATGCCCGACAGCACGATCGCGCACAGCAGAATGGGCGCCGCCACCTGCCACAGGCTCACCCCGCAGGACTTCATCGCCGTAATCTCGCCGTCCGACGACAACCGCCCGAAGTGCAGCAGCACCGTCACCAGCAGGCTCATCGGGATCACGAACGAAAGCGTGAACGGAATGTTCAGCGAAAAGATTTTTAGCACCACCAGCCCGGGAATCCCCTTGGCCACATAGTCAATTGCCTTGACCACCGCGCCCACATACATGACGAACGTCAGCAGAACCAGCGCGATCAGGAAACTCTTGGCAAAGTCCCCCAGCAGATAGCGATTGATCACCCGGATCATGCTTGTGGCGCCCGGCGCTGCCGCGCGGCAATCAGCGTGTTGCGCAGCAGCATGGTGATGGTCATCGGGCCCACGCCGCCCGGCACGGGCGTAATCGCCGCCGCCTTCCGCGCCACCGGCTCGTAATCCACATCGCCCGCCAGCCGGTAGCCCCGGGCGCTCGTCTCGTCGGGTACCCGGTTCACCCCCACATCCACCACCACCACCCCCGGCTTCACCATGTCCGCCGTAATCATGTTGGGGCTGCCCGCCGCCGCCACGATCACATCGGCCTGCAGCGTGTAGCGCGCCAGCACCGGCGTGCGCGAATGGCACACCGTCACCGTGGCATCCACCCCCTTCTGCGACAGCAGAATCGAAAGCGGCCGCCCGACAATCGCGCTGCGCCCCACCACCACCACCAGCGCGCCCGCCAGCGGAACCTCCGCCCGCCGCAGCATCTCCAGAATGCCCGCCGGCGTGCAGGGCACAAACGCCGGCAGCCCCAGCACCATTCGGCCCACGTTCACCGGATGAAACCCGTCCACATCCTTCGCCGGATCCACCGCTTCGATCACCTCGCGCTCGATCGCCGCGTCCGGCAGCGGCAGCTGCACCAGAATGCCGTCGGTGTCGTCATCGGCGTTCAGCTCGCGCACGGCCTCCAGAACGGCCTCGCGCGACGCCGACGCCGGCAGCAGAATCTCACGAGAGCGGATGCCCGCCGCCGCGCAGGCCTTCTCCTTGGCCGTCACATAGGAACGCGATGCCGCGTCATCCCCCACCAGCACCACCCCCAGCCCCGGCGCGCGGCCCGTGGCCGCCTGCAGCTGCGCCACCTCGGCGGCAATCTCCGCGCGCAATTCGGCGGCCAAGGCTTTCCCATCCAGAACGCGAGCGGTCATCATGCCCTCCGGCTCAAAAACAATAACGCACGGTCAACTGCAGCGTAGTGTGGTCGAACCAGTCCGCGCGAGCGCCAAACGCCAGATTATCGAGCAGCCACAGCTCCGCCCCCCCCACCGCGCCCCATTTTTCGGCCTGCTTGATGTCCCGCTTGGTCCCGCCGCGCTTCCAGGTGCCGTCCAGCGTGGACAGCGCCGGCCCGCCATACACCCGGACGCTGTGGAAATCGCCCGCGTCCCGGTTGCGCGTGTTGCGCGCGAAGGTCAGATGATAGTCCACCGGCAGCGCCACCAGCGTCTCCAGCCAGCGGATCTCCCCCCCGCCCTTGTCGTCGGTGGTGCGGTATCCAACCTGCCCCAGCAACCCCACCGTAAAGCGCCAGGCGGCGTCCGGCAACCGGGGATGAAACTGCCACACGTTCACCCCCGCGCCCAGCAGCCCCCCAGCGCCGGCGCCGGGCCGCGGCTCCGCCAGCGAATCCAGTCGCGCGCGCGAGGCCCCCGCCTGCCCGTACAGCCGCAGCCAGTCCGTCGGCTGCACCGCCAGATACACATCGGCCACGTCCCCCTTCAGCTTCACCTCGAAGCCTTCCACGTCCACGCTGCGCGACAGGTTCGCGTAGGCCAGCCCCACCTGCCAGCGAGGGGCATCCGTCATCTGCAGCAGCGCCCCGGGCGCGGTCTTGTCCGCCTGACGAACGGGCTGGCCCCAAGCCGGCGCGAGCAGCGCCGCCAGCATCACTCCACCGATCCATAGTTTCTTCATGGTTTGGCTCCTTCGGCTCACACCGTGTCGTCGCCCGCATCAGACGAGTCCGGTCCGGTCTCCGCGGCTTCATCCATAGTACCGCTTTCTTCCGCCGCGGCAATGCCTTCCTCCGCCGGAGCCTCCTCCCCCCCCGCCCCGGCATCGGCTTCGTCGTCGCTGTTGCCGTTCTCCTTGCCGTCGCCATTGCCGTTGCCGTTCTCATCCTCGGGCTCGACCGGCGTGGCGCTCATCACCACATCGCCTTCAGCCAGGTCCATCAGCTTGACGCCCTGGGCCGCGCGTCCCGTCATGCGCACACCGTCCACCGGCACGCGGATCATCGTGCCGTTGCGGGTCACAATCATCATCGCGTCCTCCTCGCGCACACCAAAAGCAGTCACCAGGTTGCCGGTTTTGGCCGTCAACTGGTTCGCGATCAGGCCGCGTCCGCCGCGCCGCTGCGCGCGGTACTCGTCAAACGAGGTCCGCTTGCCGAAACCGTTCTCCGTCACGGTCAGCAGCATGGCGTCGGGCTTGATCACCTCGACCCCCTCGACCTCGTCGCCCTCGCCCAGGGTGATCCCGCGCACGCCGCCGGTCGCCCGCCCCATCGCGCGCACGTCCGCCTCATGAAAACGGATGCCCATCCCGAGGCGCGTCACCAGCAGGATGTCGTCCTCGCCGGTGGTCAGCTCCACGCCGATCAGCTTGTCGCCCTCTTCGATGTTGATCGCGATAATCCCCGCCGCGCGCACGTTGCGATAGGCCGACAGGTCGGTCTTCTTGACCGTGCCGCGCTGCGTGGCAAAGAACAGGTGCTGGTCCGTGTCAAACCCGCGCACCGGAATGATGGCCGCCACTTTCTCGCCGCCGCTCACCTGCAGCACGTTCACCAGCGCCTTGCCGCGCGAAGTCCGCGCCCCCTCCGGAATCTCATAGGCCTTCTTGAAATACATCCGGCCCTGCTCGGTAAAGAACAGCATCCAGTCGTGCGCCGAACAATTGAACACGTGCTCGACATAGTCGTCGTCCTTGGTGTCCATGCCCGCCACCCCCTTGCCGCCGCGACGCTGCTCGCGATAGACGCTGGTCAGCGTGCGCTTGATGTAGCCGCCGTGCGACAGCGTAATCACGCAGTCCTCGTCCGCCACCAGGTCCTCCATATTGATGTCGCCCGCCGCGGGCGCGATATCCGTGCGCCGCTCATCGGCATAGGCCGCGCGCACCTCGAGCAGATCCGCCTTCATCACCGCGTAGAGCTTCGCGTCGTCCGCCAGCAGCGACTTCAAATAGGCGATCCGCTCCTGCAGCGCCTTGTATTCGTTCTCCAGCTTGTCGCGCTCCAGCCCGGTCAACTGATACAGCCGCATATCCAGAATGGCGTTGGCCTGCAGCTCGCTCAACGAAAACCGCGCGATCAACTGGACCCGCGCCTCGTCGCGGCTCTGCGACGCCCGGATGATGCGCACCACCTCGTCCAGGTTGTCCAGCGCCACCAGCAGCCCCTCGAGAATGTGCGCGCGCGCCTCGGCCTCGCGCAGCTCGAACTTCGTCCGCCGCGTCAGCACGTCAAAGCGGTGCGCCACAAACCGCTCCATCAGCTCCTTCAGGTTCATCACCCGCGGGCGTCCCTGGTCAATCGCCAGCAAAATCGCGCCGAACGTCGAGGCCAGTTGCGTCTGCTTGTACAGGTTGTTGAGCACCACCTGGCCGATCGCCCCCCGCTTCAGCTCCACCACCACGCGAATCCCCGTCTTGTCCGACTCGTCGCGCAGGTCGCTGATGCCCTCGATCTCCTTCTGGTGCACCAGATCCGCGATCTTCTCGATCAACGATGTCTTGTTCAGCGCGTAGGGGATCTCCGTAATGATGATCCGCTCGCGGTCGGCCTTCCACTCCTCGACCTCCGCCTTGCCCCACAGCCGCAGCAGCCCCCGCCCCGTCTCATACATCTCGCGGATCGGCGTGTAGCCCCGCAGCGTGCCCCCCGTCGGGAAGTCCGGCCCCTTCACAAACTGCATCAGGTCCGCCACCGTGGCCTCCGGGTGGTCAATCAGATGGATAATCCCGTCAATCACCTCGCCCGCGTTGTGCGGCGGAATATTCGTGGCCATCCCCACCGCGATGCCCGTCGAGCCGTTGATCAGCAGATTGGGCAGCCGCGCCGGCAGCACCTTGGGTTCCAGCAGCTTCTCGTCATAGTTCGGCTGCATCTCCACGGTGTCCTTGTCAATGTCCGCCAGCAAATCCTCCGCGGCCCGCTTCAGGCGGCACTCCGTATAGCGGTAGGCCGCCGCCGGGTCGCCATCAATGCTCCCGAAGTTGCCCTGCCCGTCCACCAGCAGGCAGCGCGTCGAAAAATCCTGCGCCATGCGCACCAGCGTGTCATAGACCGCCGCGTCGCCGTGCGGGTGATATTTCCCGATCACGTCGCCCACCACGCGCGCGCACTTCACAAACGAACGGTTGTGCGTGTACCCCCCCTCGCGCATCGCGAACAGAATCCGCCGGTTCCCCGGCTTCAGCCCGTCGCGCACATCCGGCAACGCCCGCCCCACGATCACCGACATCGAATAATCAATGTACGCGCGCGTCATCTCCTCTTCGATGTTGATCGTCTCGACGCGCTCCCGGCGATTCTGCGGCGCAATACGCTCCGCGGCCGCGTCCTCGATGTTCTCGCCGCCGGAATCCCGGCCGGCCTCGTTGTTCACTTCGTCACTCATGGCTCTCTACTGCTGCTTTCCTGCCCCGCGGGGCATCCTTTCCGTCTCTCACGAACATCCGCATCGGCGGCGTCCCCGGCCTCACACGTCCAGGTTGCGCACGTTCAGCGCGTTCTCCTCAATGAACGCCCGGCGCGGCTCGACCTTCTCGCCCATCAGAATCGTGAAAATCTGATCCGCCCGCACCGCGTCCTCCAGGTTCACCTGCAGCAGGCGGCGCTGATCCGGGTCCAGCGTGGTCTCCCAGAGCTGCTCCGGGTTCATCTCGCCCAGCCCCTTGTAGCGCTGAATCGTCAGCCCGCGCCGCCCCGTCTCGCGCACCAGCCCCAGCAAATCGCCCAGCGCGTGCAGCGGAATGCTCCGGCCGTCCACCTCCACGTCAAAGCGGGGCTTCACGCTGCGCAACAGCGTGTCGAGGCTCAGGCCGTGCTTCTCGAGCTGGGCCAGCTGCTTCACCAGCCCCGGCGCCAGCCGCAGCTCCTCCCACGTGAACTGCTCCGGCTCAAGCTCGCCCATGCGCGACTCCGCCTCCTCGCGGATCCGCCGCATCTCCTCATCCGTAAAGGCCAGATGCACCTCCGCCTCCCCCGCCTTCGCGTCCGGCGGCGCCACCCGCACCCGATACAGCGGCAGCCGCTTGTTCTCCGCGTCATACCGCCGGATGTACGTCTCGAAATCAATCTGCTTGCGCGCCATCATCTCCGCCACATACTCGATCTCCTCGAGAATCTTCAGCACCGCCGTCATCTCGCTGTTCTCGAGAATCGGCGTGCCATTCAGCTCGAGCAGGCGCACGTCCTCGCCCCCCATCTCGATCAGCACCTGCGTCAGGTGCCGGTCGTTGTCAATGTACCGCTCCTGGCGCTTGCGCCGGATCTTGTACAGCGGCGGCTGCGCGATGTACACAAATCCCTGCTCGATCAACTGCGGCATCTGACGGTAGAAAAAGGTCAGCAGCAGCGTGCGGATGTGCGAGCCGTCCACGTCCGCGTCCGTCATAATGATGATCTTGTGATAGCGCGCCTTCTCCACGTCGAAGTCATCCGCGCCAATCCCCGCGCCAATCGCCGTAATAATCGTACGGATCTCCTGATTGCTCAGCATCCGGTCCAGGCGCGCCTTCTCCACATTGAGAATCTTGCCCCGCAGCGGCAGAATCGCTTGGAACCGGCGGTCCCGCCCCTGCTTCGCCGACCCGCCCGCCGAGTCCCCCTCCACCAGGAACAGCTCGCACAGCGACGCGTCCCGCTCCGAGCAGTCCGCCAGCTTGCCCGGCAGCGACCCCGAATCCAGCGCCCCCTTCCGGCGCGTCAAATCCCGCGCCTTGCGCGCCGCCTCCCGCGCCCGCGCCGCCAACACCCCCTTCTCCACCACCTTGCGCGCCACCGACGGATTCTCCTCGAAAAACGTCGCCAGCAAATCGTTCACAATGGACGACACAATCCCCTCGACCTCACTGTTCCCCAGCTTGGTCTTGGTCTGCCCGTCAAACTGCGGCTCCGGCACCTTCACGCTCACCACCGCCGCCAGCCCCTCGCGAATGTCATCCCCCGACATCGAGTCCTCGTCCTTCAAGATCTTGTTCGCCCGCCCGTATGCGTTCACCACCCGCGTCAGCGCGCTGCGGAACCCGCTCAGGTGCGTCCCCCCCTCCAGTGTGTTGATGTTGTTCGCGTACGTCAGCACCGACTCCGTATAACTGTCGTTATACTGCATCGCCACTTCCACCGTCACCCCCCCCTGCTCCTTCTCGAAGCCGATCACCTCCGGATGCAGCACCTGCTTGTTGCGGTTCAAGTGCTCCACAAACTCCTTGATTCCCCCGTCATAGCGGAACAGCTCCTCGCGCGTGTTCCCGTCCGCATGCTCCTGCCGGAACAAAATCTCCACCCCCTTGTTCAAAAACGCCAGCTCGCGCAGCCGCGCCGCCAGAATATCCCACGAATACTCGGTCGTGCTGAAAATCTCCGCGTCCGGATACCACGTCACCTTCGTGCCCTGGTCCGTGCACGAACCAATCACCTCCAGCGGCCACGTCGTCTCCCCGCGCGCGAAACGCATCCGGTGGATCTTCCCCTCCCGCCGCACCTCCACCTCCATCCATTCGCTCAGCGCGTTCACGCACGCCACCCCCACCCCGTGCAAACCGCCCGACACCTTGTACGTGCCGTGGTCAAACTTCCCCCCCGCGTGCAGCATCGTCAGCGCCACCTCCACCGCCGGCTTCTTCAGCGTCGGGTGCATATCCACCGGAATCCCCCGCCCGTTGTCCGACACCGAAATCGAACCATCCGCCTCCAGCTTCACCTCGATCCGCGTGCAATACCCCGCCAGCGCCTCGTCAATCGAGTTGTCCACCACCTCATACACGCAGTGGTGCAGCCCGCGTTGAAACGTATCCCCGATATACATCGCCGGACGCTTGCGCACCGCCTCCAGACCCTCCAAAACCTGGATTTTCGACCCGTCATAGGCCTCGACCCATACCTCGTCGCCGGCCGTCTCCAACTCATTTTTATTTTCGTCTGTCATAGCTCTCTATCTCTCTATCTAACAAATATAGAAGCTACCAAACAAACACCCCAAAAAGCAACCCCAAACCACACCTTTTCCCCAAAAATTAAAACGTTTTAGCCCCAACCACCAAAAAATACCCCGAAAAGCCCCCAAAAACGCCAAAAACACCCAAAAAACACGTCGAAAATCGCAAAACCCGCCCAATTTTGCTCAAAAAAGGACCTCGCCCCCTCCCTGTGGCCGAGGTCGCTGACCTCGGACTCCCCACCCAGTATTACGAATGTGCACCATCGTAATACTGCCCCTTTCCCCAACCTCCCCATTTTTCCCATTTTTCAGTCCTTCTGCCCCAAAATCACCATTTTTTGCCCAAAAATAGCCCAAAACACCCCAAAACCACAAAAACCGCTCAATTTTGCTCAAAAAAAGGTCTCGCCCCCCCTGTGGCCGAGGTCGCTGACCTCGGACTCTCCACCCAGTATTACGATTGTGCACAATCGTAATACTGCCCCCAAAAATGGCGTCACGG
>JAAZFE010000102.1 GCA_012511885.1 Lentisphaerota bacterium | reverse complement strand
TCATGCGACAAGTCCGGCCCGGATGCAAGGCAGGCGGGGCGAAGCTGTATTGGCATACTGCGAGCCCCGGATAACACGGCAGACGGGTCGGAATCGTCGCACCGAAGGACAACATGGATGAAAACTGAATTTTTCATGATTACTTCCGTATCATGCTGCCCTGCAACAAACTGCAATATTTTCATTCATGTTGGTGAATTATTCAGGTTAGATCGACAAGCCCCAATGCCGCCCCAGCGGCCAATACACGAAAAACGACGGCCCAACCAGCGCCCGCTCATCCACCGCGCCAAAATAGCGCCCGTCCAAACTCGAATAGGTGTTGTCCCCGAACGGCAGAAAATGATGCGGACCCACCCTCAGACGGCTGTCCTCATCAGCCAAAAGCGCGTCGGGCCGCGACACATAACCATCATAGGCCGGATCCTCCGCCTGCCGACGAAAGGCCATCGGCGCATCCACCACCTCCCCATCCACCACCAGCCGCCGGCCGCGAATCGCCACCGTCTCCCCCGGCAACCCCACCAGACGCTTAATATAAAACGTGTCCGGCCGAATATGAAACCGCTCCTTCTGCGGAATATAATTCGTGTCAAACACCACCACATGCCCCCGCCGCGGACGGGCAAAATGATACCGGACCTTGTTCACAAAAATATGATCGCCCATCCGCACCCGCCCCGACGCAATCACCTGGCCGCGCGCCACCCGCTCGCCAGGCCGAAAATGCAGCTTCATGCTCTTCGCCGGATCCGGATTAAAATACAGACTGTCCGCCCGCATCGTCAGCCGCACCAAATGAATCCGCCCGCCAATTCGGAAGGCATACTGGTCATCCTGCATCCCCACCAGCTCCGGTACCCCCGCCGCCTGCGCCTTGACCTCGACATAGCGCTCCCCAAACAGCGCCAAGTTCACCAGCATCAGCGGAAAGCGATCCATCACCCCCCGCCCCTCCTGCGGCCGCACCGTCACCCCGTTCAGCGTCGGCTGCATCGAACCCGTCGGAATCTTGAACGGCTGAATGAAATAGGTCCGGCAGGCCATCGCCAGCGAGATCGCCACCACCAGCACCTCCAGATTCTCACGCCATTGCGGCAGGGGCCGCGGCGGCATCACCCGCTCGGCGGCCACCGCCGCCGCCTCGCAGCCCGCCTCCAGCCGCTCCCAATCGCGCGCCACCCACAGCGCCTTCAGCTCGGCCTCCGCCGCGCGGGCCGCCGCCACATCCGCCTCCGCGGCCACGTCCCCGCGCATGTTCACGGCGTGGCGCACCAGGTGGCGGGCCCGTTGCGCCAGCTTCTTCAATCGCCGCCTCTCCAAAAAATGCATGCTCACGTCCAATCGTTGCTCGGGCCCGGCCGCCGCCGGGCAACGCCCGTCTTCTTCCCGCCAAGAATAGCCATTACGGCTGCGTCTTCAATACCGCAATAAAGGCCTCTTGGGGAATCCCCACCTTGCCAAACTGCTTCATGCGCTTCTTGCCTTCCTTCTGCTTTTCCAGCAGCTTGCGCTTGCGGGTCACGTCCCCCCCGTAGCATTTGGCCGTCACGTCCTTGCGGTAGGCCCTCACCGTCGTGCGGGCGATGATCTTCGCGCCGATCGCCGCCTGAATCGCGATGGAAAACTGCTGCGGCGGAATAATATCCACCAGAACCTCGCAAATCTGCCGCCCGCGCGCCTCCGCCTTGTCGCGGTGCACAATGCACGAAAACGCCTCGACCGGCTCGCCGTGCACCAGAATGTCCAGCTTCACCAGGTCCCCCTCGCGGTAGCCCGCCTCCTCATAATCCATCGAGGCGTACCCCCGCGACAAACTCTTCAGCCGGTCGTGGAAATCAATCAGGATTTCATTCAGCGGCAGCGTGCATGTCAGCATCACCCGCTTCGTGTCGAGACTCTCCGTCCGGTCAATCGTGCCGCGCTTGTCCATCACCAGCTTCATCATGTCGCCAATCTGATCCCCCATGCAGATCAGGAACATCTTCACGATCGGCTCCTCGACCGACTGATACTCCGTTGGCTGCGGCAACAAGATCGGGTTGTCCACCTCGCGCGTTGACCCGTCGTTCATCAGCACCCGGTACACCACCCCCGGATAGGTCGCGATGATGTCGCAGTCATACTCCCGCCGCAGCCGCTCCTGCACAATCTCCATGTGCAGCAACCCCAAAAAGCCGCAACGGAACCCGAACCCCAGCGCCACGCTCGACTCCACCTGATACTGAAACGAGCTATCGTTCAGCGCCAGCTTCTCCAGCGAAAACTTCAGCTTCTCATAGTCGTCCGCGTCAATCGGATACAGCCCCGTAAACACCATCGGATGCATCGTGCGGAACCCCGCCAGCGGATGCTCCGTCGGCTGCCGCGTCGAAGTCACCGTGTCCCCGATCTCGATCTCATTGACATTCTTGATGTTGGCCATGAAATAGCCCACCTGGCCCGCCTCGAGCGCCTCGACCGGCTCGAACTTGGGCGTAAAAACCCCCACCTCCTTGATCTCATAATCCTTCCCCGACCCCATCAACCGGATCCGCTCCCCGCGCCGGATTGCGCCGTCAAACATCCGCACATAGATCACCCCCCCGCGGAACGGATCATACTCCGAGTCGAACACCAGCCCGCGCACCTCGCCGGGATGCTCGGACACCGGCGGCGGAATCCGCTCCACAATGGCCTCGAGCACCTCCACCACGCCGTCGCCCGTCTTGGCGCTCACCCGCAGGCACTCCTCCTGCGGAATCGCGAACATATCCTCAATTTGCCGCTCGACGCTCTCCGCGTCCGCCGTCGGCATGTCCGTCTTGTTCAGCACCGGAATAATCTTCACGTGATTGTTGATCGCCAGATACGCGTGGGCCACGGTCTGCGCCTCGACCCCCTGTGTCGCGTCCACCAGCAGCAGCGCCCCCTCGCAGGCCGACAGGCTCCGGCTCACCTCATACGAAAAATCCACATGCCCCGGCGTATCAATAAAATTGAACTGATACACCTGCCCATCCCGCGCCTTGTACGTCATACGCACCGGGTGCGCCTTGATCGTAATCCCCCGCTCGCGCTCCAGCTCCATATCATCCAGCATCTGGTCGCGACGCTCCCGCGATGCCACCGCGTCCGTCAGCTCCAGCAGCCGGTCCGACAGCGTCGTCTTGCCGTGGTCAATATGCGCGATAATGCTGAAATTGCGGATCTGCGCCAACTGCGGCGTCGTCCGGGCCGGAGCCTCCGGCGCCGCCGGAGCCGCCGCCGCGTCCTCTTCTCTATAAAACTTCATGGCCATCTGTGTCGTAAATCCTGGTTGACCCGTCTTGCATCCGCGCCGCGTCCGTCCCCCCTCCGCCACCCGCGCCGCTGCAGACCGGCACCCCCGCTATTTCTTCCCACCCTTACCCGTTTCCTCGCCGGATTTCAAGCGGTCCGATGCTTTCAGCGCCGACTCGATCTCCCAGCGCATCGTCGCGATCGCGTCGCGCATGTCCCCCGCGCGGAACAAAAACGATCCTGCCAGCAGCACGTTCGCCCCCGCCTCCGCGCACCGCCGACCCGTCTCCATGTTGATCCCCCCGTCCACCGCCACATCCACCTCCGGCAGCCATTTCGCCACCTCGGCAATCTTCGACAGCCCCCCCTCGATAAACGCCTGCCCCCCAAACCCTGGGTGCACCGTCATAATCAGCACCTCGTCCAGCAAATCCTCATACCCCTCCAGCGCGCCCACCGGCGTCTCCGGATTCAGCACCAGCCCCGCCCGCCGCCCCGCCCCCCGAATCCCCTCCAGCGTCGCCCGCAGATCGCACTCCGCCTCCACATGGATATGCACCGTATCCGCCCCCGCCTCCACAAACCGCGGCGCATAAATATCCGGACGTGTCACCATCAGGTGCACGTTCAGATACGCCTCCGGCAGCTCCTCCCGGATCGCCCTCAAAATATCCGGTCCCATCGTCAAATTCGGCACAAAATGACCGTCCATAATATCCACATGCAGCCCATCCGCCCCCGACGCCATCGCATAGCGGCAATCCTCCGCCAAATACCCCATCCGCGCCGACAAAATCGACGGCAAAATCAAAATAGAACCCGTCCTCATGCCCGCATCCTACCCCGCCCCCTCCCCCCGAGTACACCCCAAAAACCACCCCACCACCATCGCCATCCCCCTCCCCGTCCCGCGGCGCAGCCGCGCGAATCATCCTATCCCTCGCCGTGCAATGCTTCGCGCGTCACTTCGCAATCACTCAAGATTTTCGCCATCAGCCCACGACCGATCGTTTCCCCTTTATGCACGGGCACGACGGTTGCCCGCCCATCTGGATGACGAAGAAAGTGGTGGCTCCCTTTGATTCGAATCACCACAAAGCCCAAACGTCCAACCTGGATAATTCACGCGACAAGTCCGGCCCGGATGCAAGGCAGGCGGGGTGAAGCTGTATGGACATACTGCGAACCCCGAATAACGCCGCAGACGGGTTGGAATCGTCGCGCCGAAGGGCAACAG
>JAAZFE010000101.1 GCA_012511885.1 Lentisphaerota bacterium | reverse complement strand
GGGGGAGCAGGGGAGCGGGGGAGGGAGAATTGCGGGATTGTGGGAATGCGTGATTGATCGAAAAAAAGGTAGGGACACATCGCCGAGGCATCCGTTGTGAGGAAGACCATTCCTTATTTTAACGCAAGGGGCGCGAGCGACGCAAAGAAACGCAAACGAAGGCATTGTATCTCGCAAAGACGCGAAGAACGTCAAGAGGTTTTAACGCAAAAGGCGCAAGGGGCGCGAAAGGAACGCAAGCGGAGGCACGGGGGAGAGATTGTCAATTGTCAAGGACTGACCCCGGCGGGGTGAAAAAATTGGACGGACATTTGCTCATGGGAGGGAGCAGAGTTGGCCGGTTTTATTAACTTATAGGACCGGCCCTTTCCCTTGGTTTTTTAACGCAAAGGGCGCGAGTGGCGCGAAAGGAACGCAGGCGGGGAATGCACGTGAGAATGTCAATTGGAGTATTACGAATGTGCACAATCGTAATACTGGGGGTTTTGGAACCACAAAGAGCACAAAAAACACAAAAGATGCGCCTTCGGCACAAGACTGTTTTTAACGCAAAGGGCGCGAGGGACGCGAAGGGAATGAAAGCGGAATGCGCGGGTAGAATTGCGGGATTGCGGGATTGGTCGATTTTGGGCAGATTTGGGAACAGCCACACGGACCCACACGGACGGACACGGACGTTGCGGACGCAGCTGGCGCGGCGGGGAAAGAAGGAGGAAATGGGAGGTTTTTGAGCCAAAAATGGGTAGAAATCGGCTGAAAACGGCGAAAATAGCGAAAAACAGGCAGAAAATGTGAATTTGAAGGCGAAAAGTGGGATTTTCCACGGCATGGAAAACTATTTTCCATGGTGTGGAAAATGGGGTGTTTTGGCGGGGGGAAAAATTGAGTCGCCGAAGCCTGAGCGGGGGGGGCACGGGGGGGGCCGCGCAGACGAGAGACCACAGACTTGAGACTGTAGACTTGGGCGGGGGGGGCGGCGGGGGGGCCGAGGTCAGCGACCTCAGCCACAGGCGGGGCCACGGAGAGGACGCAGCTGGCGCGGCGGAAATAGAGGCGGGCGGGGAGAGCCGAAAATGGGCTGAAAATGGCGTTTTTGGGGCGGTTTTGACGTTTTCGGGCGGTTTTTTGGGGGGGTTGAGTATTACGATTGTGCACAATCGTAATACTGGAGGAGGAGCCGAGGTCAGCGACCTCAGCCACAGGGGGGACGCCGCTGCGCGACGAGCAAAGAGCAGAGAGCGGGGAGCGGAGAGCAGGGATTGAGCGATTGGGCGGAGGAGCCGAGGTTGGCGGCCTCAGCCACAGGGGGGACGCCGCTGCGCGGCGAGCAAAGAGCAGAGAGCAGAGAGCAGGGATTGAGCGGTTGAGGCGGGGGGGCCGAGGTTGGCGGCCTCAGCCACAGGGGGGAAGGATTATTCTTTGACGCTGCCGGCGGTGAGGCCGGTGACGAGGAGGCGCTGGGTGGCGAGGAAGAGGAGGGTGATGGGCAGGCCGGAGAGGACGGCGGTGGCGGCGAAGTCGCCCCAGAGATAGTTCTGCTCGTAGAGGAAGCTGTTGGCGCCGACGGCAAGGGTCCATTGGTCGGTGCGCTGGAGCATGACGCTGGCGAGGGGGTATTCGCCGAGGAGTCCGATGAAGGCGAGGATGAAGACGACCGAGAAGATGGGCAGGGAGGCGGGCAGGATGATGAGGCGGAAGGTTTGCCAGGGGGTGGCGCCGTCGAGGGAGGCGGATTCTTCGAGGGAGACGGGGAGGGAGTCGAAGTAGCCTTTGATCATCCAGATGTGGGTGGCGATGCCGCCGAGGTAGGCGAGGATGAGGCCGGGATGGGTGTCGAGGCCGATGGCGGGGGCCCAGCGGCCGAGGGTCTCGAGGATGGAGTAGATGGCGATGATGGCGAGAACCATGGGGAACATCTGGAGGATGAGGAGGCTGGAGAGCAGGGTGTCGCGTCCGCGGAATTTCATGCGGGCGAAGGCGTAGGCGCAGGTGGCGGAGAGCAGGAGGACGAGGGCGGCGCTGGTGGCGGCGATTTTGACGGAGTTCCAGAGCCAGCGCAGGACGGGGGCGTCAGCGGCAAGCCAGGTGCCGTCGGGCTGGCGGAGGGGCAGGCCCAGGACCATGCGCCAGTGCTCGAGGCTGAAGGTGGCGGGGGTGGGCAGGATGCCGCCGGTGGCAAAGTTGCCTTTGCGGAAGGAGATGGAGATGACCATGAACAGGGGCACGGCCACAAGGAGGATGAAGCCGATCAAGAGGGCATGGGCCAGGAGGAGGCGGTAGCGGGTGTTGCGTCCTTCGACCATATCAGGGGCCTCCCGGGATGGTGGCGGTGGCGGGGCGGCGTGAAAGGCGCAGCTGCTGCCAGGCGAGCAGGGCGACGACGAGGAAGAGCAGGGAGGCCACCGCGGAGGCGAAGCCGAAGCGGGCGGCGGAGTCTTTGAAGGCCATGCGGAAGGTGTAGGAGACGAGCAGATCGGTGGTGCCGGCGACGGTGGCGGAGCCGAGGATGTCGGGTTTGCCGCCGGTGAGCAGATAGATGAGGTTGAAGTTGTTGAAGTTGAAGGCGAAGCTGGCGATGAGCAGGGGCAGGAGGGGGGGCAGAATCTGGGGCAGGGTGATGGTCCGGAAGTTGGTCCAGGGGCCGGCGCCGTCCATGGCGCTGGCTTCATAGTGCTCGCCGGGGATGGTCTGGAGCATGCCGGAGGCGATGATCATCATGTAGGGATAGCCCAGCCAGGTGTTGACGATGAGGATCATGGCGCGGGCGAGCCAGGGGTCGGTGAACCATTTGGGGGCGATGCCGAAGAGGGTGGTGAGCAGCAGGTTGATCTCGCCGTAGCCCTCGTTGAAGAGTCCGCGGAAAACGAGGATGGGGATGAAGGCGGGGATGGCGTAGGGCAGGATGAGCAGGGTGCGGTAGATGGCGCGTCCGCGCAGCGCTTTCCACTGCAGGAGCGAGGCCAGGGTCACGCCGATGGCGAAGGTGAACAGCACCGAGAGGAAGGCGAAGGCCACGTTCCAGCTGAAGATGAGCAGGAAGGGGCGGCGGATGGCGGGATCGAGGAAGAGCTGGCGGAAGTTGGCCAGGCCCACGCGCACGCGCCAGCCGGGGCCGACGGCCTCGCCGGTGGCGTGGTCGCGGTAGTTGCCGGTGGCGTGGTCCGGGGAGAGGGTTTGGCCGGTCAGCGCGTGTACGAGGTCGTCGCCGCGCGGCTGCCAGCTCGGCTGGCGAAAGCCCAGCGCGCGCAGGCTGATGAGCCGCAGGGGGACCGCCGAGCCGGGGTAGGTGAAACGGGCCTGATTGAGCCAGGGGCGGGCCTCGACGATGTCGCCGATGTCCAGCGCGGGCGCGTCGGGCGGCACGATGTTGAGGCCCATCAGGATGGGGCGGCCCGAGGCGGCTTCGTCGGGGGTGAAGGGGCGCGAGATGAGCAGGCGCCGGCCGATTTCCGGGCCGGGCGCGGGGGTACCGGGCGAGTTGTCGGGCATGCGGGCCACGATTTGATAGGTGTCCGGCTCGTTGCCGGGATGCAGGCGGAAGGCGAAGCGGTCATCGGTGGGGGCGTAGAGATCCTGGGCGAACCAGGCGCGCACCCGGCTCTGGGTGAGGAGGTGCTCGCTGCTGTAGTTGGTGAAGGCGATATAGACCGTATAGAGCAGGGGCATGAGCACGAAGACGGCGAAGGCGGCCAGGCCGGGCAGCAGGTAGCGCAGGGCCAGGGTGCGCCGCGAGGTATAGACCCAGGCCGCAAAGAGCGCGGCGGCCATCAGGGGGATGGCCAGCACGAGGGCGCCTTCGGCGGTCATGCGCCAGGCCAGGGCGGCCACGCCGGCCAGCAGCAGAATCCAGAAGGTGCGCGCGAGGTGGTTCATGGCGTCACGGTTTGCGCAACATGCGGTCGCGGGCGTTGTCGAGCGCGTCCTGGGGGGTGGCGCGCAGCGAGGTGATGGTGCTGAGCGCGGACTCCATGGCGCTCCAGAACACGCCCATTTGGGGGATGCCCGGCATGAGCACGCCGGCTTCGATGTTGGCCAGCGAACCGGCCAGCAGGGGGTCGTGGGCCCGGGTCCGGCAGACGCTGATGAGGGCGGGCACCCCGAGGGGCACATGCCGGTCCATGGCATCGAGGCCCGAGGGGGTCAGCAGATAATGCTCGAGAAATTCCTGGGCCAGATCGAGGTTGGGGCTGGCCCGGTTGAAGACCGCGCCGACCACGCCGACAAAGGGCCGCCCGGGGTTGCCATCCATGCCCGGAATGGTGGTTACGCCAAAATCAATGCCGCTTTTGCGCAGGTTGTCCCAGGCGAAGGGGCCGGAGATGAACATGGCGAGCTTGCCCTGGTTCATTTGGGCCTCGGCGATGGAGTAGGACAGGCTGGCGGGCAGCACGCCCGAGCGGATCAGGGCCACGACCTCCTCCATGGCGCGCACGGACGAGGGGTGGTTCACGCCGACATCGGCGATGTTCCAGCTTCCGTCCGGGTGGTGGCCGAAGACATAGCCGCCGGCGGAGGCCATCAGGCCGAAGGTGAAATAGGTGTTGTTGTAGTCCCACATCAGCACATGGGCGCCCTGTTCGCGAAAGCGCGGGGCGAGGGCGGCGCAGTCGGCCAGGTTGCGGGGGATGTCCTCCATGGCGATCAGCGCCCGGTTGTAGATCAGGCCAGTGGATTCCATAGCGAGGGGATAGCCCCAGAGGCGTCCGCGGTGGGTATAGGCCTCCCAGGCCTTGGGGAACACACGGGGGATGACGGCGGGATCGGGATCAATGGGCAGCAGCAGGCCGGCATCGGCCCATTCACCGAGGCGGTCGTGCGCCCAGATCATGATGTCGGGGCCTTTGCCGCTCTTGGCGGCGTGGAAAAACTTGTCGGTGGCCCCCTCGGGATGCTCGACAATTACTGGCACGCCGGTATTGCGCTCGAAGGCGCGCCCGATTTCCTCGATGCCGCGATAGCCCTTGTCGCCATTGATCCAAATGACGAGCCGAGGCGCGCCCCGCGCCGCACTCCCCCAGGGGGGCAGGAGCAGGCTCATCAACAGCCACGGCAGCAACCTTTTCACCCGGGGCACCATAGCCGCCTGCCGGGGCGGTCGCAATGGAAAACCACGGAGAGGAAAGAGGAAGTCGTCCGCAAGGTCGGGGGAGGGAGAGCGAAAAAGTGTGAAAAATGCTTCGAAAAAAATAAAAAAGACAATTGACATTCGCTGGGGGTTGCGCAATACTGTATAATTGTAGTCCAGTTATTCCCGAACAATCCCATCAGGTGCCATGTCGAAAAACACAACAAAAAAGAGCGCAAAAAAACCGTCCACCACCAAGAAGGTAACCGCCGCCAAGTCCGCGGTCAAGTCATCGAAAACGAAAAGTTCCGGCTCCCCGGCCCGGGCCAGGCCCGCGCCGAAAAAGACGGTTGCGTCGGCGAACGTCAAGAAAGCGGCGACGAAAACCGCGACCAAAACCCCTGCCAAGGCTCCGGTAAAAGCGGTGGCCAAGACCAAGGCTCCGGTCAAAGCCAAGGTTCCTGCCAAGGCCAAGAAGGTCCCGGCAAAAGCCAAAGCTCCCGTGCAGCCGGCCAAGAAAGCTCCGGCCAAGCCGGTCAAGAAGACCGCCGCCAAGACGCCCGCCCAAGTGAAAACCGTCGCGAAGGCTCCGGCCAAGAAGGCCCCGGCAAAAGCCCCGGCCAAGCCCAAGGTTTCCGCTCAGCCAGCCAAGAAGGTCCCAGCAAAAGCCAAGGCTCTCGCGCAGTCGGCCAAGAAAGCTCCAGCAAAAGCCAAGGCTCCTGCTCAGTCGGCCAAGAAAGCTCCGACCAAGCCGACCGAAAAGGCCGCCGCACCGGCGAGTGCCAAGGTGCCGGCTTCCGCGAAGTCCGCGGCGCTCACGAGGGCCAAGCGCGCCCACATCCGTGTGGTGACGACGACCGACAAGGTGGTGACGTCTGTGTCCGCCGCCATTGTGGAGCGGACACCCGGCGCGGATGGCGAGAGCGCGGAGTATCTCGAGCAGATTGTGCGCCACGCGCGGGAGCGCAACGACCGGATCCATTATCAGGCGTTGAATGATTTTCTTCCGCGGGGGGTCTCGGAATCGAGCGATGTCGAGGTGGTGATGCAGCGGCTGAGCCTGCTGGGTATCGAGGTGGTGAGCGAAGCCGACAGCGACGCGGACGAGCGGCCCGCGCCCAAGACCAGGGAAACGCGATCGTCGGAAAGCAGCGTGATTGATGACCCGGTGCGGATGTATTTGCGCCAGATGGGGCAGGTGCCGCTGTTGACCCGCGAGCAGGAGGTGGAAATCTCCAAGCGCATTGACGAGGCCGAAATTCACACCAAGAACCTGCTGCACCGCTTCGGGTTCACCCCGAAATCCTACTTTGACATGATTGACCGTCTCAACAAGTCGAACGAGCGGTTTGACCGCATTGTGGATGACAAGGAGGAGGACGAGCAAAACAAGCGCGAGGTCAGTCGCGACGAGTATTTCGGGGAGATTATCCCCCCGCTGACCAAGAAGGTGCACAATACCCAGGCGCTGACCCGCAAACACTTTGCCCGGCTCTATGCCACGAGCGTCTCGAAGGCCGAGCGCGAGCGGCGGGTGCGCAACTTCGTCCAGGCGCGCGAGCGTCTGGCCAACCTGCTGAATGATTTCCTTTTCAAGCAGAAGGTCATCGAGGATTTTGCCGAGCAGGCCGACATGATCTGCCGCGACTTTGCGGTGGTTGAGCAGAAGATTCAGGAAGCGGAAAAGTCGCGCAATGCCAACAAGCAGGTCGTGCTCCGCGAGCTGCGCAAGGAGCTTCGGCGCATGGAGGAGGAGCAGTGCCTGCGCGCGGAGGAGTTCCGCCAGCAGCATGCCGAGCTGAAGCAGTGGCTGCGCAAAGGGCTGCAGGCCAAGACCGAGATGGTCGAGGCCAACCTGCGCCTGGTGATTTCGATTGCCAAGAAATACACCAATCGCGGGCTGACGTTCCTGGATTTGATCCAGGAGGGCAACATGGGCCTGATGAAGGCGGTGGAGAAGTTCAACTACAAGCTGGGCTACAAGTTCAGCACCTATGCCACCTGGTGGATCCGGCAGGCCATCACCCGCTCGATCGCGGACCAGGCCCGCACCATTCGCATTCCCGTGCACATGTTCGAGACCATCAACAAGCTCATGCGCATCCAGCGGCAGCTGCTGGCCGCGTTCGGCCGTGAACCCACGCCGGAAGAGATTGCCGAGGACATGAACCTGCACGTGGACCGCGTTCGCGCCGTGCTCAAGGTGACCCAGCAGCCCGTCTCGCTGCAGAGTCCGGTGGGCGACAGCGAGGACTCGCACATTCAGGATTTCATTGAGGACAAGGCCGCGGAAAACCCGAGCGACATGACCGCCTACAGCCTGCTCAAGGAGCGTTTGCAGGACGTGCTGGGCACGCTGACCGACCGCGAGCAGGAAGTGCTGACCCTGCGCTTCGGCCTGGCCGACGGCTATTCGCGCACCCTCGAGGAGGTGGGCAAGAAGTTCAACGTGACCCGCGAGCGCATCCGCCAGATCGAGGCCAAGGCGCTGCGCAAGATGCGCCACCCCACTCGCATCCGCCGTCTGGAAGGATTTTTGGATGGCGACTGATCCCTTTAGAGAAACCCCACAAGACATCAACCGGGCTCCGGCCCGTCAGGAGGAAAGATGAGTAGTTCCATTCAGCAGATTGTGAAGCGCGACGGCCGCGTGGTGCCCTATGACCGCGACCGCATTGCCACGGCCATCTTCAAGGCCGCGGTGGCGGTGGGCGGCGACGACCGCGAGGAGGCCGAACGGATCGCCATGCTCGTGGAGCAGCGCCTGGTGGACAACTTCAGCGCCGCGGCCACGCCGTCGGTGGAAGAAATCCAGGACCTGGTCGAGGAGATGCTGATCGAGGAAGGCCACTCCAAGACCGCCCGCGCCTACATCCGTTATCGGCACAACCGCCAGATGGAGCGCGCCCAGCGCACCGTGCGCTTTGAAGTGACCGACAACATTCCCTATCGCAAAATCTATGAGGTGCTGCGGTGGAACGTCGAGC
The DNA here is from genome assembly GCA_012511885.1 of Lentisphaerota bacterium. GTDB lineage: Bacteria > Verrucomicrobiota > Kiritimatiellia > CAIQIC01 > Lenti-01 > JAAZFE01. The sequence continues at coordinate 8,997 of JAAZFE010000101.1, read as the reverse complement.
ACGGCTGCGACACGATTGACGGGTTGAACGAGATCATTGCCAACAACCAGCTCCCCGAGCTGATCGCCGCTTGCGAAGAGCGCTATGACGAGGAAGTCAAACTTGGCGCCGAGCTGTTCGTCGAGCGCGTGCCCGAGGTGCGCGTGTTTTTCGTGGCGGGGCCCAGCTCCTCGAGCAAAACCACCACCACGATCAAGGTCAGCGAGAAGCTGGCGGAGGCCGGCATGGAGTTCCTGGCGCTGAACATTGACCACTACTTCTTCGACCTCGATCATCATCCCAAAGACGAGTTCGGCGACTACGACTACGAGACGCCGCAGGCGCTGGACCTCAAGCTGATTGACCAGCATGTGGCCGCGCTGCTCGCGGGCGAGCCGATCAAGATGCCGCACTATGACTTCAAGACCGGCAAGCGCGAGCTGGGGGTCTATGATCTGCAACTGAAACCGAACCAGATCCTGCTGATTGATTCGCTGCACGGCCTGTACGAGGAGATGACCCAGAGCACGCCGAACTCCAAGAAGTTCAAGCTCTACATCGAGACCCTCGGCCAGGTGCGCAATCGCGAGGGCCTGTTCATGCGCTGGGCGGACAACCGTCTGCTGCGCCGCATGATCCGCGACAGCTGGCACCGCAACCTCCAGCCGGAGCAGACCCTGACCCACTGGCACTATGTGCGCCGCAGCGAGCTGCGCAACATCATTCCGTTCATCGGGTCGGTGGACTATCTGGTCAACAGCGCGATGCCCTTCGAGCTGCCCATCCTGAAGGACCGCCTGTTCCACTTCTTCCCGCAGGCCATGGAGAAGTTCAAGGACGACGCCAAGCGCCAGGATGCCTACGTCCGCGCCAAGCGGGTCTATGAGACTCTCAAGGACCTGACGCCGGTCAAGGATGACAGCCCGGTGCCGAGCACCTCGCTTCTGCGCGAGTTCATCGGCGGCAGCGAGTACAAATATTGATCGGCCATCCCGCCGGGCGGGTCGTCGAGACCGGCCCGGCCGGGCAAGGAAAACGCCTCTTCGCCGGAAGGGGCGTTTTTCTTGGGAGCGGTTACGCGGTTCGCGCGGCCAGATAGGCCCTGAGTTCGTCCAGGTTGTTGGCGATCACGTCGCAGCGGGTGGGGGCCTGGGCCAGGGCCTCGAACAGCGGATGGCGGGCGAGGTCCTTGCCGGTGGCCTCCTCGATGGCCTCGGGGAACTTGGCCGGGTGCGCGGTGGCCAGGCAGATCATCGGTTCGTCCAGCTCGTTGTGCTGTTCGGCCACAAAGACGCCGGCGGCGGTGTGGGGATCGAGCAGATAGTCAAACTGCTCATAGTAGCGTTTGATGGTGGCCAGCGTGCGCTGGGTGTCGGAGGTGCCCGCGACGATGTCCCTGTCCACCTGGCCCTGCTGCTCGCAGGGCAGCTCGATGTGGCCCTGTTCGGCAAAGCGGGCCATCAGTTCAGCAATCGCTTCGGGTTCCTGTCCGACCTTGTAATAGAGCCAGCGTTCGAAGTTGCTGGCCACCTGGATGTCCATGGAGGGATTGATGGTGGACACCACCTGGCCTTTGGCATAGACGCCGGTGCAGAAGAAGCGGGCGAGGATGTCGTTCTCGTTGGTGGCCAGGATCAGGCGCTCGATGGGCAGCCCCATCTGCTTGGCATACCAGCCGGCCAGGATGTCGCCGAAATTGCCGGTGGGCACGGTGAACTGCACGCGGGCCGCGCCGGTCGAGTCCATGACCCGGAAGGCGGCGTAAAAATAATAGACGATTTGACTGAGCACCCGGGCCCAGTTGACCGAGTTCACGCTGCCGAGGGAATGGGCGTCCTTGAACGCCAGATCGTTGAAGAGCGTTTTCATGAGCTGCTGGCAGTCGTCAAAGCTGCCTTCCACGGCCAGATTGTGGACGTTGGCATCCAGCACGGAGGTCATTTGACGCTCTTGCAGCGCGCTGACCCGCCCGCGGGGATGCATCACAAAAATCTGGACCCGCTCCTGTCCGCGCACGCCGGCAATCGCGGCCGAGCCGGTATCGCCGCTGGTGGCCGCCAGAATGTTGAGGCGTCCGTCGCGCTCTTCAAGAATCTCCTCGAAGAGGCGGCCCAGCCACTGCAGGGCAATATCCTTGAAAGCGAGGGTGGGGCCGTGAAACAGCTCGAGGATATGCACCGGGCCGACCGCGCGCACCGGAGTCACCGCCGAGTGGGCAAAGGTCGCATAGGCATCGTCAATCAGCTCGCGCAGGCGCTCCGCGGGCAGGTCGTCCACGAACCGGCTCACGATTTCGAAGGCCAGCTCAGCGTAGTCCAAGTGCGCCCACTCCGCGAGGTGTCCGGTCACGTCCGGAATGCGTTCTGGAATCAAAAGCCCGCCATCGCGGGCCAGGCCCGTCATGACGGCGTCCTTGAACGACAGGGGAGTCTGCTGGCCGCGCGTGCTGATATAACGAATGGATTTCATGCGCCCCACGTTAATCATCCGGCCCTCGTGTGGCAAGCGGCTTTGGCGCGCAGCGGCACCGGCGCCGCGGTGGAAGCTGCCGGGGGGAATGTGCAAGTGGTCGGGGCGAAAAATATTTCGCCCAAAAACACGAATACGATGAACGCGCATTGACGCGCGCAGCCCGGTCCGCGATCCACGACCTACAAGAATGGGGTTACGGCAGCGAGAGGGAGAAGCCCATAAACTGGGCGGCCATGAAGAGCGCGAAGAGGGCCAACATGACCAGCGCCTCCGAACGCACAAAGCGGCGCTGGGTGGTCACAAACAGTTGCAGCAGCACACCGGCCAGAATCAGCAGCGGCAGGTCGCGGTTGATCACAACGGCCTCCACCGCCATCGGCCGCACGAGGCAGACCACCCCCGCCACAACCAGGCCGGTAAAGATGTTCGAGGCGTAGATTTCGCCGAGGGTCACGTCGGCCTCGCGGCGCATGACCGCGCCGAGGGCAATGGCCAGTTCCGGCAGGGAGGCGCCGAACGCGTAGAAGGTCACCCCGATGAGCAGATCGCTCATGCCCAGGCGCCAGGCCAGGGCGGAGCCGTGGCGCACCACCCATTCCGCGCCCAGCAGGACCATGCCGATGCTGACCACCAGCACGAGCAGATCGAGCAGGACCCGCGCCGGGGCAGCGCCCGGGGGCGTGGCAGTTTTGCGCGCGTCGTGCAGCGTGCCCAGAAAATAAGGCACATACACGGCGATGAGCACCAGGCCGTCCAGGCGGCTCAGTTTGCCATCCAGCGACAGCACCAGCAGGAGCGCCGCGGATAGGATCATCCAGCCCGACTCGCGTTCGCGGATGCTGGGGCCCACCACGATCGGTCGCCACAGCGCGCACAAACCGGCTACAAAGGTCAGGGTGACAAAGTTCGAGCCCACGATGGTGCCCAGCGATGACGAGCTCTGCCCCTTGAGCGCCGACAGCACCGACACGCTCAGCTCCGGCAGCGAGGTCACCACCGCCACCAGCAGGACCGTCACCCCCAGCGGCGAGATGCCCAGCCAGGTCGCGATCTTGGGAATGCGGGACAGCACCCAGTGGCTGCCCAGCCACAACAGCGCGATGCCCGCGCAGAACAAAAAAATGGATGCGATCACGTGGTGTTCCTTGAATAGAATGCGGATGGCTGGTTCATGATGGGTGTTGGATTCGCGGGGGTGGTGCCCGGGGCGGGAGTCGAACCCGCACTCCCCGAAGGGAAAGGGATTTTAAGTCCCTTGTGTCTGCCATTCCACCACCCGGGCGTTGGAAAGGACTATGCCAAATTGGCCGGGGCTTGCCAACGTCGGAGGCGCGGGGCGCGGTTTATTCGAAGAAGCTTTCCTCGTCGGGGGGGCGTTCGTTTTCGAAGATGCAGATTTGCTGGCGCATGTCGGCGCAGACCTGCTTGAAGTGTTCGCAGGCGTTGGCAAACTCGGTTTCCTGGGCGTCGGGGGCGAGTTCGTTGATGGCGCGGGCGCTTTTGAGGAAGTTGTCGCACTCGCCGGCGAAGTCGAGCAGGTTGCGGTAGAGGCCCTTGGGCAGGCCGTGGGCGCCTTCCTTGGACATGACTTTGTTTTGGAGGGCGGGGATCAGGTCGAAGAGGTCGGCGTTGTAGTGGGCCATGATTTTGCGGGCGAGGCTGTTCCATTCGATGCCGTAGCGGTCCTGGTGGCTCGAGAGGTCCATGGTCAGGCGTTCGGCAATATCGAGCAGGGCCAGCAGGTCGCGGTAGATTTGGACGCGGATGCGGGCTTCGGCGGCCTGCTTTTCTTGGGCCTCGGCTTTCTTCTGGCGGGCCTGGTCGGCTTTGGGCCCCAACCGGAGGGCGGGGGTGGTTTTGACCGGCCGGCTGATTTTGATGGAACGCTGGGGAGGTTGACTCATTAGGGGCAATCTAGCTGATCTGGCGGGAAAAGGCCAATGAATCCTGTGGTGGGTGGTGGAGCCTTGCTCTTGGAACCTTGCGCCTTGCCGCAGCCGGCGTGAGTCGGGACAACCGGCGACTGCCGGATTGGGTGGGGAAGAGGGGGGGGTAGTTTAGCCGAAATATTCCAGGAGGTTTTGGAGGGCGTCGTCGAGTGCAGGGAGCTCATCGGTCAGGAGCAGCTCGATGTCGAGGATGTCGCAGGGTTCTTGGAGGAGTTGGAGCAGGTAGGGGTTGGTGAAGTGGATGGTTTGGGGTCGTATGTTGTGTTTTTCGAGGGTGCGCAGGAATTTTTCGGGCACCTCGGCATAGAGCAGTTCGATGCCTTCGGTGGTGTGGATGACTTCTGTGCAGAGGACGAAGCAGCTTCGGGCTTCGACGATCATGAGGACGTGGGGGAGTTCGGGGCGCTGGTTTTCTTCGCCCATGAGGAGGGGGAAGACTTGGAGGTCGAGTTCGAGTTCCATCTGGTTTTGCTCGATAGCGGCGAGCTTGTCCATCAGATCGCCGGGCACATCCAAGGTGAAGCGGGTGACTTCGAATGAGGGCAGCCTGACCGGTTGGAGTGTCCAGGTTCCCGGCGCGGCGGGGTCTTCGACATATACCTGGTAGGTGCCGAAGGGGGTGACGGTTTCGGGCAGCTCTTGTTCGCGCTCGCAGTAGATGAGCAGCTCGAGGAGTTTGGCGAGGGCGCCGCGCAGTTGTTCGATTTCGTTGTCTATGAGGAACCAGGGGGCGTAGCCCGGACGCACGCTTTGGAGCGTGGGCCATGCGAGGGCGCCCCGCGGCGAGTGGCCCAGTTTGCGGATCAGCTTTTTTTCTTCGGGATGGGTTTCCGCCGCGCTGCCGTAGGAGACTTTGAACTGAGGAATGTTGAGCAGAACGCTGATGTTCATTTCCGGGCAGTGGTCGTCTTCGCGCATCTGCCAGTATTGTGCAATCGCACGGTTGCCGATGTAGAAGTCGATGCCGTGGAACTCGCCCATTTCGCCCATGATGCTGGCGTAGAGTGGTTCCGCGGCACCGATGGGCTGGATGCCCATGATGTCCAGCTCACCCAGAATCTCCCACGGTTTGAGCGCTCCGATTTGGAAGGCCAGAAGGTAGAGTTCCCGCCAGGCTTCCAGCGGCACGCGGTGCAAGGGATGCGGGGATGTTTTTTTAGCGCTCATGGTGGTCTTTCCGGTTGATGGGCTCGAGTGGGTCGGGTGCGGTTAGAGCATTTTCATCCATTCTGTAGCCGTTTTGTCTACTGCATTGGGCTTGGCCGTCGTCAGGCTGCATCGACATAGCGATGCTATTTCTGCTTCGCCTTCCTTGGCCCAGCCCAATTCGCTACGACCTCCCGGCCACATTATTTCTTCAAATGCTCTAGCCTGAATAATTCAACATGGATGAAACATGCGGCTCATCCAAGCCGGCCAAACAGATCGTTGAGAAAATAGGTGGCCGCGATGAGCTCGTCGGTCAGAATCTGTTCGATGCCCAGGATTTCGCAAGGGGTTTCCAGAACGCCGAGGAGACGGGGATCGTCGCTATAGACTCGGGCCGGGCGCAGTTGGTTGCGTTCGAGAATATCCAGGAAGACTTCAGGGATTTGGGCATACATCACTTCGACGCCCTCGGTGGCCATGAGGGTTTCCACCCCGAGCACAAACTCCGCTTCCGGCTCGACCACGGCGAAGAGGCAGGGGATTCTCGCCCGCTCGTCCGGTGGGCCCACGGGGAACGGGGCCAGGACGAGGGCGATTTCCACTTCAAAGGGGGATTGGGGGAGGTTTTGGACGGCTTCAAACAGGCTGGTGGTCACTTCCAGATCATAGCGCGTGAACATCTGCTGCGGCGGTTCGACGATTTCGAGCGTCCACTCGTCCGGCGCGGAGTCCGACTGGACATAGACCTCGTAGGCCTGTTCGAGATCGCTGAACTCGGGCCATTCGTCATCCGCCGCGGCGGTGAGCAGCTCGAGGTGCTTGGCCAGCACCCGGCTGAGCATGTCGGCTTCGTCCGGCTCGAGAAACCAGGGGACATAGCCCGGGCGCATGCTCTGGAAGGCGGGCCAGGCCGTGGCGCCCCGCGGGGTGAAGCCCAGCTCGCGGATCAACTGCTTCTCCGCGGGGTAAACGCTTTTCGCGTCGCCAAAACTGAGCTGCAGTTGCGGCGTGTCCATCAGCAGGATGATATTTTTTTCGGCGTTTTCCAGGCTGTAATGAAGCTCCCAGAACTTCCGCAGGGCGCTGTGGCCCTCATAGAACCCAATGGCAAGGAGCTCGCCCCGTTGTCCCATGACATGGGCATAGTACGGTTCCGGGGCGCCGGCGGGCCGGATGCCGATGATGTCGTCTTCTTCCATGAATGTCCACGGCTCCAGCTTGCGAATTTGGAAGGCCAGGTCATAGAGCTTGTGCCAGACTTCCGCCGGCACACAGTAAACGGGGTGGTTCCGGTGCTTGTTCGTGCTCATGGCGTCTTTCTGCTCCGCAGCCGAAGCGGGTTGGCCGGGCGGATTCGTCCGGCGGACGTTTACCTTTGGCCTTCGAGGATTTTGACGGCTTCGATGGCGGTGCGGATGGCTTCTTCGACGCCGACCTTGGCAATGATGGGCGCGTCGTTATAGGTCAGCCCGATGGTGGCCAGGATTTCGCCGGCGCGGACGCGGCGGATGCTCGAGACCACGAACAGGGCGGCGGATTCCATCGAGGTCGAAATGACGTTCGAGCGGTACCAGGCGTTCCACAGAGCGTCAATTTCCTCACGGATGGGGATGTTCTTGTCTTCGATGAAGAAGGCGTCTTTGCAGTGGCCGATGCCGGTATGGGCGGGCAGCTTGAGCTGGCGGGCGGCTTCGCGCAGGGCGAGGGTGACATCCAGGTCGGCCACGGCGGGGTAGGACATGGGCACATATTGCCGGGTGGTGCCCTCTTCGCGGATGGCGCCGGTGGTGATGCACAGGTCGCCCAGCTTGATTTCCGGCTGCAGCGCGCCGCAGGTGCCGATGCGGATGAAGGTGTCCGCGCCGCACTTGATCAGCTCCTCGACGGCGATGGCGGTCGAGGGGCAGCCGATGCCGGTGGAGCAGGCCGAGACCTTGATGCCGTCCACCGTGCCGGTGAAGGTGCGGTATTCGCGGTTGAAGGCCACCTCTTTGGCTTCATCGAAGAACGAGGCGATCAGCGGCACGCGGCCCGGGTCGCCGGGCAGGAGCACATAGCGGCCGATGTCGCCGCGGCGCAGGTGCACATGATATTGCAGCTCCTCGGCCTTCTTCTTGGGGGCCGGTTTCTTCGCCGCGGATTTTTTGGCCGCGGTTGGGACGGCTTTTTTAGCGGTTCTGCGGGCGGCTTTCTTCATGGATCTCGGGCTCATGGACGGCTCCTTTCCGGGGGGTTAGATTTTTTCTTTGGCGAGTTCCTGCCAGAACTGGAGGATCAGTTTTTTCATGTTGGCCATGGCCTGCTGGGAGGTTTCGAAGACCTCCTCGTGGGTGAGGGGCTGGTCGAGGATGCCGGCGGCCATGTTGGTGATGCAGGAGAGCCCGACCACGCGCAGGCCGGCGGCGTTGGCCAGCATGGCCTCGGGCACGGTGCTCATGCCGACGGCGTCAGCGCCCAGCGCGCGCCAGGCGCGGACTTCGGCCGGGGTTTCATAGGTCGGGCCGGTGCCGGCGAAATAGACGCCCTTGCGCAGGGCCACCTTGGCGGCGCGGCCGGCGCGGGCGAGGGCCGCGCGCAGCTGGCGGTCATAGATGAACGACTGGTCCGGGAAGCGCGGGCCCCAGAAGGTGTCGTGCGCGCCCAGCAGCGGGGTGATGCCCATCATGTTGATGTGGTCCTCGATGATCATCAGGTTGCCCGGCGTCCACTTGGGATTGGTGCCCCCGGCGGCATTGGTCAGGAAGACGGCCTTGGCGCCAAGGCTCTTGAGCAGGAAGAGGGGGGTGGCCACGGCTTCCCAGCCCACGCCCTCATAGACGTGGCGGCGGCCCTGGAAGATGAAGGTCTCGATGCCCGCGGACTTGCCCCAGACCAGCTTGCCCGCGTGGCCGGCCACGCCCGCCTTGCCCAGGCCGGGAATCTTGGCATAGGACAGCACGCCGAGCTGTTCAAAGGACTCGGCCACTTCGCTCAGGCCCGAGCCGAGAATCATGCCCATCTTGGGCTTGGCTTTGGGAAAGGCGGATTTGACGGCCGTCAACGAGGCTTCGAGGGGTTTGCGATTGATCATCGGATGCTCCTGGGGTTGAGGTTGGGCACGGAGCGCCTCCGGAACCGGGACCGGCAACCGCCGGATCCGCGCCGGGAAAACCTGTGAATGCTTTTTTCCATGCCGTGGAAAAACTATGCCTGATTTTTCCACGCTATGGAAACTTTTTCGGGAGTTTTTCCACGCCATGGAATCCCGCACGGGCGGGACCACGCCGTGGAAAACTTGAGTGGTTGCGCGGGCGGGGATGGCGGGAACAACCTGCGACTGCCGACGAAGACCTCTGAGGATGTCCGTCAATCATATTTTTGTTTTTCAAGCCACCTGGGCAGACGTGTCGATGAGGGCGCAAAGGGGCGAGCCGCGTCGGGCGAGGGCTTGGAGGTAGAGGGTTTCATC
>JAAZFE010000100.1 GCA_012511885.1 Lentisphaerota bacterium | reverse complement strand
GCGACAGCCAGCGGGGGAAAACAACTCACAGAATCCGCCATGTCCCTTTCGATGTCGCGCCCCCCAATAGTGCCAAAGCAATTTCCGCAAAATCCACCAAAACCCCATCGAGGTCAGGAAGTCTGAGGCTAGAGCATTTTCATCAATTCTGTAGCCGTTTTGTCTACTGCATTGGGCTTGGCCGTCGTCAGGCTGCATCGACATAGCGATGCTATTCCTGCTTCGCCTTCCTTGGCCCAGCCCAATTCACTACGACCTCCCGGCCACATTATTTCTTCAAATGCTCTAGAAGATCTTGTCGAGGGTGACGGGCCGGTCGTCGAGCAGGAAGGCGTCTTCCTTGGTTTCCTTGGACATGAGCACGACGTTGTCGGGCAGCGCGTGTGGCGCCGCGAACTTGACGTGCTGCGAGCGGAGTCCGCCCAGCCAGCCGCGGGCATCGGTCAGATAGCACATGTCGCCCTCGTTGGCCTTCATGCGTTCCATGGCGGCCATGGAGGCAGAGACGAGACCGAAGGGGATGGACTCATCCAGGCGGTAGGCAATGCGTTTGACAGTTTTGCCGATGGCATGGTTGGGCGTGCCGCCCTTGTAGATCACCATGGCCTCATCCAAGGTGTCCACGGTCAGTCCGGTGATGTCCTTCTGGGTGTCGGGCTTGGTGAGCAGGGTGATGATGACACCCACGACGGCCGTGACCAGCATGCCAAAGAGGGCGGGCATGTAGATGTCGTGCTTGTTGCCGACCACGAACCAAGCCAGGGGATGGGTTAGTTTGGGGAACCAGTTGGTGGCCATGGTGAAGCCGATGCCCACGAGCATGGCGATGGAGGCGGCGATGGCGTTGAAGCGCCGCCAGAAGGCGCCGAGGAAGATGGTGGTCACGATGGGCGGGATGATGAGCATGATGCCCTTGTAGTGGATGGACATCAGTGTGCCTTCCTGCCGGTTGAACCAGATGACCAGCAGCAGGCCCAGGATGGTGGCAAACGCGGAGGCCCAGCGCGCGGCCTTGAGGTAGTGCTTGTCGTCGGCGTCGGGCTTGATCAGGGGTTTGTAGATGTCGAAGATGCCGATGGCCGCGCAGGCATTGATGAGGGTGTCCACGGTGGACATGAGCGCGGCGGTGAGGGCGGCCACCACGAACCCGAAGAGCCAGGAGTTGTGCTTGAGGGTTTCCCAACAGACCACGATGAAGGTGTGGAAGGTGTTTTGGATGTGGATGGGCTCGATGCCGGCCAGCGCGCCGCCCATGGCGGCCTGCTTGGTGACGATGGACTTGGCCAGCCAGCCGACCGCGCCGCACACAATGGCGGAGAGCGGCAGGGTGATGGCCACATTGAACAGGGAGGCTTTCCGGCCCTCGTTCACGCTGCGAATGGTCAGGTAGCGCATGATGAAGCCCTGATTCATGAAGGTGAAGGCGATGCTGCCGGCCAACGCCTCGCCCCAGAACAGTCCCGAGGCGTTGAATTTGGCGTCGGCGAGCAAATCCACGAAGGGCAGGCGGTGCGTGATGGGCAGCCAGCCCCAGAATTCGCCGAAGCCGCCCAGGGCCCACAACCCGGCAAAGATGGCCACGCCCCCGGCCAGATAGAGCATGATCCCCTGCACCAGATCGGTAAAGATCACGGCGGTCTGGCCGCCGAAGGTGACATAGACCCCGATAAAGAACGTGATGACCGGGATGGACCAGATTTGGGGGATGCCGAAGAGTCCTTCGATGGCCACGCCCATGGTGAAGAGGTTGTAGCCGATATAGAAGAACATATACATCATGATGATGACCACCGCCAGATAGCGGGCGGTGCGGCCAAAGCGCCGCTCGAAATATTCAGGGATCGAGCGCACGCGCGCGAAGTAGATGATGGGCAGCCAGCCGAACATGAAGAACGGCACGATGAACCAGTCGTTGAGATAGGTCATGGTGCTGCTCAAACCGGTGTTGAAGCCCTGCTCGGTGTACTTGAGGTAGCTGTAGGAACCGATGCCGGTGGCCACCATGCTGGCGGCGGCCAGCCACCAGGCAAAGCGCTGGCCGCTGTAGAAGTAGTCGTTGAGATTCTTGCTGAAGCGGGAAAAATAGGTCCCGAACAGCATGATGGCAACGAAATAAACAAAGGCAACCACGCCGATGATGGTGGTCGCGGAGGTGGTCAGGCTAATTCCAAATCCGGTGGGCATCTTAGTTGCCTCCCTTGAATGGCAGGTACAGCGCGGCCAGAATCCAGATGCCATGCATGGCTACGAAGAACACATAGCCGGCAATCAGCACGCCAAACCAGAACGAGTCGCGTCCGCGGCCGAACTGGCAGGCGCGGGACTTGAGAATGATCTGGATGCCGATCAGGAAGGTGACCAGGCCCAGGCCGTAAAGATGCACATAGGGGATCCAGGGGCTGCCCGGCTCGAACCAGCGCAACAGGGCGCGCGGGAAGATGAAGATGAAAGCCAGTGTGCCAATCAGGGTCAGCCAGATGGCGGGAGCGTTCGATGGCGCTGACGCCGGGCTGGCGGGTGCTTGTTCACTCATGGGGCAACTCCTCGGTAGTGGATGGTTTCCGTTGTTGGTTGTTCGTTAGGACTGGTGGATTTTGCCGATTTTGGCAAGCCCGGACTCTCGAACCAGACGCGCTGTTGTTTGTAGTCCAGGGTGACGATGAAGCGCGAGAGCACGCCCAGGCCGAGGCGGGCGGGAAACCTGGCCGGGAGGCCGAGGTCTTCATAGGTTTCGGCGTGGATGTCGTCGAGAATCAGGGAACCGAGGACCAGGGTGGCGGTGCCGGCCGGTGTCTCGGAGAGGGCGAGGTCGAAGTCGCCGCCGGTGTCCAGCACGAGGCTGACGGGCTGGTCCTCGAGGCGGGCTTCGACGGCGGGGCGTCCGTGCCAGTCCCGCAGGGGCAGGCCGGCCAGCACGGTGGCGGAGTTGGGCGTCTGGAAGGTCTGGCTGGTGGCGAAGATGACGCGCCGGGCGGGGAAGTCGAAGCGCACAAATGAGAAGTCGCGCAGGGCGGCGGCGCCCAGCACCACGGGCATGCGCCGGGCCAGGCGCTCGCGCGTCTTTTTTTCGGCGGGGGTCAAATCGGGCCGGGCGGCCAGGCGGCTGACGGGTCCGAGCATCCCTTTGGCGGGGGCGAGGTAATAGATGGGGTTTTCGAGGTGCAGATTGTCCAACAGCAGTTTGTTGCCGACGCCGGCATAGCCGGGGATGGCGGTGGTCACGTGGTCGGCATATTCGCCGACGGGGGGGGCGAACACGCGGTACTCGAGCGCCTTGGCGGACGTCATGGCGCCCCAGGATTGGCGGGCGGAGGTATCCACCAGCATGGGGAAGGGATCGGTGATGGGTGTTTGCGCGCGGATGACCGGGAAGGAGGTGTTCCGGGGCGAGACGAAGTCGCGCCGGGCCTGCTGGCCCAGATGCGTGCGGTTGGCAAACTCGAAGTGCGGGCCGGCCGGCCGCGCGTAGGTGGTGATGCCCCAGGTGCGCGGATCGCGGCCGGAGGCCAGGAATTGGTCAACCTCGTTCTGGGAAAGCGGCGTCGGCTGCAGGGCGGGCGGGTGTGAGACACAACCGGCCAGGAGGCCCAGGGCGGTCCAGAAGGGAAGGAGCCGGATGCTGGAGGACAAACGCATAGATTGGGCCGCAGTATGCCAGAGGCGCGGGGCAAGGTGCAAGATGGATTGAATGGAATTTAGAGACCACAGACCACAGACCGGAGACTGAAGACTTTTGGCCGGAACGTCCGATGTGGGGGCGGATGATTTCTTATTGGTTTTTTTCAAAAATCAACATTCAAATCCAATATCCAATATTCAAGGGATGGCGGCGGCGCTGAGTGGCGGCGGATGGGAAATATTTTTTGAGTGCAAAAGTGAACGGGTGCGGCTAGACTGCATAATTGGAAATGAGGAGAGGGCGATGAAGGCAATTCATTTTTTGATGGGTCTGGTGCTCTATCTGGCGCTGGCGGCGGCGGGGATGCTGTTGATGGCGTCGGTGGTGATGGTCGAGCCTTCCTGCCTGCACAAGGCGCTGGCGTGGGGGCGGCTGGCGCCGGCCTGGGGGCGGGTGCTGATCGGGCTGGGGATTCTTGTCTATATGTTTGTCTATCTGCTGTCCGGAATATCCTGGCGCAAGAAGCGCGAACTGGTGACGTTTGAGAACGAGGATGGGGCGGTGCACGTGAGCACCGAGGCGGTGCAGGACTATTTGAACGGACTGAAAGATGAATTCGCGGCGGTGGCCTGGCTCAAGACGCGGTTGCGCGCGCAGCGCGGCGCGCTGGCGGTGGCGATGTATCTGGGGGTCAAGGAGCACACGCAGATCCCGGAGCTGTGCAAGCTGATCCAGGCGCGGGTGCGCGAAATTTTGCAGGAGCACCTTGGCACGTGCGACCTGCTGGGCATTTCGGTGGAAGTGACCGAGATCCAGACGCGCAAGAAGTCCGAGCGGGATGACCGCGCCTGAGGCGCGGGGCAAGGCGGGCGGAATCATGGATTGGGATCAATTCGCGGAGGGGCATCTGGATGTTGCCCACGAGGTGCTGACGCGGCTGCGCCCGGAGATCGAGGCGGTGGCGGCGGGCATGGCGGCCTGCGTGCGCGCGGGCGGCAAGGTGCTGGCCTGCGGCAACGGCGGCAGCGCGGCGGACGCGCAGCATTTCGCGGCGGAGCTGGTCAACCGCTTTCAGCGCGAGCGCCGGCCCTATGCGGCGCTGGCGCTGACCACGGACAGCTCGGTGCTGACCTCGATTGCCAACGACTATGATTTCGAGCAGGTGTTTTCCAAGCAGGTGGAGGCGCTGGGGCGGGCGGGGGATGTCCTGCTGGCCATTTCCACCAGCGGCAACGCGGCCAACGTGTGCCGGGCGGTGGCGGCGGCCAAGGCCGCTGGTCTGCGCACCGTGGCGCTCTGCGGCGGCACGGGCGGGGATCTGGCGCCCCTGTGCGATCAGCAGTTGCGGATCACGTCATCGGAGGTGACCGCGCGAATCCAGGAGGGGCATTTGATGATCCTGCACGCGCTGTGCGGGTTGATCGAGGAGCAACTGGCCGACGATTGAGTGTGATTTTGGGGCGCGGGGGAGAGGATGGATGCATGATGACGCAGCAAACAACTCCGGATGTGGTCGTGGTGGGCTCGGTGGCCTTCGACAGTGTACGCACTCCCAAGGCGGCGCACGAAAAGCTGCTGGGCGGCTCCGCCAGCTACACCAGCATGGCGGCGGCGCTGTTCGCGCGGCCGGGCCTGGTGGGGGTGGTGGGCGACGATTTTCCCCAGAGCTATTTCGAGCTGTTCAGGGACGCGGGGGTGGACTTGCAGGGGCTGCAGCGCCTGGCCGGCAAGACGTTCCACTGGAGCGGGGTCTATGAAGACAACATGAACAACCGGCGCACGAACTACACCGACTTGAACGTGTTCGCGAATTTCAACCCCGCCATTCCCGAGGCCTACCGCGACAGTCCGTTTCTGTGTCTGGGCAACATCGCGCCCGCCCTGCAGGCGCACGTGCTGGACCAGATGCGCCGGCCAAAGTTTACGGTGCTGGACACGATGGATTTGTGGATCACCACCACGCGCGACGACCTGATGAAGGTGATTGCCCGGGTGGACATGCTGACGGTGAACGAGCACGAGGCCCGGCACCTGACCGGCAAAGGTTCGCTGCTGAAGGCCGCCCAGCTCATTCTGGAGATGGGTCCGCGCTACGCGCTGATCAAAAAGGGCGAACACGGCGCATTTCTCATGTCCAAAGACGACATGCTGATTGTGCCGGCCTGGCCGCTGATCGAGGTGATGGATCCGACGGGGGCGGGCGACACCTTTGCCGGGGGGCTCATCGGGACACTGGCCGAACTGGGCGAGGTGACCCGCGAGGCGCTGCACAAGGCCCTGGTGAACGCGACGGTCACCGCGGCCTACGCGTGCGAGGCCTTCAGTGTGAACCGGCTCGAGACCCTCACTCGCGAGCAGTTGGACCAACGCGCGAGCGCCTTCCGCAACATGCTGCCCTGACCGCGCAAAAAGCGGTTCAACCTGACCGGAAACAGGCAAAATTGGGGAAAACTGGGTTCTTCGTAGAATTTTATGGTAATTCGTCTAAAACGCCTTCTGCTCGCAGCTCCGCTCCGACGAGCCATGGGGAGGCCCATTCTCGCGTCGCTGCTCGCGGGACAGGCCAAATGACCGTGCTG
>JAAZFE010000099.1 GCA_012511885.1 Lentisphaerota bacterium | reverse complement strand
TCGCAAAGAGGACTCAGCCATATCTTATCCATCCGAACGGCTTTGTTATCCCAGCGCTACGAGGAGTTCTGGACAAGACGAGCCGCACTCCCGCAGGCCGCATAAGCAGAAATCTGTCGTGCACCCCCCATCTTCATTGTGATAGCGTTGAATTTGCTTTGGGGCGGCGGCTCATGCTATGATAAAGGAATGGAATCGAGGGCTGAAGAACAACTCAACTGGGCGCCGGGGCCGGATGTGGCGTCGTCAATGGATGAGTACGCCATGCGGTTTCGCGGGGGGATCGGCCGCTGGCAGCTCGGGGTGCAGAACCGCCTTCTGCTCGATTTGTTGAAGCCGTGGCAGGGCGGGCGGGTGCTGGATGTGGGCGGAGGGCACGGGCAGTACACCGACGACCTGATCGAGGCGGGTTTCGACCTGACGGTTCATGGTAGCGTCCCGGAAACGGCTCACCGAATCCAGCGCCAGATCGAAGCCGGCAGTTGCCGGTTCATTGTGGGCGACATGCTGAATCTGCCTTGTGCCGACCAGGAGTTTGATTGCGTGGTGAGCGTGCGGCAACTGTCCCATGTGGAGGACCCGGAGAAATTTCTGGGCGGGTTGTGCCGGGTGGCGCGTCACGCGGTGGTGGTGGATTATCCGCCCAAGTCGGGCTTCAATGTGATGGCGAAGCTGCTGTTCCCGCTTAAAAGCCTGCTGGAAAAGAAATCCACGCGGCCCTACACGGTGTTTTGGGAGCCCGAGCTGGCAGCCATGATTTCCGGGCAGGGCTTCGAGGTGACCGGGCACGAAGCGCAATTCAGTTTGCCGATGGTGGTGCATCGTGTGGTGCGCTGGGTAGGATTGATCCAGATGCTGGAAGCCATCTGCCGACGGACGGGCCTGACCCGGCGCATTGGCGGCCCGGTGCTGCTGCGCGCCGAACGGCGCACCCACGACGAATAAACTCCGCCAGCACGTTTCACGCCTTGGAGCCGCGAAACAACGCGAACGGACTCGAATGTTGCCGAAAATGCGCAAAAAATGAGTAAAATGGGCCCAAAACGGGCAAAAACGAGCCGGAAATCGCTAAAAACGGGCCCAAAATAGACAAAGTTTGACGGAAAACAGCAAAATGTGAGGATAACCGGCGACTGCCGACAAACGGCAGAAAAGGGGAGAAAACGGAAAAAAGTGAGCCAAAATGGGCAAAACACCTCAAAAATGGGCGAAAATGGCCCAAAAATGACCAAAAACAGCGGGAATTGGCCGTTTTTGGGGGGCTAGTGGAAGACGACGGTGCGGTTGCGGTAGACGAGGATGCGGTGGGTGAGGTGCCAGTAGATGGCCCGGGCCAGGACGATTTTCTCGAGGTCGCGGCCGAGGCGTACGAGGTCGTCGACGCCTTGCCGGTGGGAGACCCGGATGACGTCTTGCTCGATGATGGGGCCCTCGTCGAGGGCGGCCGTGACATAGTGGGCGGTGGCGCCGATGATTTTGACGCCGCGATCGTGGGCGGCGTGATAGGGACGCGCGCCGGCGAAGGCCGGCAGGAACGAGTGATGGATGTTGATGATGCGGTTGGGGAAGGCTTGGACAAAATCCGGACTGAGAATCTGCATATAGCGGGCGAGGACGATGAAATCCACCTTGGCATCGCGCAGGGCCTGGATCTGGCTGGCTTCGGCTTGGGGTTTGGTGGCGGGGGTGACGGGGGTGTGCAGGAAGGGGATGCCGTGGCGGTCGCCGAGGGGGCGGTGGTCGTCGTGGTTGGACAGAATCATGCGGATGTCCACGGGCCATTCGCCGCTTTCCGCGCGGGCCAGGATGTCGTAAAGGCAGTGGGCCTGCTTGGAAACCATGACGGCCATGCGCATGCGGGTGGTGGAGAGGTGCAGGCTCCACTCGATGTTCCATTCGACGGCCAGGGGGGAGAATTCGTCGTGAAACTTGTCCATTGGAATGGCGAATCCCTCGAGCTGCCATTCGAGACGGGCGAAAAAGACTCCGTCAGCCGCGTCCACATATTGATCGAGGGCAATGATGTTGCCGTCGTGGCGGGCAATGAAGGCGGAGAGGGTCGCGACAATGCCGCGCT
Organism: Lentisphaerota bacterium; assembly: GCA_012511885.1. Lineage (GTDB taxonomy): Bacteria > Verrucomicrobiota > Kiritimatiellia > CAIQIC01 > Lenti-01 > JAAZFE01. The sequence continues at coordinate 21,417 of JAAZFE010000099.1, read as the reverse complement.
GGTCGGGACAGCAAACCAGTAGGATGGCGGTGGGTGTGGAGGAGGTCATGGCAGGGGGGCGGGTTAGTCGTAATCGGCGTATTCCGGAGCACTGCGTCCGGACAAATCGGGCGTCTCGGCGGCAGGTTTTTCGATCTGACTGAACGTGGCCAGAAGAGGGCGGTGAGGGCTGGCGGAATTGGCGAGGGGGGTGTGGAGGATGCCGGTGGCATCCAGAACGACCTCGGGGAGCATGCCGCGGCCAACCAGCATGTAGCTGGTGCGCAAATGGTGGTCGGCCTCGGAACGGCGCGTCCAGGCGTCGCCCTGGGCGTCGGCCGGGCGCAGATCATAAAGGATGGGTTGGTCCTGATAGGTCATGACTTCGCGCAAGACGCGGGAGCCGGGCTCGTCGTTGAAATCGCCCATCACGATCAGGTTGATGTCGGGCTGTTGGGAGAGCGAGGCGCGGATATGGTTGCAGAGCAGGCGGGCCTCGTTGCGCCGCATTTCGGCCTGGCCGTATTCATGGAACCGCTTGGATTTGAAGTGGGCGACCAGCATCCGGAAGCGGTAGTCGGGGTTGGGCTCGATATCGAGTTGCAGGAAGCCGCGCAGGACGGGGAACTGGGTGGGGCCGATGGTGTAGCGATCCTGAACGAGAGCGACGCGGGCCACGATGGGGAAGCGCGAGAGCACGCCCATATGGCGGGCGGGAGCGCCTTCGGTTGCCAGGTATTCGTTGTAGCGATACTCCGGCTTGATATCCCGCAAACGGAACTGCAGTTCGGTCCAGGCCGCCGGGGAGCCGAGGCCCTGGAAAGCGATCACATCCGGAGAAAGGCTCCGAACGGCCGCAACGATGTCATCGGTTTGCGGCGGCGCGACGGGGGGGGCGTCGGGATCCACCGGCGAGGCCACCAGATCGTAGAGATCGAGGTTCCACGTCATGACGGAGAACCGCTCGGCCTGCGCGGCAGCATGGGAGGGGGCTTCCGCCCAGGAACAACTCCAGCCGCTCACGCCAACCACAACGACCAAAGCCAGGGCGGCGAGAACGGCAAGCGGATGGTTCGAGGTCATGATCCGGAAGATTTTTTCTGGTAGGCGGCTTCGATACGCTGGGCGATGTCCTGATAGCGGATGTCCACGGCGTAGATTTCCTTGAAGAAGTTCAAGGCGTCGGCGTCGCGGCCCATTTGCTCGGCCAGGAGGCCCATCTGGTAAACTACGTCCTTCTTGGTTTCGTCCATGATGTTGAGCTCGGAGGCGGCCTTTTCGAGCTGCTCGAAGGCGATGTCGAGCTGGCCTTTTTTGGTGAAGCAGAGGGCCAGATAGTAGAGAGCGCGGGTGCGCCGCTGGGGGTTGCGCTGGGCGATCTGGAACTCCTCGATGGCCTCGGTGTGTTTCTCGCGCAGATAGTACTGGAAGCCCAGCTCGTAGCGGAAGTGGAGGTCGTTGGGGTAGCGCTTGACCATCTCGAAGGCGTCGTTGAACACGAACTCCTCCTTGTCGCGGGTAAGGGACTCGGCCTGGGCATCGTCGCCGGCCTCCTTGGCGGCGGCGATGGCGACGTCGAACTGGCGCACCTTGATCTGCGAGGCCGTGCGCTCGATCTGGGGATCGGAGCGACCCATGGACTTGACCGCGTTGTCGAGGGCGGCGAGGGCGTCGTCGAAACGCTCGGCACGGACATAGAGATCGGCCAGCGCCCGGTGGAAGTTCATGTTTTGCGGCTCGCGCTCGATGTCCTTGAGCCGCATTTCGATCAGGCTGTCAATGTCGGCCTCGCCCTTGACGGACTTGGCCTGCTGTTCGAGGAGGATGGCTTCCTTCTTGTCCTTGAGCTTGGAGCGGAAGTCGCTCTTGGTGTCGTCCCATCCGCCCACCTTCATGGTGTCGAGAGCGGCGGCATCCTTGAGGTTCTTGATGGCCTCCTGGTCGTTGGGCAGCAACTCGACCACGGCGGCGTAGCAGTCCCTGGCGTTGCCGGGCTGATTGGTTTCGAGATAGAGCGAGGCCAGCAGACGTAGGAATGCGACGTTTTTGAGGAAATAGGGGCGAACCACCTCGAGGGTTTGCACGGCCACTTCCGGCAAGTCCGCGGCGGCGGCGGCCTGCGTGAAGAACTTGAGAAACGAGAAATTGAAGGGGTCCATGGCCAGCAACTTTTCAGCGTCATCGAGCGCCGCCTGGGGATTTTTCTTCAGTTTGCCCTGGGCGCCCATGAGGGTGAACATGCCCTTGAGCGAGGAAAGCTGGTGGGTGAGGGCGCTGGGCTTTTTGGCCATGAGAATCTTGGCCTGGGCCACGCGCAGGTTTTTACGGGCGAGAAAGAAGCCCGGCTCGACCTTGATAACCTGCTTGAGCATGTCCAAGGCGTAGCCGGTGTTGCCGCGTTCGAGGGCGGACATGGCCTTTTCGTACAGGTCACGGGTTTTGCGGGGGACTTGGTCTAGCGTAATTTCTTCCATGATGCACTCCTCGGCCGCGGGGAGAAAACCTCGTCAGCCTGAACATATTCTTCAGATTCTCAACGTTCTATTCAGAATAGGAGGACGAGCGGCGAGGGTCAAACCCAAAAAGCCCCAAAACCGCTTCAAAACCGCCCCAAGGGCCGGAACCGACAAGCGGAAGGCGGATTATTTGAGATATTTGCCGACTTTGCCCAGGGCTTTCAGGCCTTGGTCAATGCGCTTTTTGTCGGATTCGGACAGGTTTTCAATCCGAGGCATGATCTCGTCGGCCAGCTTGGTGCCGGAGAGGGCCTGGGAGAGCAGGATTTCGAGGTTGGGCAGGACGCGGGGCTCGATCAGGGAACCCTCGATGACAAAAGGCACCATGAGGCCTCCGTCTTCGTAGGGCAGGCGTTCAGAAAGGTCTTTGCCGGCGGTGAGTTCAAGAGTTTCCGCGGGCGAGACAATCAGCCGGGCGTCCAGGTCCATGCGGTCGTCAAAGGGCTGCATGGTGCCTTCGATTTGGAGGCGGTAATCGGGCAGGGCCAGCCGGGTGTTGCTGAGAGTGGCCACGCCGTCGCGCAGGGTGAGGTCGGCGGTGACATCCTCATAGCGCGAGGTGGTGACATGGTCGGCGGCATGGCGGGCGGCCTCGACTTTGGGTTGGACGCGGGGCAGCAGCTTCAACACGAGGGGGTGGTCGAGGTGGAGCCAAACCTGGTCCATGAGCGAGCCGCCCGCGCCAACGGAATGCACGTCGCGCACGCGGAGGGCGGCGTGGGCTTCCAGCGAGTTCAGGCCGGCCTCGGCCACGGCATGGCCGGAGAGATGGGCGTCCATCTCGAGGATGCCGGAGATCTTGCTGGGCAGGGGAATCTCGTTCGCCGCAAGCACCTGCTCGATCGAGAGGTCGCGGATGGTCAGCTCTTCGAGGCGGTAGGAGAGGGGGCAGGCCAGCAGTTGGGCATTGCCCCGGGCGCTGATTTGACCGCCGTAGGCTGACAGAACGGCCTTGGGGAAGGTGAGGACGCCACCGCGCAAATAGATGAGGAAGTCGCCGTCGATCAATTGATTGGGGCCATAGGCGAGGGAGGGGATGGTTGCTTCGACAGTGGCCTGCAGGTGTCGCAGCACGAGGGCTGCGGGGGAATCGTGCAGGCTCATGGCGCCGTCCGGCGGAGTGCAGGGGGGCGGGTCATAGGCCCATTCATCGGGGAGGGGAACGCCGGAGATCAGGTGTTGGGCAACGGGCAGGGGCAGACGCAGCTCGGCCTGAAGTTGAACATTGGCGGCGGCGGGAAAATCCTCGGTGGGGGGAGATGTCTCCAGATCGAGTTCGACGCGGAACTGCTCGGCCAGACTGCCCTTCACCGCCAGCGTCGAGCGCAGCCCTTGTACGGGGAGGGTGTCGGGCGGCAGGAAGGCCGCGAGATCGTTGGCGTCGCGAAGATCCAGCTTGGCGGTGATGTCGAGCGGCCATTTCTCGATCTGGTCGGCGTAGTCGCCCGGCGGAGGCGCCGAAAAGGTGAAGGCCACCGAAGACGCTTCGCCGATGGCGGCCTGGCCCCGGATTTGCAAGGGCAGGTCGGGGGCGAAGTCGGTCAGAGTGAAATCCAAATCGGAGACGGTCAGGGTGGTTGCCTCGCCGGAGTCGTCAAAGCGGGTGTATTCGAAAAGCGCGTCGGAAATCCGTACCAAGCGAATGGAGAGCGGAGGGGACGCCAACTCGGCAGGCTTCTCCTTGGCGGGGGCGGGGGGGGCCTCGGGCGGTGGTTCGCCGGCCGCATCCGCGGGCTCCGCCGCATCTCCGGGCTTGGGCGCGGGAAGAAGATCCGAGAAATTCCATAGGCCGTCGGCCGTTTGGACAACCCGGACGAAGGGCTCGTCCAAGATGAGCGAGGTGATTTCTTTTTTGCGCCAATCCACCACCACGGAGAAGGATTTGAGGGCGACAAAATCACGATCGCCGTCGGCTTCCTTGACGGCAGCCCGGCGGATGACCAGCGAAAAGGGAAAGAGAGTGTAGTCAATCCGTTCGTAGTCGGCCGGACGACCGGTGGCGCGCTCGATGTAGCTCAGGACGGAGGCCTTGAACTTGGGCGTATTGAGGGCGTGGCGTAGCGTGAAGTGGGCCGTCAGGAGCATCAGAACCACAACAGCCAGAATCCAGAAGAGAAAGCGATACAAGCGTTTCATGGTGCGAACGATAAACCATGACCGGCGGAAAACCAATCCGGAAGCGGTCTGTTCTTGAAGAACGCCCCCTGTTTATGGAATGGATGTGGCATGAACGAAACGCCATCACCTGCCGGTGTTCCGGTCCGCGCGGATATCCCCGAGGCGCTGACCTGGGACTTGTCGCCCTTGTTTGCCACACCCGAAGAGTGGGAGAAGGGTTTCGCGCGCTTGGACGAGATGGTCGCGCCGGTGCTGGCCCTGCAGGGGCGGCTCGATTCGGCGGAGGCGGTGGCGCAACTGATGGAAGCCGAGACCGCGCTGGACCGCCTGCTCGAGCGGCTCTTCACCTTTGCGCATCTGCGTCACGACGAGGACACCGCCCAGCCCGACAATCAGGCGCGCGAGGCGCGGATCCGGGCCAAGTATGCCGAACTGGCGGCGGCCTGCGCCTGGATTACGCCGGAGCTCCTGACGCACCCCGAAGAGGAGCTGCGCGCCTGGATGGACGATCCGCGCCTGGCGGATTCGCGCCGCACGCTGCTCAAGGTGCTGCGCAACAAGCCGCATGTGCTGTCCACCGCCGAGGAGACCCTGCTGGCGCAGGGCGCGGAGGTGCTGTCGGCCAGCGAGCAAACATTTCACCTGTTGACCAACGCGGACATGGAGTTTCCGGATATCACCGGCCCCGATGGCGAGGCGCTGGCGGTGACCGAGGGATCCTATCGCCTGCATCTGGAAAATCCCGACCGCGGGGTGCGGCGGGCGGCGTTCGAGACGCTGCTGGAGGGCTACGGCAAACTGCAGCACACGCTGGCTTCGACCCTGTCGGCGAGCGTGAAAACGCATGTTTACATGGCCCGGGTGCGGAAGTTCCCCGCGGCGCTGGAAGCGGCGCTGTTTGACGACCAGGTGCCAGTGGCGGTCTATGACGGACTGATTGCCGCCACCCGCGAGGCTCTGCCCGCCTTTTACCGCTATCTGGACCTGCGCAAGCGGGCGCTGGGGCTGGCGGACCTCGACATGTTCGACCTGTATGTCCCGGTGACCTCTTCTCCGGCGATGGAGGTGCCGATGGATCAGGCGCGCGAGTGGATCGTCGCGGCCTGCCGGCCGCTGGGCGCGGACTATGTGGCCGCGCTGCAGACGGCCTTTGCCGACCGCTGGATTGATTGGCGCGAGAACAAGGGCAAGCGTTCCGGCGCCTATTCCAGCGGCTGCTACGACAGCCCGCCCTATCTGCTGCTGAACTATCACGATCGGCTGGATGACGCGTTTACGCTGGCGCACGAGCTGGGGCACTCGCTGCACACCTGGCTGGCCAACCGCGCGCAGCCCCACCGCATGGCGCGCTATCCGATTTTCCTGGCGGAGATCGCCTCGACCGTCAACGAGCTGCTGCTGACCCACCATCTGCTCGATCAGCCAGAGCCAGCCGCCGGTTTCCGGACGCATCTGCTCAACCACCTGTGCGACTCTTTCAAGGGCACGGTGTTCCGGCAGGTCATGTTCGCGGAATTCGAAAGCTCGCTGCACGCCTGGGAGGAGGAGGGCGTGCCGCTGACCGCCGACTTCCTGCGCGAGCAGTATTACGAATTGAACCAAAAGTATTACGGCCCCGGGCTCAAGGCCCATGACGCCATTGCCATGGAGTGGGCGCGCATTCCGCACTTCTACTACAACTTCTATGTGTACAAGTACGCCACCAGCTTCTGTGCGGCGCTGGTGTTCGCCCGGCGCATCCGCGCGGGGGAGAACGTGGAGAGCTATCTCGAATTGCTGCGCTCCGGCGGCAGCCGCGATCCGCTCGAGGCGGTGGCCGCGGCGGGCGTGAACCTCGAGGATCCCGCGGTGCTGCACGAAGCCTTTGCCGGGTTCACCGGCGTGCTCGACGAGCTCGAGGGCGCCCTGGCCCCGCCCGCGCCATGACGGCTCGCGAGGCCATCATCACCGTGCTGGACTTCGAGTCCACCGGCACGGCGCGCGGCCATCCCGACGAGCCCTGGCAGATCGGCATGGTGGCCATCGAGGGGGGGCGGGTGTCCGGGCGGTTCTACGAGAGCTATCTGCGCGTGGCCTCCGACCGCCCTTTCAACCCCTACGCCCCGGGACGTCACGCGGAACTGCGCGAAGTTCTGGCCGGCGCTCCCGCCGTGGCGGAGCTGTGGTCGGTATGGAAGCCGTGGATCGAGGACCGCCCCCTGGCCGCGCACAATGTCGGCACCGAGCGCAAGTTTTTGCAGCGGGCCGCGCCGATGCACCGTCTGGGGCCCTGGATTGATACGCTCAAGCTGGCGCGGCGCATCCGCCCGGAGCTGGAGGGGCACTCGCTGGCGGAGGTGGTGGCGGCGCTGGGACTCGAGGAACGGACCCGCCAGTTGTGTCCGGGACGCGACTGGCATGACGCTTTGTTTGACGCCTTTGCCAGCGCGCTCATCCTCGAGCACTGCCTCGGTCTGTCCGGCTGGGAGGAGGTCAGCATCCAGGCTCTGGCCGCAGGCCGCTAGCCTGAAGGATTCATCAACACGGATGAAAGCATGACAGGCTGCGGGGCCATCAGGTGCCGGTAAGGCGGCGGTAGTGCCCGCGATAGCGTTGGGCGATGGCGGTCCAGTTGAAGAGTTCCGCGCAGCGCCGGCGCAGAGCGGCGATTTCCGGACCGGGGCCCTGCTCAAGGAAGCGGGCCAATTGTTCGCCGAGGTGTTGCGCGTCGGCATTGCGGAACAGCCAGAGATAATCCGGACCGGTGACCTCGACATTTTCGGCGATGTCGCTGGCCAGCACGGGGACATCGCAGGAGATGACTTCGAGGAGCATCATGCTCATGGCTTCAATTTCGGAGGGAAAGATGAACAGGCGGGCGCCGGCGACCAGCTCGAAGAGTTCGGGTTGGGTCAGCAGTTGCGGGATGAGTATCAGATCGGGGATGTTGCGGCTACGGACGAGCAGGTCATCGGAGTATTGGCGGTTATGGCCTTCGAAGCCGCCGACCACCAGCAGGGGCAGGCCGGGCTTGAGCTGTTCGATGGCGTCGAGGAGATGGTGGAGACCCTTGGTGGGGTCCATGCGCCCGGCGGCAAACATGAGGTAGCGGCCAGGCTCGAGTCCGTGCCGTCGCGCCAGACCGGTATCGGCGATGACGGGGTTGGGGTCCACCCCGTTGGGAATGAACTCGATGGGGGTGGGGGACCAGGCCTGCACCTCAGCCACCTTGGCGCGGGCCACGGTGGTGAGCTGGCGGCAGCCGCGAACAAAGGCGCGCTCGGAAAAGCGCAGGAACCATTTGGCAAAGCGGCTCCATTTTGCTCTCTCGTAGGGGTTGCCGTGGAAGGTGCCCACCACCGGCATGCGCGGACGAAGCAGGCGCAGAATCCAAGCGAACGGCCCGAAGGCGGAGTCGTGGGCGTGGGCCAATTGCGGTCGCAGGACGAGGGCGCAGTGGAGGGCGCTCAGCAGAAAGAAGGTGGTGGCCCGGCTGTGCTTGCCGGAGAGCGCGGGGATGGGGATCACCCGCAAGTTGGGGGCGTAGTCGAAGGCCCTGGGCTGTCCGGGGGTGCGGACGACATAGATGGAGTAGTGGATGCCGTCATCTGTCGGGAGATGGCGCAGAATGTTTTCGACCACCCGGTCCACCCCGGCGAAGGCCGGCAGGGACTTGCTCCCGAGAATGGCGATCTTCATGCGGGGCGTCTTCACTTGTTCATGACATTGTTGAAGGCGCCGTAGGGTTTTTCGCTCTTGGATTGGAAGGTGGGGCGGAAAGTTTTGCCCAGCCAGCTTTCGCGGCGGGGGACAATGGGCGGGGTGGCCACATCGGAGAAGTCCACCATGCGTTCGAAGGGAATTCGGCGGCCGAAGGTGACACGCGCCTTGTTGACCAGCACCCACCAGAGCGGCTTGAGCCGGGGGATCTTGGCGAAGTACTTGTTGCGGATGGCGGTTTTGGCCGAGCCGACCATCCAGCAGTTGTGCGCGCAGCGGGCCACCTTGGTGCGGGCCTCGGCGGCGCGGGGGCTTTTCATGATTTCGTCCCAGGACTGGGTGGTCAGGTCGCCGATTTCGAGATCGGGCCGCACATTGCAGGCATAGACGCGGCTCCAGGGGTCGAGGAACACAAAGTCGCGTCCGGCGGTGCAGGGAATCAGGCGCGGCTGGCCCAGGATTTTTTTCATGAGGCCGAGGTTCAGATAAGCCCGGAACCAGTTTTTGGGGCGGCGCGACTTGAGCATCTCGACGATGAGCGGCTCCACCGAGCGGGCGATGCGCAGCCGGTTGTAGGGCTCGTTATCAATTTTGTGGAACTGGAAACCATTGTGCAGGGCGGAGGTGGCCATCTCGCCGTTGTAGGAGGCGGTCAGACGGTAGAGATCGAGGAGCTGATCGCAGTTGTCGTCCTGGAAGGTGGTGGCGAAACCGAGGTCGCAGCCGCCCGCGGCAACGAGGCGCTTCATGGTGGCGATTTTGCGCTCGAAACCGCTTTTTTCGCCGCGGATCATGTCGTTGCGCTCGCCGATGCCCTCCATGGAAATGCGGATTTTGACATCGGGATATTTCTGGATGATGCGCTCGAGCTTGTCGCCCTGGAGACCGTTGGTCGAGATTTCGAGCTGCCGGGTCTTGGGATAGAGGAGGTCCACCACGGCCTCGAGGTCGGCGCGCAGGGTGGGCTCGCCACCGGTCAGGTTGAGGTAGTCAAAGCCGCCGGGCAGCTTGGCGAGGGTCTCGAGGGAGACTTCCTCCGCGGGCAGGGTGGGGTGCTGCCAGATATGGCACATGGAGCAACGCGAGTTGCAACGATAAGTTAGAATGACGGAAAGATCCATAGCGGGCGATTGTAGGGCAACCGGTGGTCCGATAACAAGCCAATCCCCGGCGGCGCGGCAACGCCGGGGCGGCGCAAATCAAGCCTGGCCGAGAGAGAGGTCGCCGTGGATTTTATAGACGGGGCCATCACGATCCACATGCAGCTCGACGCCGGGGAAGGCGGCAGGCAGTTTTTTGCGCAGGCGCCGGGCCACTTCATCCTCGAATTTGCGCTGGGTGGCCTTGGGGACGTTGTCGAGGGTGGCGATGCGCGCCTGGACGACATAACCCGGGCCATGCTGCGAGCCGATGCCCACCGAGAACGCCGCGCCAATGTCAAAGAGGCCGTCGTCCTCGGGATTCGAGGTGGTGGCGGCGGGGGGGCGGGCGGGATGCCGGGTGTAACGGGCACAGTGGCCCTCCGCCTCAAACTCGGCATCGATCTCGTCGAAGACCCGTTTGAGGCGGCGTTCCCAGCGTTCCAGGCGTGTCAATCCGGCACTCATGAGGCGGAACCCTACTGCATGAGGCGGCGGGATACAAGCGGACTCCCGGAAAGTGCCGGCCGATGCGGGCCAGTTTGAGGCCCGTGCCGGCCGATTCGCGGATTGTCGGAGAGCGGGGGGCGTTGTAGGGTATGGGGCCATGAAGCGGTATCCATTGGTGAACGACAAAGTGGTGGTGGTGACGGGGGCGTCCAGCGGCATCGGCCGCGCGACGGCGCGGCATCTCAAGAGCCGCGGCTGGCGGGTGTTCCCGACGGCGCGCAGCCGCGCGGATTTGGATTTGCTGCGGGGCGAGGGCTTCCAGCCGGTCGAGCTGGACCTGGCGGACCCCGACTCGGTGGAGCACGCCGTGGACGAGGTGCTCGAGCTGTCGCAGGGGCTGCTGGGCGCGGTGGTGAACAATGCGGGCTACGGCCAGCCGGGGGCGCTCGAGGATTTGTCGCGCTCGGCGGTGCGCAAGCAACTGGAAACCAACGTGCTCGGCACGCTGGATTTCACCAGCCGGTTCATTCCGCTGTTCCGGCGTCAGGAGCACGGACGCATCGTGCTGGTGACCTCGGTGCTGGGGCGGATTGTGATTCCGTTCATGGGCGCCTATTGCGCCAGCAAATACGCGCTGGAGGCGATGGGCGACGCGCTCCGCATGGAGCTGGGGGGGGGGGGCATCTCGGTCTCGCTGGTCGAGCCGGGGCCCATCACCACGCGATTCCGCCGCCGGGTGATCAGCGAGGCCACGCGCGGGCTCGAGATGAAGCGGTCGGTGTTTGCCGCGCAATATGCCCGCGAGCTGAGCGAGGAGGAGCGCACCTACAAGCGGCCCACGGACATCTTCCGCCGGCCGCCGGAGGCCGTCGCCCGCAAGATCGCGCACGCGCTCGAGGCGCGCCGCCCGCGCGCGCGCTATCCGGTGACCGGCGCGGCCTGGCTGGCCGAGGCAGCCATTCGTCTGCTGCCGGGGCGGTTGCGCGACGCGATCATGGCGTCGAAGGTAATCGGACGGGAGGTGTTTTTGGCGAATCCGCCGGGGTCCGCCGAGGCTTGAGGCGGCGGGGCGCGAGGAGGGCGGAATTTTCCACGGCGTGGAAAAGTTTTTTCCATAGCGTGGAAAAATGCTAAAAAGTTTTTCCATGGCATGGAAAACGGCCGCGGCCGCCATGCCGCACACAAGGTTGAATCGAGGCATCAATGAACTTGCAAGACATTGAAAACGGGACAGCCCGGGCGCTGGCGGAGCTGGCGGCGGCGGAGGACTTGAAGGCGTTGGAGGCGCTGCGGGTGCGCTATATCGGGCGCAACGGGCTTTTGCCCAAACTGATGCAGGGCCTTAAGGATGTGCCCGCGGCGGACAAGCCGGCGATGGGCCAGGCCCTCAACCGTTTCAAGACGGCGGTGACCGACGCGGTGGCCGGGCGCAAGGCGGCGCTCGAGGCCGCCGCGCGGGACGCGCGGACTGGCTCGCTGGACATTTCGCTGCCCGGGCGCTGGGCCCGGCAGGGTCGGCTGCATCCCATCCAGCAGCTGATTGATCGCACCACGGACATCTTCCGCCGCATGGGCTTCACGGTGGCGAACGGGCCGGACATCGAGACGGAGTATTATAATTTCGACGCGCTCAACACGCCGCCGGATCATGTGTCGCGCGATCTGGCCGACACGTTTTATCTGCCGGGCGGGCTGCTGCTGCGCACGCAGACCAGCGCAGTGCAGGCCCGCTACATGGAGACGCGCCAGCCGCCGGTGCGGATTGTCTGCCCGGGGCGCTGCTATCGGCGCGACACGACCGATGCGACCCATAGCGCCAACTTCCACCAAATTGAGGGGCTTTATGTGGATGAGGCCGTCAGCCTGGCGGACCTCAAAAGCGATCTGGACCACTTCGCCCGCGAGCTGATGGGGCCGGGAGTCAGAACGCGCTTCCGCACCCATTTCTTCCCGTTCACCGAGCCCAGCGTGGAGGTGGACTTTTCCTGCCACATGTGCGGCGGCGGCGGGTGCCGGGTTTGCAAGCAGAGCGGCTGGATTGAAATTATGGGCGCGGGCATGGTGGACCCCAATGTCTTTGCGCAGGTGGGCTACGATCCGGAGGCGGTGACCGGCTACGCCTTCGGCATGGGCATCGAACGCCTGGCCATGATTCTTTTCGGCATTGATGACATCCGCCGGCTGTATGAGAACGACGGCCGCTATCTGGCCCAATTTTGAGCCGCCGCGCGAGGTTGCCGCCCCGAACCCTTATGAATCCCGAAAGTTGATAGGTTAGTTGATGAAAATCCCGTTGAGTTGGTTGCGCGAATATGTGGACTTTGACGACACGCCGGAAGGGTTGGCCGACAAGCTGACCTTTGCGGGGGTCGAGGTGGAAGGCCTGGCCACGGTGGGGGGGGGCGTCGAGGGCGTGGTGGTGGGGGAGGTGACCGCCATCGAGAAGCATCCCAACGCGGACAAGCTGGTGCTGTGCCGGGTGAACCATGGCGCGGCGGGGGAACCGTGGGTGGTGTGCGGCGCGCCCAACGCGGTGGTGGGCGGCAAGTATCCCTTCGCGCCGCTCGGCGTGGTGCTGCCCTGCGGCATCACCATCGAAAAACGCAAGGTGCGCGGCACGGCCAGCGAAGGCATGCTCTGCGCCGAGGACGAGCTGGGCATTTCGGACGACCACACCGGCCTGATGGAGCTGGACGCCCGCTGGGCGCCGGGCACCGCGCTGGCCGAAGTGATGGGACCGCCGGAAACGGTTCTCGATGTCGAGATTACCCCCGACCGCCCCGACTGCCTCTGCCTGGTGGGGCTGGCGCGCGAGGTGGCCGCGCTGTACGGCACCCGGCTCAAGATGCCGGCGAACGATGCGGCCGAGAGCGCGACGCCGGTTGAAACCGCCACCAGCGTGAAGGTCGAGGACCTGGTGGATTGCCCCCGCTATACCGCCCGAATTTTACGCGATGTGAAAGTGGGTCCCAGCCCCGACTGGATGAAGCGCCGCCTCGAAGCCGCCGGCATCCGCGCGATCAACAACATCGTGGACATCACCAACTATGTGATGCTCGAGACGGGTCAGCCGCTGCACGCCTTCGACCAGAAGTTGCTGGAGGGGGGCCGGATCGTGGTGCGGCATCCGGCGCCCGGCGAAAAAATCGTGACGCTCGACGGAGTCGATCGCGAGCTCACGCCGGAGATGCTGGTGATTGCCGATGCGGCCAAACCGATGGCCGTGGCCGGGGTCATGGGCGGCGAGTTTAGCGGCATCGGCGACGACACCACCGAGGTGCTGCTCGAAAGCGCCAGCTTCCGGCCGGTGGCCATCCGCGACACCAGCAAGAAGCTCGAGCTGATGTCGGAGTCGGCCTATCGGTTTATTCGCGGCGTGGATCCCGAGCTGGCCGAGATGGCCAGCCGGCGAGCGGCGGGCCTGATGGTCGAGCTGGCCAGCGCCAAGCTGCTGGCTGGGGTGGTGGATGTGCGTGGAGAACCGCGGAAGCCTTGGACCGTAACCTGCCGTCCGCGACGGCTGGCCACACTGCTGGGCATGGCGCCCACGGCGGAAGAAATCGCTAAAATTTTCGAGTCGCTCGAGCTGAAGGTGCTGAGTTGCACGCCCGAACTCATCGAGGTGGAAGTGCCGACCTTCCGTGGCGATTTGACCCGCGAGGCGGACCTGATCGAGGAATACGCGCGGCTGCACCTGAAGAATCTGCCCCCCGTGCGCTCGAAGGCCACTGTGGTGCCGGATGCCGACGACAAGCCCGCGCAGGCCCAGCAGCGGCTCCGCGAAGTCCTCGCGGGGCTGGGGCTGCAGCAGATCATGAACTACAGTTTTCTGGACCGGGATTTGCTCGATCTGTTCAACCGCGAAGGCGCGGCCGGCCGCGTGGAGCTGGCCAATCCGCTGACCGCCGACCATACGGTCCTGCGCGATTCGCTCCTGCCGCAGATGGTCGAGACCATCGGCCTCAATGTGTCGCGCCAGGTGGCTCAGGCCGCCTTGTTCGAGACGGGCCGCATTTTCCGACTGGACGGCGAGGGCCATCCCATCGAGTGCGACCAGGTGGCGGTGGGCCTCCTGGGACCGGTGGGACGGACCGGCATGGACCGTTTCGGGCCGGTCGGCGAGGAAGACATGTTCCTATGGATCAAGGGCCTCTGGGAGCAACTGGCGACCGCGCTCAAACTGCGGGACGCTTCGCTGCGTCCGGCGGACCGCCCCTGGAGTCAGCCAGGGCGCGGCATGGAAGTCGCCGTGGCGGGGGTCGCAGTCGGCTGGCTGGGCCTGCTGCGGCCCGACATCGCCAAGGAGTGGCGCATTCACGAACCGCTGGGGCTGTTCGAGGCGGCGGTCCAGCCGCTGGTCAAGGATGTGGGGGCGATGCAGGAGCTGACACCCCCGCCGAGCTATCCTTCGATCCGGCGCGACGCCGCTTTGATTGTCGATGGATCGGTCCGCCACGAGCAGGTGCTCGAGATCGCGCGCCGCGCCGCGCCGCCGGAACTCGAAAAGATCGAGCTGTTTGACATCTATCAGGGCAAAAACCTGGGCGATGGCCGCAAGAGTCTGGCCTATGCCTTCACCTACCGCTCGCCAACCGGCACGTTGACAGATGAAGCCGCCAATGAGTTTCAGGGGCGGATCAACGCGGCCTTGAAAGAGCAGCTCCCCGCGGAAATCCGCGAAGGCTGAGCGGTCTCCGTACAGCGCGGGGGAGGCGGATGCAGAAAGCGCCGTCCCGCGGGACGGCGCTGAGCTTTTCAAGGGGTGAAAAGCGGATTAGTTCTTGGCCTTTTTGGCAGTCTTCTTGGCGGTTGCTTTCTTGGCCGGAGCCTTTTTGGCCGCCGCTTTCTTAGCTGTCTTCTTGACGGCCTTCTTGGGCTTGGTCAAGGGCAGTGGCAGAGAGACATCGAGAACGCGCTCGACGGGCTCGGCGATCAGTTCCGCAAAGGTGCCGACCACGTCGGGCAGACGGTTGGTCAGAATCATGGCGGCAATGACGAAGGGCTTCCAGGCGGCCTCCTTGTAGGTGGCGATGCGATACTTTTCGAAGACCTCGGCGGAAACTTCGCCCTCCTTGCAAGAGACATCGGTGATGTCGGCCGGCAGGCAGTGCATGTAAAGGGCTTCGCCCTTCTTGGTCAGCTTCATCTTGGCCGCGTCGCACTCCCAGTTCTTGTACTTGGCGTTTTGGGCCAGGCAGGATTTTTCTAGAGCAGTCAGGCCTTTTTCGTCGCCAACGCGCAGCAGCTTGGTGCGCTTCTCCATGACCTTGTAGGGCGCCCAGGACTTGGGATAGACGATGTCGGCGTCCTTGAAGGCCGCTTCCATGGAGTTGACGTGCTCGAAGGAGCCGCCGCTGGCCTTGGCCTGCTTCTTGGCCAGTTCGACCACCTCGGGGATCAGGTCGTAGCCCGGGGGATGGGCCAGAGAGACCTTCATGCCGAAGCGGGTCATCAGGCCGATGATGCCTTGCGGCACGGAGAGAGGCTTGCCGTAGGACGGGCTGTAGGCCCAGGTCATGGCGATCTTCTTGCCGCGCAGGGCTTCCAGCGATCCGTAGTGCTCTTGCAGCCAGGCGAGGTCCGCCATGGATTGAGTGGGGTGGTCAATATCGCACTGCAGATTGACGACACCGGGCCGCTGAGGCAGGACGCCTTCGGCATAGCCTTCGTCGAGAGATTCGGCCACTTCCTTCATATAGGTGTGACCCGCGCCCAGATAGATGTCGTCGCGAATGCCGATGACCTGTGTCAGGAACGAGATCATGTTGGCGGTTTCGCGGACGGTTTCGCCGTGAGCAATCTGCGACTTCTCTTCGTCGAGATCTTGCACGGTCAGGCCGAGCAGGTTGCAGGCCTTGGCAAACGAGAAACGCGTGCGGGTCGAGTTGTCGCGGAAGTTCGAGACGGCCAGGCCGCTGTCAAACACGCGCAGGCTGACATTTTCCTGATAGAGGTATTTCATCAGCCGGGCAGTTTCGAGAATCAGTTCAAGCTCTGGCAGCGTCTTGTCCCACGTCAACAGAAAATCTTTGCCGTGCAGGTTGGCTTTCAGTTTTTGAATGGAGCGAAGCATCTGAGTAACGGTCATATCGTTCCTTTCGATTTGGGGTGTACGGTTCGTGCCCGGTATCACACGAGAATACCAAGCGCCAGTACGTTATCGAATCGCGGCCTCCATTACAATGAAAAAAATGAGTCGAGGCGAGGGAGCAAAACGGGAGGAATTGCGAGAATGTGGGATGGCGGGATTGGGCGATTATTTTGGAGCCACAAAAGCCACAAAAAACGCAAAGAAGGAATTTGAACCGCGAATCGACGCGAATGCACACGAATGTTGTCGGAAATAGGCCAAAAATTGAAAAAAAGGGCAGTTGTTGGCGATAACTGGCAGTTGCCGAATTGAGCGGGGATTTATTCGGCGGGTTTTTCGCCGATGCGGTAAAAGCGCAGGCGCTCGTCGGTAGCGAGCGCGAAGACGTTTTGCGGCGGAGTGGCGGGGATGCCGGCTTGGATGGTTTGCCATGCCGCTTGCCCGAGGTCGTCGGTGACTTGCACGCAATAGACATGGCCGGCGCGGCTCCGCCACGTAATCTCCAGGCCGGGACGGCCGCTTTGCGGTGCGGGGCCGGCGGCTGGGGCGATGGCGAGGATTTCCACTGCGGCTTCGCCAGTGGTGCCCGCGGCGGGTTGGGCGGCGCGGCCCGTGCTGACGCCATCGTTGCGACCCCAGCGCCAAAGTGCTGCAGGGTCGCGGGCGGCGTGTGCCGCGGTATCGGAGGACGCGGTTTGGGTGACATCCACAGCGGGTTCCGCCGGGCGGCGCAGGGCCAGATTGTGGTATTCGGTGGCGGCGATCAGGGCCACATTGGTCAGGTCGGGTGGCACATCGGTTTGGCCCCACTTGTTCCAGCCCCAGGCCACGACCCGGCCATCGGCTTGCAGGGCGAGGCTGTGATACATACCGGCATCAATGGCGATGACGTTGGTCAAGCCGGGGGGCACATCGGTTTGGCCGAAGTTATTCCAGCCCCAAGCCACCACGGTGCCATCGGCCTGCAAGGCGAGGTTGTGGTAGTGGCCGGCCGCGATGGCTACCACGGGCGGCAGGTTGGTTGGCACGCGGACGGAAGCAGGCATCTCCACGCCCCAGGCGACCACCGTGCCATCGGCGCACAAGGCCAGGTCGTGGCTATCGCCCGCCGAAATGGCTACGACGTTGGTTAGCGGGGGCGGGGGGCCCGGGCCAAAGCCCACGCAACTCCACGCGATGATGGTGTGCTCCTTGGTGAGGGCGAGGCCGTGGCGGAATCCCGCGGAGATGGCGATGATGTTCGTCAGCGGCGGCATAATGATCGGGCGTTCGTCATAGTTCGCGCCCCAGGTGACGACGGTGCCATCGGCGCGCAGGGCAAGACTGAAAAATCCGGCGGCATCAATGGCCACCACATCCTGCAAGTCGGGCGGCACGTTGGTTTGGCCATACTTGTTCCAGCCCCACGCCGCGACCCGGCCATCGGCCTGCAACGCGATGCTGTGATACACGCCACCGGCCAGCGCGATGACGTTCGTGACGGTGTCGGGGATGACGGCTTGTTGGGTGAGGTTAAAGCCCCACGCCAGCGCCTGCGGCTCGCTCCATTCGTAGCCAGCCAAGTCTTGTCCCGCCGCGGCCACCACCAGCCACGCGCACACCAGAAAGCCGCAACTCTTTTTCATTTTGTTCCGCGGGTGATTAGCCTGGATAATTCACCAACATGGCTGAAACGATCTCATTTTGTTGCAGAGCAAGCAATTGAGGAATTTGACAGATTTTCATAAGTTTTCAGCCATGTTGTCCGAAGGCGCGACGATTCCAGTCCATCTGCTTTGTTCTGCGGGGTTCGCAGTATGCTTACAGCTTCACCCCGCCCGCCTCGCATCTGAACCGGACTTGTCGCGTGAATTATCCAGGTTACACCTTTTCCAAACGCCCACCGTCAATCCTTTTTACTTAATAGTTAACGACGGTTCCGCTTTCGCTTCGACCGGTGTTCTGTCCCGGACCTCTGCAAGAGCAGGCAACCGTTCGACCAGCCACGGTTGACGAGCCATATAGGATTCCAGCAGCTCGACATGGCGTTCATCCGCCATGTCCAAAATGGGCTGGAACATGCCGCGAAAGGTTATGGCGTGCGAGCCTGGAAATACTTCTGGACCAACAATTTCCCGCTTGTTATACGCCTCATAACGCCGAACCAGCACCGGAACGGCATCCGTATGCTTGGCGTGAAAAAGCTCCTTGTAGAGCTGAACGGCGTCACCCGCCTCCAAACGCTCATCTTTTTCGAGCCGTTCCGCCAGCGTCCGGTGTAGAAACACCTCTTCCGGCCGCCCCGCCAACGCCATGCGGCACCAACTTGGCCATTTTTCAATTAACCTGGCATCGGCAATGTTGAGCGGTCCCTCTCCAGTTTGCTTCCATGTCTGTTCAATGTAGTAATACCAGAGGGCTGTCTTTTGGCAATATGCAACGACATAAGAATCCATCAAAGAGCTTGGACCGCTTCTTGGACTCCCGATGTTTGATCCCGCTGGACGTATCTCTGCCGCATGACTTCCATCTGGCATCTGGGTAAAAACGAGCCTCCCAATATTTCTCGGTTGATACGGAGGGTAAGCCCTCCAATCTTCATTCAGCAAATCAGCAAGCTCATGTTCTCGGGCAATGCGCTCACAACAAATCCGCGCTACAAGCCGCAGTTGCCATGTCAGGCGGTCGTCATTGGCCGCCTGAAACAACAGATCGGCGGAAACCTCCGCAGCCACCCTGTCCCGCAGCTCCATATATTCCGCCCCCTCCGCCGCAGCCACTTCCGCCAGCCGCTGCCGCACGTCCCCAACCTCCCCAGCCCAACCGCTCCCCGCACACAACATCAACAAGATAACCCAACGGCGCATCTTTATCCTTTCACCTGCATAATCCACTGATTCTGGATTGCGTCCATTCCCGCCAGCTCATTGGCTCCATCATAGATGAATCGGGTGGTAAGGCAATCGTTTAGATATTGGCTGATGCGGTTTCCAGAGTTCGGCAAGCTGGTGGTGGTGGGCAACTGTTTTGCGAACAGAAGAAATCGCACCGCTTCTCGAAGAATTGATACTCAAGAGCCCTGTTATTAACTGATGAAACTGGTACCTTACCGCCTTGCATTCGGGGCGGTCTTGTCGCGTGAATTATTCAGCCTGGACAACTCGCTCATTATCTCCACCTTTGCATTTCGCAGCAACGGCGAGATGACACCGCCGGGATCTTCTTCGGTTTGAAGCTTGAATCCATCGAGCATGTCCTTCACCGCAGCTACTTGATCTTTTGAAACAAGCGGCTGCTCAAAGAGACTATTGACTTTAATGACGGACCGACTGAGTGCGACCATCCGTAAAACCGTTCGGCGCTTGTCATCATGTGATTCGGCAGGATCTTGCTCCATCGCCTTCTCCAATGACGCGTTGAACAGCGGAAGGAAGGTGACCTCGTAGTATGACCTGGCCCGTTCTGACACCTCCTCGCACTTCACGCCAGTCCATGCGTACAGCAGCGGATATGTAATCAAGGGGTCCGTTCGAGACAGCTCATACGCGGGCTGTGCGCCGACAAGGAATTGTTTCCCATCCGACTCCCAGAGATCAATAACACCACCATACGCTGGGATTGTGTCGTACCGATACGCACCATCCTTTCGCGAGACGACAGCGATATCCCTCAATAGTCCACGCCCGCTGACATCCACGGCGGCAATGATTTCGCTTGTGCCATCGGCATCAAGATCCACGACCTGAAAATCCATTAGGACACCCGTCGGCAGGTTTCCTGTTGCCGTTGCGATTAGGTTCAAGATCACAACATTGAAGCGGGCAGCTTCAACCGCATTCAACTGAGCGCGCTCCTCCTGCGAGAACAACCAAGTGTCTCGTTCAAGAAGTGAAGAAACATCGGATGCACTTGCCCTGACGGCAAGGGCTAGCACAAGAACAAAAGCTGGCAAAGGCATAGGGGTCAGTTTCACAAAGGGGTCCAAAGGGGTCAGTTTCATATTTTAAACCTTTTCAGGGTTTTCCATTTGGCATATCCGGGCATTCTATTGGTACTGCGCTCCGTCCGCCGCAGCAATTCCGAAGTACGGCATTTCCTTGTTCCTGCCTGTAGTGTAGCAAAATGCGCTAATAGGCGAGAGTTTCATCGGTCGGGCCTTTCGCGTCCACTCTTCCGCCAAGGCGTTTGACCTTGTCGAAATCAGCCTGCGCTCCGGCTTTATCGCCCAGCTTCCATTTCACGCCGCCGCGCTGGCGGAAGGCGGCGGGACACTCTGGCATCGTCTTGACCCATTTTTCGCAGATTGCCAAGGCTTCGTGCGCCTGACCGTGCGCCTCCAATAAATTTGCAAGCGATGCATAAACAACCGCATTTGAGCACGTTGGATTTGCTGCGAGATAATCCGAGTAGTATTTGATCGCGCCCTTGTCATTGCCTGCTCGCATCATCCGTGTTCCCTCGTCTGCAAGTTCCTTCGATGCTTTCAAGGCGGAATCGGCTCCGGCTTTATCGCCTAATTTATCTTTGGCAACGCTGATTCCTTGATAGGATCGAATCGCATACGCTGGGGCGGCATCTTTGACAATGGAAAACAACTCAATTGCTTGAGAGTATTGCTGAGTTTCACAAAACATGGCCGCCTTAAAGAATTGCAAATCCCAATACTGGTTGTCATCAGGTGGACATTTATCTGCAAGCCGGAGAAATACATTTGTATCACCAGCCATGATTGCGTTAGCAATCATTTCACGGTCATCAGGAGTTAGGCTCTGCGCGACCGCTATAGAAGATGATAATAAGAAAACGAGCATGAGATTTTTCATGGGGTCCTTTGGGTTAGGTTGGTTTTGCTTTTTTCATGCAAAATCTCTGGTTGCTCTGCTTGAGGGGTTCACCAAAGCGTATCAGAAAAATCTGGCATTTGGGAAGAAGGGAATTGGTTTCGCCTGTTTTGGGGTGGAAATGTGGTGGAAATCTGGGAAAACAGGGTTTTGCGATCATGGGAGAGTTTCTTTTTGAACCATTATTCTCTCGCGGAGCCGCAGGGTGAGGGGCGGGGTTGTTCAAAAATATTAAATTATGTACCCTGATACCTTTCAGCCCCAGGAATCTTCGACCGTCACCCGCATCCCGATCAAGTTTGTTGTCATGGAGCGGGTGTTCGTGCCGATCACCGGCGTGGCAAGCATGAGCCGATAGACCAGCTCATGACCGTTCCAGGCCGCATTATTGACCGGCGCCCCTTTACGTAGGACTTCACAAGCGAACCTACCGATCGCGACGGACATTCGGGTATTTCATTTCCTCAACAAAAGGCTTCGTCTTCAAGAAGTCGGGCGTGGGCATCAGCCGGAACGGCGGCTCGAAATCGTCCGCTTTCCGAACGGGACGAAGACGGATTTGGTCCAATTGTTCACGATAATGAAAGAGCGCAGGCCGTTCATCG
>JAAZFE010000098.1 GCA_012511885.1 Lentisphaerota bacterium | reverse complement strand
CGACCCCAACCGCACCTTCGTCGAAGCCGCCAAAGCCTACGACGACAACCAACTCGCCGACGCCATCGCCGGCTGGCAGAGCCTCCTCGATGCCGGCCACATCCAGCCCGCCGTCCTCTACAACCTCGGCAATGCCCACTTCCGCGCCGGCCACCTCGGCCAAGCCATCCGCGCCTATCGCCACGCCCAAACCCTCGCCCCGCGCGACCCCGACATCCGCGCCAACCTCACCTTCGCCGCCCAAACCGCCGGCATCACCCTCCCCCACCGCCCCCCCCCCCTCGCCCTCCTCCACAACGCCAGCCGCGCCGAGTGGCGCGCCCTCGCCCACGCCGCCTACTGGATCCTCGCCCTCCTCCTCGCCGCCCGCCTCCTCCTCCCCCGGCAGCGCACAATCCTCCGCCCCGCCATCATCCTCGCCCTCCTCCTGCTCCTCCTCTCCCTCGCCGGACTCACCGCCCATCACCGCCTCCAGCACCGCCCCGAACTCGTCGTCATCCCCCCCGGCCAGACCCTCCTCTCCGCCCCCCTCCCCACTGCCACCCCCCTCCTCGACCTCCCCCAGGGCGCCATCGTCCGCCAGCGCGGCCAACGCGACACCTGGCTCGAAATCCAATATCAATCCACCCGCGGCTGGCTCCCCGCCACCGCCACCGCCCCCACCCGCTGACCCCCTCCAGCATTACGCAAACCCTCGAGGTCAGTCCTTGCAAACCCTCGGGGTCAGTCCTTGACAATTGACAATCTCCCCGGCAAACCCTCGGGGTCAGTCCTTGACAATTGACAATCTCCCCGCCCCCCTACTCCATCCGGCAGTCGCCCGTTTGTCCCCGCCGCCGTCCCCATGGCGCATCAGCACCCAGAAAACGTCTCGTTTTTGCGTCTGTTTCCGCCGCGCCAGCGGCGTCCCCAGCGTCCGTGTCCGTCCGTGCAAGTCCGTGTGGCTGTTCCCACCGCGCTCCCGCCCAAGTCTACAGTCTAAAGTCTGTGGTCTCTTGTCTGCGCGGCACCGCCGCCCCGCCCCCCTGGGATCGCCGAGCCCCAGCTCGGCACAAAAAACGCCTCGTTTTTACGTCTGTTTCCGCCGCGTAGCGGCGTCCCAAATGTCCGCCTGTCCCGCCCCGCACGCGCGGGACGGGATGTCCGTCGGTGGCCGTGTCCGCCTGTCCCGCCCGCGCGGGATGTTTGTCCGTGTGACTGTTCCCACCGCCCGGCCCCCCGCCTGTGGCTGAGGTCGCTGACCTTGGCTCCCCCTCGCTTTTCTCTCGCCAAGACGCAAAGACCGCCAAGAAAAATCCAAAAACCTCAAAACATGTCTAAAATCATACATTTTCAGCCAACTTTAACCGATTCCCGCCTACTTTAGCGCCTCCCCGACGTTTTCAAGACAGCTTTATAAAGTTGTCAGTTCGACCCAAACACTGGCACAATGGGAGCCGCGGTTTGAGTCGGAATGAATTTGGGCGAATACCTCAAAAAACAAGGTTTCATCGGTTGCCTATCAAAAAAATGAAGAAAAAGAACAAAATCTTCAAAAAAAACTTGGATTTTGATATTCGCAATCAAGATTCGTTGCTGAGCATCCTGCTCCTCGACCGCACCAAATCCGCTGAAGCAGGCCATCAAAATATAGTCTGGGCTAACGATTACTATATCGAGCACGGCATCGAGGCTTACGCCCCATCTGCCCCTATTTTGCCCGAACTCATCACAGGGGCAAATCGCTCATTAATCATACCCCGTGCACTGAAAACCATCGGGTTGCAGAAGGAACGCACCAAAACAAACGCTGAAGTTTTCACCCCCCCCTGGATCGTACAAAAGCAAAACGACGCCATCGACGCTGACTTCCAAGCCGACGACCGCGAAACCTATGTCCGCCGCAAATGGCTCGAAATCACCTGCGGCGAAGCCCCCTACATGACCACTCGCTACAACATGGAAACCGGCGCCCACGTCCCCATCCCCGAACGCCACGGCTTCGTTGACCGCAAACTCGCCCGGATCAATGCCGAAGTCACCGACAAAGCCGAATGGCAGCGCTTCGCCGAACTCGCCTACCAGGCCAGCTACGGCTTCGAGTGGAACGGCGACTCCCTCCTCCTCGCCCGCGAAAACCTCCTCGCCACCTACTACGACTTCTTCCTCAACACATGGAACGCTCCCCCCGCCCAACTCCTCCTCGAAACCATCGCCACCATCATCAGCTTCAACGTCTTTCAAATGGATGGTCTCACCGGAACCCTCCCACCCGCGCGATACAAAAACAAACCCGACCCCGAGCCCATGACGTGTGCACCCAAAGAGAAAGCGGTACAAATGATACTGCCAGGCACCGAAGAGCCCTCCCCCCTCATCACCGGCTTAAAAGCCAAAATCATGAACTGGGACTTCCTCACCATGGAACCTTTCCTCCCCGGAGAAGCCGCGCCATGAGCAAGAACCCCGCCCTCATCCGCACCACCAAACTCATCTACCCCCAAATCTACGCCTATGTCCTCCCCCAATCCCCCGCCCACAACGGCTGGATCAAAATCGGCTACACCGAGCGCCAAAATGTGGATGAGCGCATCCTCGAACAAACCCGCACCGTCAACCTCGCCTACGACAAACTCTGGTCCGAACCCGCCCAATACCGCACCACCAAAAAATGGTTCCGCGACACCCATTTCCACGCCTACTTGCGCGCCAAAGAAATCGAACAACGCCCCAAATCCGAATGGTTCTACTACGACGGCTATCCCGAACAAGCCCGCGTCCACCTCAAAGAATTCCGCTCTGGCGAACTCGACCAAGCCAACCGCCGCCTAACCTACCAGCTCCGCGCCGAACAGGAAGACGCCGTCCAAACCACCCTCGCCTACATCCAAGCCAACCCCGGCGGCGAATTCCTCTGGAACGCCAAACCCCGCTTCGGCAAAACCCTCTCCACCTACGACCTCGTCCGGCGCCTCGAAGCCCAGAATGTCCTCATCGTCACCAACCGACCCGCCATCGCCAACTCCTGGTTCGACGACTTCCAAAACTTCATCGCCTGGCAAACCAACGCCCTCTTCGTCTCCACCACCGACTCCCTCAAAAACCGCCCCGTCATCACCCGCGATCAATATGTCAGAATGATTGATCAACCCGAGCACAAGTACGCCCCTTGCATCGCCTTCATCTCCCTCCAAGACCTCAAAGGCGCCATCAGTTTCGGCGGCGGCTACGACAAACTCGAATGGGTCAAGGAAACCAAATGGAACCTGCTCGTCATTGATGAAGCCCACGAAGGCGTTGACACCGTCAAAACAGAAGTCGCCTTCGACAAAATCAAACGCCACTTCACCCTCCACCTCTCCGGCACCCCCTTCAAAGCCCTCGCCGGCGGCAAATTCAGCCAGGACCAAATCTACAACTGGACCTACGCCGACGAGCAAGACGCCAAAGCCGCCTGGAACCCCCAAAGCGAAGAAAACAACCCATACCAGGACCTCCCCCGGCTCAACCTCTTCTCCTACCAAATGAGCCCCATGATCACCGAAGAAGTCAGCAAAGGCGCACAAATTGATGGCAAAGATGTGGACTTCGCCTTCGACCTCAACGAATTCTTCGCCACCAACACCGCCGGCAACTTCATCCACGAAGCCGAAGTCCTCGCCTGGCTCGACACCCTCTCCCGCAACGAAAAATACCCCTTCTCCACCCCCGACCTCCGCAACGAACTCAAACACACCTTCTGGCTCCTCGAACGCGTCGCCAGCGCCAAAGCCCTCGCAAAACTCCTCCGCAACCACCCCGTCTTCGAACACTACGAAATCGTCATCGCCGCCGGCGATGGACGCAGCCGCGACGACGACTCCCTCATCACCCCCCAAGCCCTCAACCGCGTCCGCGAAGCCATCCAAAACCACGACCGCACCATCACCCTCTCCGTCGGCCAGCTCGCCCTCGGCGTCACCATCCCCGAATGGACCGGCGTCCTCATGCTCTCCAACATCCAGTCCCCCAGCCTCTACATGCAAGCCGCCTTCCGCGCACAAAACCCGTGGAGCTATGAAGAAAACGGCAAAATGCGCTCCAAGCAAAACGCCTACGTCTTCGACTTCGCCCCCGAACGCACCCTCATCCTATACGACGACTTCGCCAACAACCTCTCCCGCAAAACCGCCGCTGGCGCCGGAACCACCGCCGACCGCGAAGAAAACATCCGCACCCTCCTCAACTTCTTCCCCGTCATCGCCGAAGACGCCGACGGCAAAATGACCGCCCTAGATGTCCGCCAAGTCCTCACCATCCCCCGTTTCATCAAAGCCCGCGAAGTCGTCCGCCGCGGCTTCATGTCCAACCTCCTCTTCCAAAACATCCACCGCATCTTCTCATCACCCGAAATCCGCGAAATCCTCGACCACCTCACCCCCGTCGCCCCCGGCAAACCCACCCTCCAGCCCAAACAAACCCCGCTCGAAATCCCCGACATCCAAGTCGATGCCCACGGCAACGCCACCGTCCCCAACGCCATCGTCATCGCCACCGCACAAGCCAAATTCGGCGAAAAAATCTACCAAAACGCCGCCGTCCAACAGGCCGCCCAAAACCGTTCCCCCAGCCTCCCCGCCATCGCCGCCACCAACTTCGCCCAGCAAACCCTCGACGCCGCCAAAGAAATCGCCAAAGAAAGCGGCGTCACCGTCGCCCAGGCCGAACAAGCCGTCCGCCAAACCGCCAACGTCATCGCGCGCGAAATCGAAGTCGAACAGCGCAAAGCCAACATCCGCGTCGCCGAAGCCCAAACCACCTACGATAAAACCGTCGCAAAAGCCCAACACAACCCCGAAGCCATCGCCGCCGCAAAAGCCAAATTCGAAGCCGCCACCCAAAAAATTCAACAGGACCTCACCCAAAAAGCCACCGCCATCGCCACCAATACCCAACACACCGCCGCCCTCACCAAAACCATCCTCCAAAAAGGCGAAGAAAAGAAAAAACAACTCCCCGAAGACGACGTCCGCGCCCGACTCCGCGGCTTCGCCCGTACCATCCCCTCCTTCCTCATGGCATACGGCACCCCCGAAACCACCCTCGAAAATTTCGACGCCAATCTCGACGATGCCGTCTTCAAAGATGTCACCGGAATCACCCTCGAACAATTCCGCACCCTCCGCGACAAATACAACTTCTTCGACCCCGTCGTTTTCAACGAATCCATCCTCGAATTCCTCCGCAAAAAAGAAGAACTCGCCGACTACTTCTCCGACGCCCAAACCGAAGACATCTTCGACTACATCCCCCCCCAGCAAACCAACCAGGTCTTCACACCCAAAAAAGTCGTCCGGCAAATGATTGACCACCTCGAAGCCGAAAATCCGCGCATTTTCTCCAACCCAAACACCAAATTTGCCGATTTATTTGTAAAATCTGGCCTCTACCTCGCCGAAATCGCCAAACGACTCTATTCCGGACTCCAAAAAGCCATCCCCAACCCCAAAAAACGGCTCCAACACATCTTCCAAAACCAAATCTACGGCTACGCACCAACCCCCATCATCTACAACATCGCCAACAACTTTCTCTTCGGTAATCTCGAAAATCTCCCGAAAAACAACCTGAAATTCCAAGATTTAACCGAAATCGCCAGAAATAACGAGGAAATCAACATGAAATTCGATGTCGTCGTCGGAAACCCGCCGTATCAAGAGGAAGCTGTCGGAGAAAGCACAAGCAATGCACCAATATATCATATTTTCATGGATAATGCCTGCACAGTTTCTGACAAGGTTTTACTTATAACCCCAGCTCGATTTCTATTTAATGCAGGCGATACACCCAAAAAGTGGAATCAAACAATGCTTAATAATGTGCACTTTAAGGTGTTATTCTTTGAAAAAGATGCGTCAGCGGTCTTTCCTCAAGCAACTTTTCCAGGTGGGGTTGCTATAACCCTATACGACAAAACAAAAAAGTTCACCCCTATCGGGACATTCATCCCGGACAAGTTACTAAGATCGATAACAGGCAAAGTTGACAGCGAAGACAACAATATATCAAGTTTTGTTAGTGGAAGAGGAGTTTACAAGTTATCCGATAAAGCTATTGCTGATAACCCTGAGATAACGACCATCCAATCAAAAGGGCACCAGAAGGATGTTGGTACATCAGCATTCGAAATCTTAAACAATATTGTTTATTTTGAAACAAAGCCGAAAGACAAGAATACTTATGTTCAAATATATGGCTTAAAAAACTCTGAACGCACATATTTTTGGATGAGAGAAGATTATTTAGATCCACCTGATAGTTTTGCAAATTACAAAGTATTTATCTCAAAGGCAAACGGTGCTGCATTGAAAAATGGCACGATTGTTGGAGTGCCCATAGTTGCCGGCAAAAAAGTCGGCGCAACCGAAACATTTCTTACTATCGGGGGCTACAAAAGCAAATTGGAAGCTGAAAATCTTGCGAAATACATCAAAACAAAATTTGCACGAATATTGGTGAGTATTTTGAAGGTAACGCCTGATAATACAAAGGAAAAATGGGCCAAAGTCCCCCTCCAAGATTTCACCACCAAGAGCGACATCGATTGGAGCCAACCCATCCCCGAAATTGACCGCCAGCTCTACAAAAAATATCGCCTAACCAAGCAAGAAATCGCCTTCATCGAAGAAAAAATCGCCCCCATGACCTAAAACCCGCACCCCGCCGGGGTCAGTCCTTGACAAATGACAATCTCTCCCTCCCCATGCCCTCGCTTGCGCTTCTTTCGCGTCCCATGCGCCTTTTGCGTTAAAATCGCTTGGCGTTCTTCGCGTCTTGGCGAGAGACAATGCCTTTTCTTTGTGTTTTTTGTGTTCTGTGTGGTTCCAAAAACCAATAAGGAATGGT
>JAAZFE010000097.1 GCA_012511885.1 Lentisphaerota bacterium | reverse complement strand
TCGCAAAGAGGACTCAGCCATATCTTATCCATCCGAACGGCTTTGTTATCCCAGCGCTACGAGGAGTTCTGGACAAGACGAGCCGCACTCCCGCAGGCCGCATAAGCAGAAATCTGTCGTGCACCCCGGAGCTCGCGTGAGGAAACCGAAAGTGGACAGGACTTTTCGTCACGTGCTACGATGAGTTTTTTGAGGACGATGCAATGAATGAGCTGGGTTTGAATTGTTTGCGCTGGGTACAGGAGATCCGCACCCCGGAGGGCGAAGCCTTTTTCCTGCGGGTGACGGAGTGGGGCGAGGGATTCTGGCTGATGGCCATTCTGGGGGTCGTTTTCTGGGTCTGGGGTGGCCGGGTGGCCTATCGCGCGGGTCTGGCCTTGATGGTTGGGGAGCTGTTCGGCAGCGTGCTCAAGAATATCTTCAAGATCCCCCGGGCCTGGGTGCGCGATGAAACCCTCTTGCCGGTGGAGGGGGCCCGGTGGGGGGCGTTTGGCTATTCCTTTCCCAGCGGGCATGCGACCGGTTCGGCGTTGCTGGGCGGGGGCATCGCCGTCGCTTCGCGTCGCTGGTGGCTCTGGCTTCCCGCTCTGCTCTGGATGGGGCTGGTCGGGATTTCCCGGGTGTATTTGGGCGTGCATACGCCGGTGGATGTGGCGGGCGGCTGGCTGCTGGCGGCGGTGGTGGTGGGGCTGGCGGTGTGGGCGGTCAACTGGATGGAGGCCGAGGACTGGCGCTCGTGGGCGGTGATGGGGGGGGCGGTGCTGCTGGCGCTGGCGGGCATATGGCTGATCCGCAGGCAACCGCTGCCCGAGGGGGCTTCTTGGTTCGACCACGGACGGGACACCTATCGGGCCGGCGTCGCCCTGCTGGCGTTTGTGGCGTCGTGGCACATCGAACGGACGCGGATCCGCTATCAGCCGGAGCGCCTCGGGGCGTTCCGCATTCTGGCGGTGGTGGTGGGGGTCGTGGTGCTGGCGCTCATGGCGCGCCATCTGCGCCGTCTGCTGGCCTTCTGGCTGGGTCCGCACGGCGCCATGTATGTGCAGGCGGCGGCCGGACCCCTCTGGATTTTTGTGGTGTGGCCCTACTTCCTGAAAGGGCTCGAAAAACCCGAGGCGCGCTGATCCGCCCGCCCCCCCTGTGGCGCAAGATTGACAAGGCGCCCGGCAAAGTTGAGGATGCCACACATGTTGGGATGGCTGCGTAATGTTGTCCAGCGGCGCGAGCTGGTTTGGATCCTGATCGAGCGGAACCTCAAAATCCGTTACAAAAGCTCGGTGCTTGGTTTCTTCTGGTCGCTGCTCAGCCCGCTGTTTTTGATCGGCATCTACAGCCTGTTCCTCGGCCTGCTGAAGTTTGAGATTCACCTGCCGACCCTGGTGACGGCCATCATCGCCTGGCAGTTTCTGGGAATGTGCCTGGGCGACGCGCTGCACTCGATTGTGGGCAACGCCAATCTGGTGACCAAGTCGGCGTTTCCGCGGATTCTCCTGCCGTTTTCGATGGTGGGGGCCAACGCGATCAACTTCCTGTTCTCGTTTGCGGTGCTGACCGTTTATCTGCTGGTTGTGCGGGCGGATTTTGGCGGGGTGGCCTGGCTGCCGGTGATCATGCTGACCCAGACGGCACTGTGTTTGGGGATGGCAATGATCGTGGGCACGGCCAACGTGTTTTTCCGCGACACCGAGCATGTGATGTCGGTGGTGATGCTGGCGTGGTTCTTTTTGTCGCCCGTAATTTATGAGCCGGCCATGATCATGGATGGCTTTCCGCGCTGGGTGCAGGTGGCTTTCTACCTCAACCCGATGAGCGGCATTTTGACGGCTTACCGCGCGGCGCTGCTCTCGCCCCAAGCGGTGTCCCTCTGGCTCGTGGGAATGTCCTTCGGTGTGGCCTGGGCGGTTTTTCTGGTGGGGCTGCTGATCTTTCATGCGGCGGAGCCCCGTTTTGGAGATGAGCTGTGAGCGCGCCGGCCATACGCGTGGAAAACATGGGCAAGCGCTTTCGTTTGCGGCGGGCGGGTTCGCAGACCTTCAAGTCGGCCGCGCTGGATTTGCTCAAGCACCGGGGGGCGGGGCGCAACTCGTTCTGGGCGCTGCAGGACATCAATTTTCAGGTGGCCAGGGGCGAGACCCTGGGCATTGTCGGGGCGAACGGGGCGGGCAAAAGCACGCTGCTGTCGCTGCTGGCCGGCACGAAAGTTCCCACCACGGGGGACATTCAAACGCGCGGCAACATTTCATCGCTGCTCGAGCTGGGCGCGGGCTTTCATCCGGATTTGACCGGTCGCGAAAACGTCTATTTGGCCGGCGCCATCATGGGGCTCAGCCGCAGGCAGATGCGCGAGCGCTTCGAGGCGATCGTCGAGTTTGCCGGGCTTGCCGATTTCATTGATCAGCCCGTCAAACACTATTCCTCCGGCATGTACGTGCGCCTTGGATTTGCCGTCGCGGTCGAGGTGGACCCCGACATCCTGCTCATTGACGAAGTTCTGGCCGTCGGCGATGAAAACTTTCAGAAGAAGTGCCTCCGGAAAATGGAGGATTTCCGCCGCGCGGGCAAAACCTTGCTGATCATTTCGCACGATCTGGGCACCATTCAGTCCATCAGCGACCGCATTCTGTTCTTGGACAAAGGCCGCGTCGAGGGGCTGGGCGATCCGCGCGAGGTGATCGGCCGCTACCGCACGCTGTCGCGTTCGCGTCAGACCGGGGGCCATGAGCGCGAGTGGGGGACCGGCGAGGCGCGCATCGAAGACGTGGTGTTCGAGAATGAGGCGGGCCAGACGACCGACCTGTTCGAGTCAGGCCAACGGGTGCGCTGCCGGATTCGTTACCGGGCGGAAAAACGGATCGAGGACCCGGTTTTCGGCTTCGCGTTCGCCGATGCCAACGCGCGACTGATTTTCGGCAGCAATACGCAGATCGAGGGCTTCCGCGTGCCATATATCGAAGGCGAGGGCGAAATCGCCCTGAATCTCGGCCCCCTGCCGGTGTCCGCCGGGCACTATTTATTCTCGTTTTCGCTGCATTCCGCCGATCACCGGAGCAATTATCACCGTTTGGACCACTGTTTTTCCATCACGGTGACCAGCGAGAGCCAATTTGAGGGCGTCTGCCGGATTCCCTGCTCCTGGAGCGAAAAAGACGTCACCGACGCATAAACTCCCGCCGCCCCCTCCTCGGCCGCCAATTACCCCAAAATCCGCGAAAAATCCGCAAATTTCCTCTAAAACGGCCCCAAACGGGTCCAAAACGGCAAAAAACAGGCTCAAATTGACCCAAACTGACCCAAAACCGCCAAAAATCGTGCAAAAATAGCAGGATTATGAAAAAACGAGGGGGTGGAATCAAAGAAGACGTCAATTTGAACTATCATTCTCGATATTTGTTATATGTCAAAATATTTTAAGGAATATAAAAATTGACAATTGATTGAGATATAGAATGTTATATATATCAAAAATTCCACATATAATTATATATGGAATTGATTTGGACGTTTTTTGCCTGGTGTTGGGGGCGATGCGGTGGAGGGGGCTGAAATGCTCGACTCACGACTTACGACTCACGACATACGGGGAGAAAATAAGGGTGAATAATGCGGTTTTGAGGGTGAACAGGCGAGCGAGAGTCTCAAAAGACGGTTGAGCGGAAAGCACGCTTAAAACCGGCTCCGAAAGGCAAAAGCCGTCCAAAACTGACGAAAAGGCGCCAAAAACATGCGTTGAGTTGGTTTTCTGTAGCCGGTCTCGTTGAGGCCGGGTTCCAAAGGTGGGGACGCACACGCCGAGGCGTCCGCGATACGCTGGGGCGCAGTGAAAGAAAAGTTACTCGGGAAGTTTTCGCGGGCGGAAAGTATTACGATTGTACACAATCGTAATACTCCAATTTGGCCAGGGGTGGAATCAAAAAAGACGTCAATTTGAACTTTTATTCTCGATATTTGTTATATGTCAAAATATTTTAAGGAACATCAAAATTGACAACCGATTGATATATAGAATGTTATATATATCAAAAATTCCACATATAATTATATGTGGAATTGATTTGGACATGTTTTGCCTGGTGTTGGGGGCGATTCGGTGGAGGGGGTGGAGCGGGCTGAAATGCTCGACTCACGACTTACGACTTACGACTTACGGGGAGAAAATAAAGGGTGAATAATGCGGCTTTGAGGGTGAACAGGCGGGCGAGAGTCTCAAAAGACGGCGCATGAGCGGAAAGCACGCCAAAACCAGCTCCGAAAGGCAAATTTGGCCCAACATGGGCAAAAACGGGCAAAAACGGGCAAAAAATGGGCAAAAAGCGGGCAAAAACCGCCAAAAAT
>JAAZFE010000096.1 GCA_012511885.1 Lentisphaerota bacterium | reverse complement strand
GCCTTATCCTGGATTATGCACGCGACAAGTCCGGCCCGGATGCGAGGCGTGCGGGGTGAAGCTGTATGGACATACTGCGAACCCCGCAGAACAAAGCAGACGGGTTGGAATCGTCGCGCCTTGGGTCAATATGGATGAAAACCGAATTTTTCATGATTATTTCCGCATCATGCTGCCCTGCAGCAAATAATAATACTTTCATCCATGTTGATGAATAATCCAGGTATGGCGCGCCGGGCATAGTATAAGATGTCGCGGGCATAGTATAAGATTGGCCAAACCCCTCCATCGGCGTAAGGTGGGCAGATTCAACAGATCATGCCTCCCGCCCCCTCCAAACCTGCTCCGGCCATTGATACCACCAGCCGCATCGGCACCGAGCCCATCCTGCCGCTGCTGCTCAGCTTCTCCATCCCCTCCATCGTGGGCATGCTGGTCAACGCCCTCTACAACATCGTGGACCGCATCTTCGTAGGCCAGGGCATCGGCGCCGCCGGCCTGGCGGGGGTCACCCTGACCTTCCCGATCATGATGATCATGGTTTCGTTCTCCATCCTGGTGGGGGTGGGCGCCAACACGCTGTTCTCGATCCGCATGGGCGAGGGCCGCCGCGACGAAGCCGAACGCATCCTGGGCAACGCCTTCGGCATGCTCTTCTTCGTGCCGCTGGCGGTCTCGCTGATCTGCCTGGCCTATCTAAACCCCCTCCTGCGCCTGGTGGGCGCCAGCGACGAAATCCTGCCCTATGCCTGCAGCTACGCCCGGGTGATCCTGGCCGGCTCCGCCCTCTCCACCACCAGCCACGGCCTGACCCATTTCGTGCGCTCCGACGGCCGCCCCCTCATCGCCATGGTTTCCATGCTCATCGGCGGCATCACCAACATCATCCTCGACGCCCTCTTCATCTTCGGCTTCGGCTGGGGCATGGCCGGTGCGGCCTGGGCCACGGTGATCGCCCAGGGCCTCTCCTTCACCTGGTGCCTGGCCTATTTCCTCTCCCCGCGCGCCAACACCCGCCTGCGCCGCCGCCACCTGCGCCCGGACTTCCACGCCATTGTCCGCCCCATGCTGGCCATCGGCTCCGCCCCCTTCGCCATGCACATGGCCAACAGCCTGCTCAACGTGGTGCTCAACCGCGGACTGGGCCGCTACGGCAGCGACGACGCCATCGCGGTCATGGGCATCCTCTCCGCCTACATGAGCGTGATTTTCATGCCGGTGTTCGGGGTGACCCAGGGCGCCCAGCCCCTCCTGGGCTACAACTACGGCGCGCGCAAATACGACCGCGTGCGCCGGATCTTCTGGACCGCCGCCACCGCCACCAGCATCTGGCTCACTCTGGGCTGGGTCTTCAGCCAGCTCTTCCCGGGGCTGATCGTCAGCATGTTTGTGTCGTCCGACTCCTCCCTGCTGCCCCTTGGCCGGCACGCTCTGCGGGTGTTCACCCTGGCCTTCCCCCTGATCGGCTTTCCCATCACCGGCGGCCACCTCTTCCAGGCCATCGGCAAGCCGGTGCCCGCCGCCCTCCTGGCCCTCTCGCGCCAGATCATCCTCTTCATCCCCTTCATCCTGATTTTCCCCATCTTCTGGGGCCTCGAAGGCATCTTCTTTGCCGCCCCCGCCTCCGACCTCATCACCTGCGTGCTGGCCGTGATGGTCGTCGGCCACCAGCTCCGCAAACTCAAACAGCCCCTCCCTGTCCCCGAACCCCCGCCCGCCGACGCCTGATGCCGCCCGCCCAAAAATGACGATCGTCAATCCGCCCCAAACAAGCTAATCTGAATCGTATGAAAAAGACCAAATCCAACCGCCCCGCCGCGCCGTCCCGCCGCTTCACCGCCCCCACTCCCAACCAGATCCGCTATGCCCTGCTTCTGCTCTCCGTGGCCATCCTGCTGGTTCTGCTGGCCCTGCCCCGCCCCGGACTGCGCGCCCGCCGCCTCAAGCCGGTCCTGGCCCCGGAAACCCCGCCCCCCGCCGCCAGCCTCGAACGCATCCGCGTGGCCACTTACAACATCGAAAACTTTACCGACGCCCGCAACGACGGCCCCGAACGCACCCCCGAACGCTATGTGGCCCAGGCCCGCGGCGCCGCCGACATCATCGCCGAAGTCAACCCCGACATCCTCCTGCTGCAAGAAATCGAAAACGCCCGCGTGCTCATCTATCTCAATTCGCTGTTTCAGCAGCCCTACGACTACATCTATGTCACCCGCCTGCGCCGCCCCAACGGCACGCGCGACCGCCTGAACCTCGGCCTGCTCTCGCGCCTGCCCCCCCGCCGCGTGCGCCAGCTCGATTTCCACGCCCTCGGCGGCCCCGTCCGCCCCGCCCGCGGAACCATCGCCGCCACCTTCCACCTCCCCGGCGACTTCGCCCTCATGACCTATGGCATCCACCTCAAGTCCAACTTTGGCGATGACGCCCGCAACCGCGCCCACCGCGGACTGGCCCTGCACGTCATCGGCGGCGATGCCGTCGCCCAGACCTACCGCAACCTGCCCCGCGAAACCGCCGCCATGATCCTCGGCGACACCAACGTGGACCCCGACACCCCCCAATTCGCCGACGATCCCTCCCTCGAGCCCCTCGCCGGCGCTTTCGCCGACCTCTGGCTCGGGCGCCCCATTGACGAGCGCACCACCATCCCCACCCGCCATCCCGGCGAAACCGGCGACCCTGACTTCGTCTTCCCCCCCTCGGCCTTCGACCGCGTGTTCGCCACGCGCAACCTGACGGCCGATGGCCCCTGGCTGGTCGGGCCGCCCGTCTCCGTGCAAAGAGGCGTGGCCACTGGCTGCAACATCACCCCCCCCGGCGTCAACGGCCATATCTCCGACCACTACCTCGTCTACGTTGACCTGACCCCCAACCCCGACTACACCCCTCCTGCCGAAGAATGACCCCCCGCCGGCGGGATACTTGGTCAATAACTGTAACCAATCGAAAAGCTGAACCGCCCCTTGTCGGACGTGACCGAATCGGTCTTGCGCGGCCAGGCGTAGTCCAACTGGATCGGGAAGCCGGGGAAGTCCAGGCGCAGCCCGAGACCGTAGCCGTCAAATAAGATCCCGTCGCCCACCGCCGGATCGGTTTCGTCCTTCTCGAACATGTCGCGCCAGACCGCGCCGACATCATAGAAGAGCGCGAAGCGCACCTTCTCCACCACCGGCATGGTGTATTCGATCGTCCCTTGCACCGCCGTGCGCCCGCCGATCGGCTCGTTGTTTTCGTCCTTGGGCCCCGCCCGGCGGTAGCGAATCGCCCGCACCGTGCGCGGACCGCCCGCAAACAGCCGGTCGAACAGCGGCACCCGGTCGGAATCGCCGTATTCATGAATCAGCGAGGTCCATCCACGGATGTTCAGCACGTGGTCGAACCACAGCGGCACGAATTGCGAGGCGCGCAGGGTGAATTGATAGGTGTCGGTATCGCCGCCAAACGGACCGCCCGCCAGCGTGGCCGCGGCCGAGCCGCGGAACCCCCGCGTGGCCAGGAACGGATGGTTGCGCGTGTCGCGGATCAGCTCCACCGTGCCATAGCTCTTGAGCCGGCCGCCCTCCTCCTGCTTGATCAGGTCGCTGGCGCGCTCCTTCACGTCGCGGATGTCAATGTCCTCGAGGCCATAGATCCAGTTGACCCGGTTGAAGGTGAACAGCCGCTTGCCCAGCGTGAGCGAACCGCCCGCGGTGATCTGGTCGTATTCATCGCTGTAGTAGCTGGCCGAACGCCGGAACAGGTCCAGCCCCAGCGACAGCTCCCGGTTCAGGAACCACGGCTCGATCAGCGAGAGCTCGACATCGCTGCGCTTGCTGCCCACCTGGGCCCGCAGCCGCAACCGCTGCCCGCCCCCCGTGAACCGCGGCCAACCGAACAGGTCAAAGTTCCCCTGCTGCAGCTCCACATAGCCGATCAGATTATCAATGCTCGAAAAGCCCACCCCGAACATCAACTGGCCCGTGCGCTGCTCTTCGAGATCAAACACGAGATTGAACCGATTGGAGACCACGGTGGCTTCCGGATAGGTGTTCACGAACGAGAAATAGCCCAGGTTGCGCACGCGGGCTTCGCTGGTGCGCACGCGCACCTCGTTGAATACCTCGCCCGGCAGCACGCCGATCTCGCGCCGGATCACCTTGTCGCGCGTCTGGGCGTTGCCGCGAATCTCGATGTTCTGGATGTAGGCCAGCATCCCCTCGGTCACTTCATAGGTCACCGCCGCCTTGGCCGCCGGCATGTCCAGCGTGACCCGCGGCTCGACATGCGTGCGGATATAGCCGCGCGAGCCGTAATAGTCGCGGATGTTCTGCGCGCTGCGCTGGATGGTATCGAGCGACGCCACCGCGTTGCTGCCCGCCACCACCCCGCCCGCCACCGACTCCGGCGGAAAAATCTCCATGCCCGTCACCCGCCACTTGGACAGCGAATAGAGCGGGCCATCCTCGATCTCGACAATGTTGTCGATTTTCTTGCTCCCCACATAACGGATGGCCGGCTCGCTAACGGTGGC
>JAAZFE010000095.1 GCA_012511885.1 Lentisphaerota bacterium | reverse complement strand
CGCACGGGGGCTATCAGAATCTTCTGTCGTATCAGCGGGCGGAAGTGGTCTATGACGCGACGGTGCGCTTTTGCCAAGCTGTTTTCAGCAAATATGACCGCATGGTGGACCAGATGGTGCAGGCGGCGCGCAGTGGGAAGCAAAATATTGTGGAGGGCAGCATGGCGTCGGGCACCTCCCGCGAGATGGAGTTGAAGCTGACGAATGTGGCCCGCGCGAGTCTGGAGGAACTGCTGGCGGATTATCGCGATTTTTTGCGTCAGAGAGGCGCGGAGGAATGGGACAAAAACAGCAGGGAAGCGCTTTATGTCCGGCGGCTGGCGGCCGGGAAAATTGTGCCGCCGAAAGAGAAGAAGGCGGCCAGCGGAAAAAAGCAGTCCCCTTTGTCGCCTATGTCGCCTATGTCGTCTAAGTCCCCTCGGGATCGGGTTGTGACCTATGAGGATTTCCGGTGTTTTGAGGATCGCACGCCGGAGGTGCGGGCCAATATCATCATCAGTTTGATCAAGCAGACGAATTATCTGCTGGACCGGCAGATTCGGAAGTTGGAGGAAATCTTTTTGAAGGAAGGCGGTCTGCGCGAGCGGATGACGCGCTCTCTTGGCCGCCTGCAACTCGCCCCGAGCCTCCCGCTACGCGTGAAACTCGGGGCCACTTGCTTTTCGGCGGCCTACCTGCCAGGCGCGGACTCTGGACCGCGCCCGGCACCGTCCCGACCGCGCGGGGCGCGTCGGGACTGGGGTCGCGCCTCACGGCGCTCCGCGGTATGGTCTCTCAATCCTCGGACATTTTTTTTACAGCCCCCGGAATAGATCCTCGCTCCGCACGCAACGCCCCCGTTTCACCTGAGAGCGCGTAAAACCCCCGACCGCTCGGCCAGAAAACGGCCGCGCCACTACGCCGCACCCGAGGCGGGCGCGGCTGAGAGCGCTGACCGCGCTGCGGCGGTCGCCGTTTTCCCGGCCTCTCGGTCGGGCGCGCTCTACGGCTCACAAGGGGCGCCGCGTGCTCCGCTCAACAGCCCCGGAGAACAGCCCGAAACCCCCTGAAAACAGCCCTATAACCAAGTTTTCCACACCGTGGAAAAAGTTTTTCCATTGTGTGGAAAACTGACGAAAAGTTTTTCCATTGCGTGGAAAAATCGGCCAAATATTTTCCATACTGTGGAAAAATCCGTGAAATGTTTTCCATAGCGTGGAAAACTTGGCGGCCGCCATACTGTAAGTTATACCTACTCACATGCCGTATCGCCCTCTAGGTGCCCTGAATAATCGGAACGGCTTTTTATGCCCGTTAAACGCCTTCTCCGCCGCCCCGATATTTTCTCTCGCCAGCCGTTCCGGCTTCTGCGATAAATTCGGTAGTTCCGAAATGCTATGTGTTCGGACTTGTTCTTTCCATTTTGCGTTTTGAAGTCTTCCCCGCGCGAGCGGGGAGTCGTTCTAATCGAAAACCAGCAATTTTCTTCCGCTGAACGAGACTTGAGAGACGCGCCCACCATGGGCGCGGCTCCTTGTCTTGTGTTCAGCGGTGGGGCTTGCTGGTCCCTCGATTAGGGCATGGGCTTGGAGTTCGCGCCTCTTTCCATTTTCGCGCGGCACCGGGTCCATGCCACCCCCCACAGGGGCATGCCCAATGATAAATCCAAAAATGTACCAAAAGCCCGCCATCGGGATCGGAACCGCCGCCATCGTCGCCGTTCTATGCCTTGCGGCCCTTGCGTCGGATTCGGCACGGATCGAAAAGCCCGCCGCCGTCGATGCCGAGCAATACGCCGGGCTCATCGAAAACGAGGTTTTCGATATTCTGGACTTGGCGGAAGGCGCGGAAATCCAGCACCGACGGTTCAACCGCATGACCCCGCCGAGCTTCTCTTGGGTGCAGCCAATGTTCCCGGCTGTGGTTCCTTTCGACGCCGAGAACTTCGACGAGAAGTTTCTGGATGAACTTCTCGCCGAAGACAAGAACAGCGTGGCGATTTATCCGCTCTCGCTGACGCTGGACCCCAAGACGCGCGAAACCCTTGTTTTCAATGCCAAGGGCAAGCTGATTGCTACCATCCCCGCCGACCGGTTTTCCCGCGAGTGGCCGGAGGATGCCGACCCCGCACGCGTGACTCTTCAACTTGATTTGCTCCCCGCCGAAGATGTTGAGCCCTACCTTTACACGGAAAGCCGCATCGCGGATTATTCTGAATCCCTAGCCACCAAGGCGACTAAATCCGGCGGGATGGTCTTGCGAAGCCTGGGCGCAAGCGAGTTCGGCATTGCCGGGGTTCAGCGCCTGACCAATGGCTCCATGCGGATTACGGTGACGAACGGAGCGGACACGGCGGAAGTTTACTCGTACACCGTTTGGCACACCTCGACGATTACAACGAATGAATGGGTTGATGAATACGGCGTGACGAACATCGGCACCAACACCCTTTGGACCCCCGTTTCCCCGCCGTTCAATGGCATCGAAAGCGAGTGGGAATGCCTGACGACAAACCTTGCCCTTTCCGGTGGGGTTGGCGTTTACGAGGACGCGAACATTGCGAGCAATGCCCGGGTCCGGTTCTATGCCGTGGCGAATC
Organism: Lentisphaerota bacterium; assembly: GCA_012511885.1. Taxonomy (GTDB): domain Bacteria; phylum Verrucomicrobiota; class Kiritimatiellia; order CAIQIC01; family Lenti-01; genus JAAZFE01. Next base: position 14,604 of record JAAZFE010000095.1, on the reverse strand, counting down.
GCTTAGATTCCGATGGCGACGGGCTGTCCGATGGCGCGGAAATCTTCATTCATCGCACCGATCCCGGCATTTCCGACACGGATGGGGATGGAATCCCGGATGGCACTGAAATACTCCTCGGGCTAAACCCTCTCGAACCCTCAGATGCCAATGAAGATCCCGATGGGGATCATCTTACAAACCTGGAAGAATACGAATTGGAACTTCCAATGCTCGAATCGAATGAAGTAACTTTCGTGTACTACAATCCAAATCCGGCAGTCCTTCGCCGTACAACTGGAGGCGGGGGTTACATCTTTTTAGACCAAGATAACTTGGAAGCCAAAGCGGTTTCCACATACCGACAAAAGGAAGGATATCCTGAATATACCAATTCCTTTCTACCGCCCTCCGATCCGCCCAAATGGTATTTAGGCAGGGAGTATTGCTCCTTTGCAGAAGGGGATGGAATTGGGTCCAGTGATAATTATATCTACCACTGCATCCACTCCTCATATAATTACTGTTTCAAACAATTTGACCCCGCCGGTTGGCCTTTGGCACCTACCAACCATCTTTGCTCCGGCAATGAGGATGTTGACTACTGGGCTACGAGTTCTTCCCACACTCGTCATGAAGGTTGGGACTATTCCTTTGCTGAGCCGAGCGAATCTGTTCCAATATACTATTTTTATACAAGCTGCTACTCTGGCTATGGGTGTACCACGACATATTCGACAGGCCACATTGACAGCTGTTCATCAGGCCCATGGATTTGGTTCGATCTCGAACCATACTCGCATACGGAATCATATTGCAGTAATAACTTTAATTATTGGGCATGGTTTTTTACGGGGGATGGTTCCGGCTACGAAGCTGGTTGGGAAACCCTAACGAATGAGTATACCACGGAAATGCTTTTGACTTATACGGCCGAGGATCTACCGCCGTTGCTCAACTGGTCGGGTTTAACTTGGGGGCAGCGTTGGACGCGTGAGAACCATTGTCAAGAGCCTTGGGTTGAGGATTTGCCCACCAATGAATATTATTCCGCATCGCTTCTCTCCGAGGATCACTCCGAGCTATTCATTCAGGACCTGCAATATCGCTGGACGATTCCGGCCGCAAGTAATGTAGTCTACAAGTTAATGTGGTTAGAGGCATTCCGCCCTCAAGGCATGGATTCATATTCTGATTATCGACTACGCAGCTATTCAATAATCGGCACCGGTGGCGATGTCCACACCCCAATCTACACAGCAGAACGCCCGTGGGAAGATGAATTCTTTCCATATGGCATCATTGAGCCCATCGGCTTCCTGGTTCAACTAGAAAGCAGTTTGGCGGAGAAATCTCCTATGGGATTCGGCTCCGATCCACTCGAGTCTGTTTCTTATCTTGTTGTGGACAACCCCGCCGAGGCAGCAAAGTCTGACCAGAATAAAATGGGCAGGGCCCTCACTATTCTCTTCAATAAGGCATCAACGCCAGAAGGTGATCCAGTGGACTTTGATGTCACCCTTCGTGTCATACCGGAGACCCTCCCCGGCGTAACATGGGCGCTTGATTCCGGCCCAACTGATTCGGGCACCTTACTTGATTCAAGCCAACCCGTTGCGACATTCCGCAATCCAACCAAGGGTGGAATATACATCTTCTCCACCACTATTCCTGGGGTGGAACCGCTTCTTTCGCAATTGTGGCTGCCTGTGAGCGGGCCGGATATATCGGTGGATTTTCAGAGGGAAATCGATTATCTCGCGAACTGGATTGTGGATTATGAAGCGTATCTGCCTACACGAACACTTGCCGAATTGCATTGGGATATCATAAAAGATACCAATTTATACGAAAATTCTATTAACAGATTGCGCTGGGCGGATTTAATTAGTCTTGGTTTGGATTTCGATTATGAAACCCCCAATTCTCGGTTGCAGGGCATTTATGGCCTCGCTCATGAGGAAACTCCCGATGATTCGGCGGGTGACTCTGCCCGATTCGTTATTCCGGGATCCTCTCGTTCATATGTAACGGATTATGCCAAGCGCAACAATATTGGTTATGCAACATTTGCAAAACTATTGGGCTATCCTTCTTGGATGGTCGAATATGGTCCCAATGCATACCGGCAACTAGTAAGCAAATCCGTTGGGGCAACGGATGATCAGTATGCAAAAGACTCCTATGCCGCTGGTATCGCCCTTGCAGGGGGAGCACCCTTGTCTGTCGTCGTGGATACCTATGGCAGGGAAATTCAACACCCCAACATGAGAGTTTCAAAAGAATGGCCCGGCGAGGGTGTCGCAACAACAAATTGCATAGTATTGCTTCCATCCACAAAAACCAGACTAGAAGAAAGGGCGGGCAGGTGAGTTAAATGAAGACAAATATCCATAGTACAATTCTGGTTGTCGCGCTATTAGCGTTCAATTCCTCTTTTGGAGAATGCGAACCAGAGGCATTCATTGCCGATGTCAACGCAGCGTGGTCTATCACTAACTACTCAATGATCAAGCAGGCCATAACAAATCGCCTCGCATTATGCACAAATGACATTCTGGCAAAGGGATTGATGTTTGAGTATTATTTTTTAATTGAACCTGATTATTCCCTTGGCCAACATGCAGCTTCACAGTTAATTACGGCGGTATCTAATCGTATTCCCGCTGAAGTTGCTGAAAGAAGGGAACCATTAGGACTCCCAATGGCAGTTCTTCAAATGACAACATCGTCAAATTACCCGACATTTACGCCCGCACGAATGGAATATCTACACAGCACATACCCAGATGCTTTTCCGCATATCATGTTGTATCAAGTCCTTTCAGGGCGCATAGAGGCTATCGAAAATGGTGAGTTTATTTGGGGCGAAGGATTTGTTGAGCCATAAAACGATTATGAATGGCTATATTTTGCCCGTTTAAAGTGTAACACGATCTATTCTGTTGTTATTCGCCAAAAGGAAGCCCTAAGCAATTTAACAGCCGCGCGCGCCCCCACCCGAAGCCCGCAGGGCGGAGCCGCCGCAGGCGGCCAAGAGAGCGCGGCAGAACGCCGCGAAGAACCCCGCCGATCTTCACGCGGGCCGCTTTGCCCGAAGGGCACAGGCCCGCGTGGCCGCCGAGGGCAACGCCCGAGGCGGATGCGAGCGAGCGCCAGCGAGCGAGTTCCACCCGGAGCCCAGCCGTGGACGCCGCAGGCGTGACGGCGGGGCGAGGAATGGCCAGCCCCCGGCGCAGGCCGCGCCCCGCCGCGCCAGCGGCGGGGCCGTGGCCGAAGCGGGGGCGGCCATCCCCCGAGCGACGCGAAGCGGAGCGAGGGTCCAGCGTAGCGGCGCGGCAGCGCCGCGCGCAAGGGGGGAAGGCCGCGCAAAGGGGGGCAAGGCCGCGCAAGGAGGGCTTGAGGAAGGCGGACGCAAAGGGGGAAACTATTCGTCACCTACCAGGCGCTTTCGCGCGAGCGGATGACGCGCGCGCGAGTTGCGTCCCGGAGAAGGAAATAGGGAGTGGAGGGGGGGAATGGCGGAGAGAGAGGGATTCGAACCCTCGGTGCCGGTTATACCGACACGACGGATTAGCAATCCGTTGCTTTCAGCCACTCAGCCATCTCTCCGCGACGGATATGGGGAAGGTAGGGGATGAAGGGGTTTTGGTCAAACAGGAATATTGGTGGGGGGCAGTTTGGCGTTGAGGCGGGGGCGGGGGGGATGGTAGGTTGTGGGCAAGAAAGGCAGTGTGAATGGACAGCAAACCTTGGATTGTGGTGACGGGCGCGGCGGGGTTTATCGGGCGCAACGTGGTGGCGGAGCTGAACCGCCGGGGGGCGGAGCGGATCCTGCTGGTGGATGATCTGGGGCTGGATGAGCGCTGGCGCAATCTGCAGGGGCTGGTGTTTGAGGATATCTGGGGCATTGACAAGTTCCGCTGGGCGCTGAGCGGGGGGGGGGTGCCGGAGGTGGGCACGGTGTATCATTTGGGGGCGTGCAGCAGCACGACGGAGACGGATGCGGACTATCTGCTGGACAACAACACGAGGTATTCGCGGGAGTTGTGCGAGTGGTGCCTGGAGCGGGGGGCGCGCTTTGTGTATGCGTCGAGCGCGGCGACGTATGGCGACGGGGGGAAGGGGTATGCGGATGATGACGCGGTGACGCCGGGGCTCGAGCCGCTGAACATGTATGGCATGAGCAAGCAGCTTTTTGACCTGTGGGCGCTGCGCAGCGGGGCGCTGAAGCAGATCGCGGGGCTGAAGTATTTCAATGTATATGGCCCGGGGGAGGACCACAAGGGGGACATGCGCTCGGTGGCCCACAAGGCGTACGGCCAGATCGCGGAGTCGGGGAAGGTGCGGCTGTTCAAGTCGTACCGGCCGGAATACGCGGATGGCGAGCAGGTGCGCGATTTTGTGTTTGTGGGGGACGCGGTGGCGGTGACGCTGTTTTTTGGCGAGAACCGGGGGGTGTCGGGGCTGTTCAACTGCGGCACGGGGGAGGCGCGGTCGTGGAACGACTTGGCGAAAGCGGTGTTTGCGGCGATGGGGCGGGAGCCGGAGATCGAGTATATCGAGATGCCGGAGACGCTGCGGGAGAAGTATCAGTATTTTACGCAGGCGGAGACGGGCAAGCTGCGGGCGGCGGGGTTTGAGCCGCCGTTTACGCCGCTGGAGGAGGGGATTCGTCAATATGTGCAGACCCATTTGGCCGCGGGCGGGGCGTCCGCCTGAGCGGCATCGAGCGGAGGCGCGGGCATGGCAAGGAATCCTTTTCCCAAGCAGAGGGTGAAGACGGTGCGGGCGGGGGGGGTGCGTCTGGGCGGGGGGGCGCCGCTGGCGCTGATGGCGGGGCCGTGCGTGATCGAAAGCCGGGAGATGGCGCTGGATTTGGCGGGGCGGCTGGCGCGGCTGGCGAAGCGCGAGGGGATTCCGCTGATTTTCAAAGCGTCGTATGACAAGGCCAACCGGTCGAGCATCAAGTCGTTCCGGGGTCCGGGGCTGGCGCGGGGGCTGGAGATTCTGGCGGAGGTCAAGGAGCGGTTCGGGCTGCCGATTCTGGTGGATGTGCACCAGGTGGCGGAAGTGGGGCCGGCGGCGGAGGTGGCGGATATTTTGCAGTTGCCAGCATTTTTGTGCCGTCAGACGGATTTGGCGGTGGCGCTGGGGGAGAGCGGGCGGGTGGTGAACATTAAGAAGGGTCAGTTTTTGGCGCCGTGGGATATGCGTCATGTGATCGAGAAGGTGGAGAGCACGGGGAACCGCAAGATTCTGCTGACGGAGCGGGGGGTGAGCTTCGGGTATAACAATCTGGTGGCGGATTTCCGCAGTTTGCTGGCGCTGCGCCAGTTCGGGTATCCGGTGGTGTTTGACGCGACGCATAGTTTGCAGCTGCCGGGGGGGAAGGCGGAGGGAACGGGGGGGGACAGCCGCTGGGCGCCGTATTTGTCGCGGGCGGCGGTGGCGACGGGCTGCGACGCGCTGTTCTGGGAGACGCATCCGAACCCGGAGGAGGCGAAGTCGGACAAGGACAACACGCTGCCGCTGGAGCTGGTGGGGCCGCTGTGGCGGCAATGCAGGAGTGTGGATGAGCTGTTGCGCTAGACAGATGGCCGCGGCGGCGGTGCTGGGCGCGGTTCTGGCCGCGCCGGGCGCGCGGGGCCAGCAGATGGAAGGCTCGATGATGGAGGGGTTCCGCCTGCCGGAGTATGACGCGCAGGGGCAGCTGGTGCAGGAGGTGCGCGGGAAAACCGCGCAGTTCATGGCGGACGGGATTATTCTGCTGACGGACGTGGAGATCGAGTTTTACAAGGACGGGCAGCCCTCGGTGCTGGGCGCGACGGCAGAATGCGCGCTGGACCGGACGGGGCAGCGGGCGGCGTCGCGCGCGCCGATCCGGATTGTGACGGAGAAGGCGGTGCTGTCGGGGACGGGGTTTGCCTGGAGCGGCACGAACAAGCAGGTGCAGATTTTGAGCAACGCGAAGTTAACGTTGGATTCAAGAATGGAGTCGGGTCTGCTGACGCCCAAGACGACGGAGTCGGAGGCGGAGGCGGAACCGGCCAGCGAGGACGAGCCATGAGACAGTTATTGCGGTGCGTGATGTTGGGCGCGGCGGTGTGGGGTCTGGCGGGGGCGGCCAGCCGGGCGGCGCTGCTGGAGGACGGCGGGCGGGCGCTGGAGGCCTCGCCGGACGCCACGGTGATTACGGCGGACAAGCTGACGTTCGACTATTTGAAGCAGTTCGCGAAGTTCGACGGCAACGTGCTGGTGAATGATCCGCGGATGCAGCTGAGCGCGGAGCAGTTGACGGTGATTTTCAGCCGGGAGGGGGGGGCGCAGACGATCAAGGCGGAGGGCAAGGTGCTGATGTCGCAGGAGGACAAGAAGGCGCGGGCGGATGTGGCGACGTATGACGTGAAAAGCGGGCGGATCGTACTGACGGGGGCGCCGGACCGGCCGCCGCAGGTGTTGCAGGGGCGCAACATCCTCGAGGGGGAGGTGATCACGTTTTGGCGCGATGAACAGCGGGTGGAATGCCAGCCCCGGGCGCGGCTGATCGTGTATTCCGAGGATTTCGGGAAGGATCCGGACAGTTTTCTGCGGAAGGGGGAGGCGGATTAACCGCTTGCCGCGGAAGATGAGTCGGAGTAGGGTAGAGGAAACGGAGAGGAAGCGATAGTGGCCGAAGCCATTGAAGCCGAGATGCTGTGCGAGACTCGGGGCCTCGTGAAGGAGTATCACCGGCGCCGGGTGGTGAACGGGGTGAACATGCACGTTCGCCGTGGGGAGATTGTGGGGTTGCTGGGGCCCAACGGGGCGGGCAAAACGACCAGTTTTTATATGATTACGGGGCTGGTCGCGCCGACGAAGGGGAAGGTCTATTTCAAGGGGCGCAATGTGACCCGGCAGCCGATGTTCCGGCGGGCGCGGATGGGGCTGGGCTATCTGGCGCAGGAGCCGAGCATTTTCCGCAATTTGACGGTGGAAGAGAACGTGATGGCGATTCTGGAGATGCTGCCGCTGAACGCGCGGGAGCGCCGCCACCGGATGGAGAGCCTGCTCGATGAGCTGAAGATCGGCTATCTGGCCAAGCAGAAGGCCTATACGCTGAGCGGCGGGGAGCGGCGGCGGCTGGAGATCACCCGGGCGCTGGTGACGGACCCGGCGCTGATTCTGCTGGACGAGCCGTTCAGCGGGGTGGATCCGCTGGCGGTCTATGACGTTCAGCAGATCATCCGCGACTTGAAGCGGCGCGGACTGGGGATTTTGATCACGGACCACAACGTGCGCGAAACACTGTCGGTGGTGGATCGGGCCTATGTGATTTATTCGGGCGAGGTGCTGACGGAGGGCACGCGGGAGTATCTGGTGAACGATCCGCAGGCGCGCGAGAAGTATCTGGGCCGGGAATTCAGCATGTGAGTGTCGGGAAACAAACAACAGTTCATCCATGAACACCTAACCAAAAGAAAGGGAGCCGGAATGGATATTCAAATCACAGGACGGAATGTGACGGTGAACGACAGCCTGAAGCAGTATGTGGACAAGCGCCTGCAGCCGGTGCTGGCGGACTTTCCACGCGTGGAGAGCGCACACGTGATTCTGGCGCTGGAGAAGTACCGCTTCACGGCGAGCATTGTGGTGCAGGGCCGTGACAAGATGCGCGAGCAGGCCCAGGAGACCACGAACGATCTCTACGCGGCGCTGGACCTGGCGACCGACAAGTTGAACAAGCAGTTGCGCCGTTCGCGCGAGAAGATGATCGAACGCCACAAGGGGCGCCAGCGTCTGGCCGAGGCAGAAATCCTGCCGGACACGGACGCGGCGGACGACGCGCCCTGAGGCATTGAAGGAGCCGGATCCATGATGCGCCGACCAGCAGAGACTCCGCGGATTACCGTGGAAGAATTTTTCGAGGCGGGCCACGGTTCGCTGGAGTTGAGTTGGGAGGCGAACGCGGAGAACGCGGTCGGGCGCGAGATTTCGGAGGTGGCCTTGAACCGCCCCGGTCTCGCGCTGGCCGGTTTTTTGCGTTATTTCGCCTATCGGCGCATTCAGGTTCTGGGCCTGGCGGAGATGTCCTACATGAACAGCCTGTCGCCGGAGGAGCGGGTGCAGCGCTACCGCATTTTGCGCAACGTGCCGGCGGTTGTGCTGTCGCGCGGGCGGCGCATGCCGCTGTATGTGCGCAAGACGACGGCGGAGCTGGGCATCCCGATCATGCGCACGCGGCTGGTGACGGGCCACTTCATGAACGCGGCGACGGTGCTGCTGCAGAACCTGTCCAGTCCGCGCATCCGGGTGCCCGGCACCATGATCGAGATCAACGGCATCGGGGTGCTGCTGGAGGGCGAGCCGGGGATCGGCAAGAGCGAGATCGCGCTGGCGCTGATCAAGCGCGGGCACAGCCTGGTGGCGGACGACGTGACCAGCCTGACGCGCGACAGCACGGGGGCCATCCAGGCGTCGGCGGTGGAGATCACGCGCGAGCACATGGAAATCCGCGGGCTGGGGATCATCCACGTTCCGCGGATCTTCGGGGTGTCGTCCATTCGCGGGGACATGCGGCTGGATTTGATCATCCGGATGCGCAAGCAGACGCGTGAGGAGGGGGACATTGACCGTACGGGACTGGACACAACGACCCGTAACGTGCTAGGCGTTGAGGTTCCGCTGGTGACCGTGCCGGTCGCAGCGGGGCGCGACCTGACCAATGTGGTGGAGGTGGCGGCTCTGAACCAGCGTTTGAAGCAGATGGGCCATGATTCGGCCCGTGAATTGGACGAGCGCCTCAAAAAGGTGTTGTCCCGGAAGGAAAATCGTCGTGAGTCCTGACAACGAAGCAATGGCCGACGCGTCCACCACCCTGGAGCGGGAGGTGACCGTGGAGAACCAGTTTGGCATCCACGCGCGCCCGGCGGCGCTGCTGGTCAAGACGGCTTCGCGCTTTGCCTGCGAGATTTTGCTGGAGAAGAACGGTGTTCAGGTGAATGCCAAGAGCATCATGGGGCTGCTGACGCTGGAGGGGCATCACGGGGCGAAGCTGCGGATTTTGGCCACGGGCGTGGACGCGTCGGAGGCCATCGCGGCCATCGTGGATTTGTTCGAGCGAAAATTTCACGAGGGGTAAGGAACATGGGGCAGGCCCAAGAACTCGAATTCAAGGGCATAGGCGTTTCGCCGGGGGTGGTCAGCGGGAGGGTGCGGCTGCTGCTGAGCGGGGATGATCCGGTGCCCGACTATGCCTTGCGTCCGGGCGACGTGCCCCGGGAAATGATGCGGCTGGAAACGGCCCTGATAGAAACCCGCCAGCAATTGGCGGAGATCCAGCGGCGGGTGAGCCAGGCGCTGGGGGGCGAAAGCGCGAGCATTTTCGAGGCGCACCTGCAGGTGGTGGACGACCGGGATTTTCTGATGGAGGTCTATCGCGAGGTGCGCGACAAGCTGCGCAACATCGAGAAGGTGTTTTTTGACGTGGCCGAGCGTTACGCGCAGACGCTTCTGCAGATGGAAGACGACTATTTGCGCGAGCGGGCCACGGACATCCGCGATGTAACCCGGCGTATTTTGCGCAATTTGATGGGCGGGGGGCGCGACTGGCTGGCGGGGCTGGAGGAGCCGCAGATTATTGTGGCCCACGACATCCCGCCCAGCGAAATGGCCGCGCTGGACCGCGGCAAGATTTTGGGGCTGGCGATGGAGCTGGGCAGCGTGACGTCGCACGCGGCGATCATGGCGCGGGCGATGGAACTGCCGACGGTGGTGGGCCTGCGCGATGTGTACGAGAAGCTCGCGGATGGCGACCACGTGGTGCTGGACGGGGTGCGCGGCATGCTGGTGGTGAATCCGACGCCGGCCACGGAGCGGGAATATACGCGGATCGCGCGCGGGCGCATGGAGATTCAGAAGCGGCTGGACACGTTCAAGGATGAGCCGGCGGTGACGCTGGACGGGGTGGAGATTGATCTGGCCGCCAACATCGAGATGCCCGCTGACGTCACGGCGGTGCTGGCGCGCGGCGCGCGCGGCATCGGGCTGTTCCGGAGCGAATATCTCTATCTGGCCAACGCGGGGGATCCCACGGAGGATCAGCACTATGCGGCCTATGCCCAGGTGGCCAAGGCCATGTTGCCCGATCCGGTGATCATCCGCACGCTGGACCTCGGCGGCGACAAGATGCCGGCGGGGGACCGGCGCACCGAGGAGGCCAACCCGTTCATGGGCTGGCGGGCGATTCGTCTGAGTCTGGCGCGGCAGGAGATGTTCAAGGCCCAGTTGCGGGCCATTTTGCGGGCGTCGGCGCATAATCCGAAATTGCGGATCATGTATCCGATGATCAGCCATCTGGCCGAGGTGGAGCAGGCGGATGCCCTGTTGCGGGAGTGCATGGACGAGCTGGCGGCGGCGGGTGTGGACTTCAACCGCGACATCGAGACAGGGGTGATGATCGAAGTGCCCTCGGCGGCGCTGATCGCGGACTGGATCGCGCCAAAGGTCCGGTTTTTCAGCATCGGCACGAATGATTTGGTGCAATATACCCTGGCGGTGGACCGGGTGAATGAGCGGGTGGCCCACCTGTATGAGCCGACGCATCCGGCGGTGCTGCATTTGATCGCTCACACGGTGGAGGCGGGCAACCGGCACGGGGTCTGGACGGGGGTGTGCGGCGAAATGGCGGCCACGCCTTATTTTGTGCCGCTGCTGCTGGGGCTGGGGGTGGTCTCGCTGAGTGTGAGCCCGCTGGCGGTGCCGGTGGTCAAGGATGTCATCCGCCGGATCGAGATGAGCGACGCCCAGGCGTTGGCCGCCGAAGCCCGCAAGCGGGCCAACGGCGCCGAGGTGCTTGCTTTGTGCCGTCAACTTTTGCGCCGCCGGGCGCCAGATTTGCTTGAATTGGCGGAATGATGCCGTACACTGCAAGCTCCAAAAACCAACGATCAAAGGAACCTCGACCATGACCAAGAATACTGTTTTCACCTCGGAATCCGTCTCGGAAGGCCACCCGGACAAACTGTGCGACGCGGTATCGGATGCCATTCTGGACGCCTGCCTGGCGCAGGACCCCAAGAGCCGCGTGGCGTGCGAAACCCTGGCCAAGACCGGCATGCTGGTGGTGGCCGGCGAGATCACGACCAAGGCCGAAGTGAACTACGCCGAAGTGGCCCGCCAAGCGGTCTGCAACATCGGCTATGACCATCAGCAGACGGGCTTCAACGGCAACATTTGCGCCGTGCTGGTGGCCATTGAGAAGCAGTCGCCGGACATTGCGCAGGGGGTGAACGAGCAAAAGGCCGCCGGGAAGGCCACGGCGGAGCAGGGGGCGGGCGACCAAGGGATGATGTTCGGGTATGCCTGCGACGAAACCCCGGAGCTGATGCCGATGCCGATCGTGCTGGCGCACCGGATCATGCGCAAGCTGACCGATCTGCGCAAGGCGGGCAAGCTGCCCTGGGCGCGGCCGGACTCGAAGAGCCAGGTGTCGGTGGAATATGACGCGAAGGGCCGCCCGGTGCGGGTGGACGCGGTGGTGGTCTCCACGCAGCACGCGCCGGACATTTCCCACGCCAAGATCCGCAAGGAAATCATTGAGAAGGTGATCCGGCCGTCCATCCCGGCCAAGCTGCTCGACAAGCGCACGGTTTTCCACGTCAACCCGACGGGGCGTTTTGTGGTGGGCGGTCCGCAGGGCGACTGCGGCGTGACCGGGCGGAAGATCATTGTGGACTCCTACGGCGGGATGGGCCGTCACGGGGGCGGGGCGTTTTCGGGGAAGGATCCCTCGAAGGTGGACCGCAGCGCGGCCTACATGGCGCGCTATGTGGCCAAGAACATTGTGGCGGCCAAGCTGGCCAAGCGGTGCGAGGTGCAACTGGCGTACGCCATCGGCTATCCCGAGCCGATTTCGGTGCTGGTGGACACGTTTGGCACGGGCACCCGGCCGGACGACGACATTGCCCGGGCGGTGCGCAAGGTTTTCCCGCTGAAGCCGGCGGCCATCATCAAGGAGCTGGACCTGCTGCGTCCGATCTATTCCATGACCAACCAGTACGGGCACTTCGGCCGCAGAAAATCTGACAAGAACTTCAAGTATTTCACCTGGGAGCAGACCGACAAGACGGATGCGCTGCTGAAGGCGCTGGCCAAATAAGGCGTCTGTCCACGCCGCCTTAACCCGGGCGGGGCGCCGCCCGGGCCTCTTTGTGCGCCGCGCGATTCTGTCTGTGACGGCGGGGTGTGCAAGGCCGGGGCGGGGTGGCGTGTCCAATCTTGATTGCCCCGCCGCTACCGAGTACATTGCCCGCCATGAAACCTTTTTTTGCTTCGTTGACGGCCCTGCTGCTGGGCGTGGTGGTTGTTTTTGGCCAAGGCATTCCGCGCGACCCGTACAATGGCGCGATCGTGGTTGATGCCACTACCGGCGATGTCCTGTTCGAGGATGGCGCCGACCGCCCCGGCTATCCGGCCAGCATGCTCAAGCTGATGACCCTGTTTGTTGTTTTGGACCGGGTCGAGGCGGGTTATCTGCGGCTGGACGAGATCATTCCGGTGACCAAGGAGGCCATGCGGATGGGGGGATCGCAGGTCTGGCTGGATCCGCGCGAGAGTTTTCCGGTGGATGAACTGCTCTACGCGCTGATCATCCAGTCGGCCAACGACGCCGCCGCGCTGCTGGCGCAATATGTCGGCGGCAGCATGGAAGGTTTTGTCGAGATGATGAACAACAAGGCGCGGGAGCTGGGGCTGTCGCCGATCACCCGGTTCCGCACGCCCCACGGGTTGCCGCCCGGCGCGCCCAACGTGCGCCACGACATGACCACGCCGCGCGATTTCGCCATGCTGTGCAAGGCGCTGCTCGAGGCCCATCCGGAAACCCTGCGTTATACGTCAGAGACGCGGCGCGAGTTCCGTGCCAACGCGCAGCCGCCGTTCCAGCCGATGATCATGGAAACGCACAACCATCTGCTGGGCAAGCTGCCCGGCTGCGACGGCCTCAAAACGGGCTGGATCCGCGCCAGCGGCTACTGCATTGCGGTCACGGCCGAGCGCAACGACCGGCGCGTGATCGCGGTGGTCATGGGCAGCGAGAAGCGCGCGACCCGCGACGCGAAGGCGTCCGAGCTGATCAACCGCTGGCTGCCGGAGGCCAAGCCCAAGAGCGTGGCCAAACCCAAACCCCAGCCGGAGCCGGTCCAGGCCGTCCAGGCGCCGGAAGCGGCGGATGAGGCGGTCGAGGATGAAGCGGCCGATACGCCCGCCGCCCGGCGCGGCGGCCGGCGGGTGGTGGGCTGGCTGCTGACGGTCGGGCTGGTGGCGGTTCTGGTCGGCCTGGGTGTCCGCCGCCACCTGCTGATCAGCCGATGAAGGTTGCCGACTTCGACTATGATCTGCCTCCCGAGCTGATCGCGCAGGAGCCTCCGCGATTCCGGGACGGGGCCCGGATGATGGTGTTGCACCGGCAGGAGCGGCGGTTCGAGCACCGGAACTTCACCGATCTGGCCGAATATCTGCGCCCGAACGATCTGCTGGTGCTCAACGACACCCGCGTGATTCCGGCGCGGCTGGTCGGGCGCAAGGCGAAGGAAGGCACCGGAGGGAAGGTCGAATTTTTGCTGCTTGAGGAGACCGCCCCCCTGCACTGGGACGCGCTCATGCGGTGCCGCCGGCGGCCCCAACCCGGCGAGCAGGTGATTTTTGGCGATGATCTGGCCCGGGCCACGCTGCTCGAGGAAGGCGAGCAGGGGCGGGTCAGAATCCGGGTCGAGTCCGAGCTGCCCTGGCCGCTGGTGCTCGAGCGGATCGGGCAGACGCCGCTGCCGCCCTACATCCGGCGCAAAGAGGTGGTTCCCGAACAGCAGGTGGCGGACCGCCAGCGCTATCAGACGGTTTTCGCGCGCGAGCCGGGCGCGGTGGCCGCGCCGACGGCCGGGCTGCATTTTACAAGCGAGCGGCTGGCGGAGCTGGCGGCGGGGGGGGTGCGGCACGCGCTGGTGACGCTGCATGTGGGGATGGGCACCTTCCGGCCGGTGACGGTCGAGGAGGTCGAGGCCCACCGGATGGACGAGGAACGCTGGCAGATCGCGCCCGCAACGGCACAGATGATCGGTCAGGCGCGTCAGGCGGGAGGGCGGGTGATTCCGGTGGGCACCACCAGCGTGCGCACGCTCGAAAGCGCGGCGGCCCGGCCGGAGGGCTTCGGCCCGGGGCGGGGGCGCACAGATTTGTTTATTCATCCACCGTTTGAGTTCAACATGACGGACGCGCTGCTGACCAATTTTCATCTGCCCAAGTCCACGCTGATCATGATGATCAGCGCGCTGGCCGGTCGCGAGCTGGTGCTCGAGGCCTATCGCGAGGCCATCCGCGAACGCTACCGATTTTACAGCTATGGCGACTGCATGCTGATTTTGTAGTTTTTGGGGGGACGCGAAAGATGAGTGTTGCCGCTACGCTCGCTCAGGCTCGGCACTCGGCTGTTTCCACGGCGTGGAAAACTTTTTTCCATGGTGTCAGACTTCCTGATCTCGGAGGAAATTGCGTTGGCACGATTCCGCCGTTGAGGTCGGGAAGCCTGCCCTGGCAAGGGCTGACATCCCCGCGAGTTTGTAGTCCCGCCTTCAGGCGGCATGTCCCGAT
>JAAZFE010000094.1 GCA_012511885.1 Lentisphaerota bacterium | reverse complement strand
TCGCAAAGAGGACTCAGCCATATCTTATCCATCCGAACGGCTTTGTTATCCCAGCGCTACGAGGAGTTCTGGACAAGACGAGCCGCACTCCCGCAGGCCGCATAAGCAGAAATCTGTCGTGCACCCTTTTTTTGACCGGCGCGTCATCGGCGATTGACTTGCGCCTTGTGTCTGGTTATTCTGAATTCCGTCGTTGAGGTACAGACATCTCGCGAAAGGAGTTTGGCATGAGCATTACAGTGGGCGATTTACTGAAAAGCAAGGGCTACGGGGTGGAGACCATTACCACGCCGGAATCCATTCTGGTGGCCATTCAACGGATGTCGTCGAAACATATCGGTTGTCTGGCGGTGGTGTCGGACGGCGGGGCGTTGATCGGGATTCTTTCGGAACGCGATTGCCTGTGGAAGATTGTGGCCGAGGGCAAGTCTCCCGCGGATCACATTGTGCAGGAGACGATGACGCCGCTGGAGCAGATGAGAACGGTGACACCCTCCATCGCCGTGGAGGAGTGCATGGAATTGATGTCGGGGCGACGCCACCGCCATTTGCCGGTACTGGAGGAGGGCAAGCTGATTGGCATGATTTCCATCGGGGACGTGGTCAAGGCCTTGATTGACAGTCAAAAGGCCATGATCAGCAGTCTGGAAAAGTATATCACCGGCACCTATTGAGGCCCCGCGGGAGGTCATGACCTCTCCAGAGATCATCGAGACGATCATCGCCCGCTACCAGGGCGACGAGACCCGTCTGATGGATATCCTGATTGATCTGCAGGACGAGCTGGGCCATCTGTCATCCGAAACCGTGGTGCAGATTGCCGCGGCGCTGAAGATTCCCCAGGTGAACGTCGAGCAGACGGTATCGTTTTATCATTTTTTCGCGCGGGAGCCCCGGGGCGTTTATACGGTTTATCTCAACAACAGCGTGGTGGCCTATTTCCGGGGCGCGGCGGAGGTGGCCGCCGCCTTCGAGGAGGCGGCGCAGTGCCGGTTCGGGGAGGTGTCGGCGGACGGGGTGGTGGGGCTGTTCCAGACGGCCTGCATCGGCATGAGCGACCAGGAGCCGTCGGCATTGATCAACGGCCACGTGTTCCCCCGGCTGACGCCGCAGCGGGCGCGCGAGCTGGTCGAGGGGATGCGCGCGGGGTGGACGATTCTGGAGCTGAAAGGCACCGGATTCGGCGATGGCAACAATGCCCACCCTTTGGTGCGGGCGCTGGTGCGCAACCACATCCGGGTGCCGGGGCTGACCGTGTTCGGCGAATACCATCCGGGGGAGGCTATCGCCAAAGTGACGCAAATGAGCTCGGGGGAGGTGATCGCGACCATCAAAGCGGCCAGCGTGCGGGGACGGGGGGGGGCGGGTTTTCCGACCGGCATGAAGTGGGAGTTTGCCCGGCGGGCCACGGGCGAGATGAAATATATTTTCTGCAACGCAGACGAAGGGGAGCCGGGCACCTTCAAGGACCGGGTTATTTTGACGGAGCGCCCGCAGATGGTGTTCGAGGGGATGGTGATCGCGGCGTACGCGGTGGGGGCGCGGCAGGGCATCCTGTATGTGCGCAACGAATACCGCTATCTGCACGACTATCTGGAGTCGGTCCTCGAAGACATGCGCCGGCGGAATTTGCTGGGCGCCTCCATTGGCGGCGTGCCGGGCTTCCACTTTGATGTCAGCATCCAGTTCGGCGCGGGGGCCTATGTGTGCGGCGAGGAGTCCGCGCTGATCGAGTCGGCGGAGGGCAAGCGCGGCGAACCGCGGGACCGTCCGCCTTTCCCGGTCGAGAAGGGTTATCTGCAGCAGCCGACGGTGGTCAACAATGTGGAGACGCTCTGCTCGGTGGTGCAGGTCATGTTGAAGGGGACGGACTGGTACAACCGGATGGGAACCGAGCAGTCCAAGGGCACCAAGGTGCTGAGCATTTCCGGCGATTGCGACCGCCCGGGCATCTATGAAGTCGAGTGGGGTTTTTCGGTGCGGGACATGCTGGCCATGGCGGGCGCGCGCGACGTGCAGGCGGTGCAGGTGGGGGGGCCGTCGGGGGCCTGCATTGCGCCCGGCGAGTTCGACCGGGTGCTGGCTTATGAAGACCTGGCCACGGGCGGATCGCTGATCATCATTGGGCGGCACCGCGATCTCTTGCGCGATGTGGTGCTGAACTTCACCCGCTTTTTCCGCGAGGAATCCTGCGGCGCCTGCGTGCCCTGCCGGGCGCTGACCGGGATGGCGCAACGGATCCTCGAGCGGATCATTGACGGCAAGGGCCGCGCCGAGGATGTCGAGCACCTCAAGTCGTGGCTGGGCATCATGCGTTACAACCGTTGCGGGCTGGGGCAGACCGCGCTGCATCCCATTACCAGCACCATCAAGAATTTCCCCCACCTTTATGAAGAGCGCCTGGATCAGAGCGACCCGCGTTTCGCGCCCACTTTTGATTTGGCGGCGGCGCTCGAGGACTACGCGGCGGCAACGGGGGCGGGAACGGAGTAGGGAACCATGGCATTCGTTCGTTTCATGCTCGACGGTCAGGAATATCTGGCGGAGGAGGGCGCCCAGCTCGTCGCCGCCGCCAAGGATTGCGGGGTGTACATTCCGACCCTGTGCAACTATCCGGGGGTGCGGCCGAAAGGGGCCTGCCGCATTTGCACGGTGCTGGTCAACGGCATTCCCCACACGGCTTGCACGACCAAGGTGGTCGAGGACATGTCGGTGGTGACCTCCACGCCCGAACTGGAGGCGTTCCGCAAATCCATCGTGGAAATTCTCTTTGCCGAGGGCAACCACCTCTGCCCGATCTGCGAGCGCAGCGGCAATTGCGAGCTGCAGGCGCTGGCCTACCGCTATCGCATGACCGTGCCGCAGTTTCCCTATCTGTTCCCGAAACGCGATGTCGAGGCATGGCATCCCAAACTGATCAAGGACCACAACCGCTGCATCCTGTGCAAGCGTTGCATCCGGGGCATTTTCAACGAGGAGGGGCAGGCCATCTTTGCCTTTGGCAAGCGCGGGGACCGGCTGATCATCAATATCGATCCCGAAACCTCGAAGGATATCAGCGATGAACTGGCCCAGCAGGCCATGGACATTTGTCCGGTGGGCGCCATCCTGCGCAAGGGCAAGGGCTTCGATGTGCCCATCGGCCGGCGGACCTACGATCAGCAACCCATCGGCAGCGAGGTGGCCCCGTGAGCGCAGGCACTCCGACCGGGAAGAAGATCGTGGCGACGACCTCGCTGGCGGGCTGCTTTGGCTGCCACATGTCGTTTTTGGACATCGACGAGCGTTTGCTGGACCTGATTGAGCTGGTCGAATTCAACAAGTCGCCGCTTGACGACATCAAGACCTTCACCAAGGATTGCGACATCGGGCTGATCGAGGGCGGCTGCTGCAACGACGAGAACGTGCATGTGCTGATGGAGTTCCGCAGGCGTTGCAAGACGCTGGTGGCCCTGGGCGAGTGCGCCATCATGGGCGGACTGCCCGCCATGCGCAACACGATTTCCCTGCAGGAATGCCTCGACGAGGCCTACCGTCTCGGGCCGACCGTGGCCGACAGCAATCCCGGACGGATCATCCCCTGCGATCCGGATATCCCTCGCATTCTCAACCGGGTTTATCCCTGCCACGAGGTGGTCCAAATTGACTACTTCCTGCCCGGATGCCCCCCCAACGCGGACCTGATTTGGGATGCGTTGACATCGCTGCTGGCCGGCAAAGAGCTGGCCTTGGAATATCGAACCTTCAAATATGATTGAGCCGCCCATGACCCGCAAAATCGTGATTGATCCGGTAACCCGCGTGGAAGGGCACGGGAAAGTGACCATCCATCTGGATGCCGGGGGCAATGTGGCGCAGAGCCGGTTGCACATAGTGGAGTTCCGCGGTTTCGAGCGCTTTGTGCAGGGGCGGCCCTACTGGGAGGCCCCCGTGCTGGTGCAGCGTCTGTGCGGCATCTGCCCTGTCAGCCACCTGCTGGCCGCGGCCAAGGCCATGGATGTGGTGGTGGGCGCGGGAACGGGCGACGGCCTGCCGCCGACCGCCGAAAAAATGCGCCGGCTCATGCACTATGGCCAGATTTTTCAATCGCATTCTCTTCACTTCTTTTATCTGGCTTCACCCGATCTGCTGCTGGGGCATGAGTCGGATCCCGCCACCCGCAATGTGGTGGGGGTGGCGCTGACCCATCGCGAGCTGGCCGTTCAGGCCATCAACATGCGCAAGTACGGCCAGGAGGTCATCGCGGCCACCGCCGGCAAGAAAATTCACGGCACCGGGGCCATCCCGGGGGGCGTCAACAAGTGCCTGACCGAAGCCGAGCGGGACGCTCTGCTCCACGGCCCCGCGCCACTCAATGCCGATCAAATGGTGACCTGGGCCCAGGGCGCGGTGGATTTTTTCAAGAACTACTACCGCAAAAACAAGGAATTCGTGGACGGGTTTTCCCAATTCCCCTCGAATCACCTGAGCCTGGTGCGGGCCGATGGCGGCATGGACCTTTATCACGGGGTGCTGCGCGGGGTGGATGCCGACGGCAAGCGCATTCTGGACGATGTGGACCCGCAGGACTACCTCGAGCACTTCCGCGAGGAGGTCAAACCCTGGAGCTACATGAAGTTTCCTTATCTGCGCGCGCTGGGGCCGGAGAAGGGCTGGTACCGGGTGGGGCCTTTGGCGCGGCTCAACACGGCCGAATTCATCCCAACCCCGCTGGCGCAGGCGGAGTTCGAGGAATTCAAGGCGGTGACCCGCGGCAAACCCAACAATATGTGCCTGCACACCCACTGGGCCCGGCTGATCGAGGTGCTGCACGCCGCTGAATCCATGCGCGAGCTGCTGCAGGATCCCGACATTCTGGGCGGCGAGCTGCAGGTGAAAGGGCGGCGTCGGGCGGAGGGGGTGGGGCTGCTCGAAGCGCCGCGCGGAACCCTGTTCCACCACTACCGCGTGGGCGACGACGATCTGATCGAAATGGCCAATCTCATTGTCTCGACCACCAATAACAACGAGCCGATGAACCGGGCGGTCAATTGCGTGGCCCGCGCGCTGCTGACCGGCGTCAAGGAAATCACCGAGGGCATGCTCAATGCCATCGAGGTGGCCATCCGGGCCTATGATCCGTGCCTGAGCTGCGCCACGCACGCCTATGGCCAAATGCCGCTGGATGTCACGCTGCTGGATGCGGCCGGCGCGGTGGTGTCGCACCGGCGCAAACCCGGCCGTTGAGAGGCGCGGAGCCGCCTTGGACACGAGTTCTCCAGCGCAACCCCTGCTGGTTTACGGTTACGGCAATCCCGGCCGACAGGACGACGGCTTGGGCGTGCGGCTGGTGGAGGAACTCGAGGCGTGGGCGCATAAACAGGGAATGCGGGGGGTGGTCTTCGACAGCAACTATCAACTCAACGCCGAGGATGCCCTGGCGGTGGCCTCGAGCCGGGAGGTCATCTTTGTGGATGCCGCCGTCGAAGGCGTGGAGCCGTTTGAGTTTCGACGGCTGGTCCCAGGGAGGCAGATTTCGTTTTCGACCCATGCCATGCCGCCGGAAAGCATTTTGGCCCTGGCGGAGGAGCTGTACAACGCGACGCCCCCCGCCTGGCTGCTGGCCGTTCGCGGCTATGCCTGGGAAGTTCAGGAGCCGATTTCCCCGCAAGCACGTTCCAATCTGGATGCTGCGTTCCATTTTCTCTGCGACTGGTTGCTCGGTTCCGGCAATACCGCCGAGGACAAGCGGTAAAGCACCTATTTACGGCCTGACCCTGAGGCGCGCACAATGCTAAGATGTATTTCATGACGGCTGATATGCAGCAGCATTTGGTGCTGGCCACCATTGACGAGGAGGCGCGTCCGCTGTCTATTCGCGTGCTGGGGGCCTACGCGGAGTCGCTGGGGGTCGAAACCACGTTGCTGGTGATCCTGCGCCGGGTGGCCGGGCACGATCGGCCAATCACCTTCACCGGGGGGGAGATCAAACAGATTGCGCGTTTTCTGCGGCGCGAGCGGGTGACGCATCTGGGGTTTTATCTGATGACGGCCAGCTTGAAGCCCTACCGGCGGCTGGTGGCCGCGTTGCGCGAGGCGGGCTTCAAGGGCGTGATTCTGGCGGGCGGAGTGCACCCCACGCTCTGCCCGGAGGAATCCCTGGTGGCAGGCGCGGACTTCGCCGTGCGGGGGGCGGGGGAGGTGCCTCTGCGCATGATTCTCGAGGGCAAGGCGCCGACCGACATTCCGGGTCTGGTGTGGCGCAAGGATGGCAACATCGAGATCAATGTCACTTCGCCCTCGCAGAACCTGGACTTGAACCGGCTGCCGTTTCCGCTGTTTCGTTTTGACCGCGACTACATCCTGGTGGGCGGGCGGCTGCGCAGGCTGAACTGGGCGATGCACCAGCGCCATGCCGGCTGGCACGGCCGCTATTACGATTTGGTCACCTCGCGCGGATGCGTTTACAAGTGCGCCTACTGCTGCAATGTGTACGGCGCGCCGGTGCGGCGTCAAAGCGTCGAGCGGGCCATCGCCGAAGTGCTCCATGTCAAAACGGTCGAGCCGCGCATGGCCGGCGTGAACATTCAGGACGACAGTTTTTACGCGGGAAGCGACGAGTGGCTAGCCGAGTTCTGCCAACGCTGGAAGAGCGAGATCGGGTTGCCTTTCATTGTGCGGATGATTCCGCGCTACATTACTCCGGCGCGCCTGGAACTGCTCAAGGACGCCGGCTTGCAATATGTCACCATGGGGCTCGAGGGTTCGGACCGGGTCAATCGCGAGATCTACAACCGCAAGGAAACCAAGGCCAGTTTTCTCAAAGGCGCCAAGACCGTGCTGGAGGCCGGGCTCTGGCTCTCGATTGATTACATCATCCACAACCCCTACGAAAAAGAGGACGACCTGCGGGAGATTGCCCGGACCTTGAACGAGCTGCCGCGGCCCCATTGGTGGGTGGTGCATCTGGCGCTGACGCCGTTTCCCGGCACGGCGCTCTACACGCGCTGCCAGCGCGACGGCATTTTGGACCAGTTCGCGACGGATGCCTACGACGCGATGCTCAACCCGACGCGCCCCGGAGGCTATCGCACGCCGCAGTTCTGGCTGGATTTGATCACGGTGGTCTTGCCGAACATCAATCCGGCGCTGGGTGAGCGTTTGATCGCGGCGGGATCGGACAATCCGCGCAATGTAGCCACGGTGCACACCCTGGCCAAATGGATTCGCCGGGGCAAGGCCATGACCACCTGGCTGCGCGACCGGACTCCCTGGCTGTACGCCATCACCTATCGAGTGTTGCGCCTGTTTTCGCGCAAGCGCGGCGGGCCCGGCGGCATGAATGTGGCCGGGTGACCCGCGGGATTCGCCAGCAGGCAAGTCAAACTAGCCTGCATAATTCACCGGCTAATTTGCCTGGCGCAGGGTAAACCGTACTTCCAAGCGGGGTCACCGACCACGCCAACAACTTTCAGCCTGCACCTTTTTGCAAATTCAGACTTCCTGATCTCGGAGGAAATTGCGTTGGCACGATTCCGCCGTTGAGGTCGGGAAGCCTGCCCTGGCAAGGGCTGACATCCCCGCGAGTTTGTAGTCCCGCCTTCAGGCGGCATGTC
>JAAZFE010000093.1 GCA_012511885.1 Lentisphaerota bacterium | reverse complement strand
GAAGCGCAGCCAGCGGGGGAAAACAACTCACAGAATCCGCCATGTCCCTTTCGATGTCGCGCCCCCCAATAGTGCCAAAGCAATTTCCGCAAAATCCACCAAAACCCCATCGAGGTCAGGAAGTCTGGGTGTGGAAAAATCCCAAAAAACAGTATGTTGCCGCTACGCTCGCTCAGGCTCGGCACTCGGCTGTTTCCACGGCGTGGAAAACTTTTTTCCATAGCGTGGAAAAAACGTAAAATACTTTTCCATGGCGTGGAAAATGGGGTGTTTTTAGGGACGCAAAAAACAGGTCGCCGCAGCCGAAAAACGCCGAAAAATGGTCAAAAACACCGGAAAATAGCCGTTTTTGGCCTGGTTTTCGGCATTTTTCGCCCTGAAACGCATGAAATGACGGTTCCCCCCGCGCAGGCTTCGGCGACTTGATTGGGGACGTTGCCGGGGGCGCGTGAGAGCCCGAGTTTTCCATAGCGTGGAAAACTTTTTTCCATAGCGTGGAAAACTTTTTTCCACGGCGTGGAAAACGGGGAGGAAGACAGCAGCAAATTTCAAATTCAACATTCAACATTCAATATTCAATACTCAATATTCAATATTTGGGGGGGTGGGGTTGTTACTGGAAAACGGGCGGGGGGCATGGTATCTTGCTTCTAATGTTGTGCGAGAGCTGTCAGAAGAATCCCGCGATGGTGCATTTGACCCATATCGTGGGCGGCAAGGTGGAGAAACTCCACTTGTGCAAGGAGTGTGCCGAGTTGCAGGGGCTGGATGTGCACGCGCAGCCGGTGGACTTGAGCAATATCTTGATGACGCTGAAGGAGCAGCTCGGGCAACTGCAGGGGAAGATGCCCCATAAACAGCGGTCGGGGGCCGCGACGTGCGAAGGGTGCGGGATGACGCGGACGCAGGCGCTGAAAAGCGGACGGCTGGGCTGCGACCGCTGCTATGAAACGTTTACGGAGGATCTGGCGTCGGTGGTGCTGTCGCTGCAGCACGCGGTCGAGCACTCCGGGAAGATGCCGCGGCGGGCGGCGCCGGAGCTGAAGGCCTCGGTGGAGATTGCCCGTCTGCAGCGGGAGCTGGAGAAGGCGGTGGCCGGGGAAGCCTATGAGCAGGCCGCGCAACTGCGCGACCGGATCAAGGCCATTGCCACGGAGGTCGAGGGGGGGGAAGCGTGAGCCTGTTGACGACCATCGAGGAGCCGCTTTCGGAGGAGGATTACCGCGAGACTTTCGGCGTGGTGCTGACCAGCCGGGTGCGGCTGGCGCGCAATTTGCGGGGGGAGCGTTTTCCGGACCGCGCGACGGCGGAGGAGCGTACGAAGGTGCTGAAGCAGGTGCGCAAGGCCGCGCTGGCGGAACTGACGGTGCAGGAGGAGCTGGCGAACCAGACGCCGCTGTACCGGCAGTATCTGTTCGAGGAGCATTTGATTAGCCGGACCCTGCTCGAGAAGCGCCCGCAATCGGCGATCTGCATGGATGGAAACAAGCGGCGGGTGGTGATGATCAACGAGGAGGACCACCTGCGGATCCAGGCGCTGCGGCCGGGGCTGGCGCTGCAGGAGGCCTGGGCGGATGCCAACGAGCTGGACGACCTGCTCGAGGCGAAACTGGACTACGCGTTTTCGCCCACGCTGGGCTATCTGACGAGCTGCCCGACGAATGTGGGCACGGGGATGCGGACGAGCGCCCTGATGCATTTGCCGGGGCTGGTGCTGATGCAGGAGCTGGAGGCGATCGTGCGCGGGCTGAACAAGATCGGCCTGACGGTGCGGGGCCGCTGGGGCGAGGGCACTGCCGCGCTGGGCAACATGTTCCAGGTGTCGAACCAGATCACGCTGGGGCTGCCGGAGGAGCGGATCGTGCAGGATCTCGAGCAGATTGTGCGCGAACTGGCCACGCACGAGACCAACGCGCGGGAGAGGTTTTATCGCGAGCGCCGCCGGGCGGCGATGGACCTGGCGGGGCGCGCGGAGGGCATTTTGAAGTCGGCGCGGATGATGACCACCCAGGAGGCCCTGGAGCGGCTGTCGGACCTGCGCCTGGGCATCGCGTTGGGCTTGACAAAAAAGATCGAGATGCGGACGGTGGACCGCCTGCTGCTCGAGGTGCAGCCCGCGCATTTGATTATCCTGGCCGACCGGCCACTGAATGAGGAGAAGCGCGACGCGTATCGCGCGGACCGGCTGAGGTCGGAACTCAAGAAACGAAAATCTAGACAACCCAAGAGGACAACATGAATAATTTTTCCGGGAGAGCGCGCCAATGCCTCCAACTGGCCCGCCGGGAGGCGGACCGCTTCAATCATGGCTATATCGGCACGGAGCACCTGCTGCTGGGGTTGATTGCCCTGGGCGAGGGGGTGGCGGTGGTGGTGTTGCGGCGCATGGGGCTGGACTTGGCCACGGTGCGCATGGAGGTCGAGAAGGCGGTGGGGGTGGGCACCGACATGAAGACGGTGGGCGAAGTGCCGTTTACGCCGCGGGTGAAGAAGGTGCTGGCGCTGGCCGGCAAAGAAGCCCGCGACATGAAGATGGATTTTGTGGGCACGGAGCATATTCTGCTGGGGCTGCTGCGCGAGGGCGAGGGGGTGGCCGCGCGCGTGCTGGCCAATCTGAATGTGGACGCGGAGCAGGCGCGCAATACGCTCATGAAGGAAATGGATCCGGAGTTCGAGCCGGATCAGGCCCCCTCGGAGTCGTCGCCGGAGAGCGAGATGCCGCGCGGCGCGCGCCCGGATGGGCCCGGCCCGAAGGACTCCAAGACGCCGGCGCTTTCGACGTTCGGGCGGGATTTGACCGCGCTGGCGCAGCGGGGCGAGCTGGATCCGGTGGTGGGCCGCACGGATGAAATCGAGCGGGTGATCCGAATTTTGTGCCGCCGCACCAAGAACAACCCGGCGCTGCTGGGCGAGGCGGGCGTGGGCAAGACGGCCATTGCCGAAGGGCTGGCCCAGGCCATTGCCAACGGCGAGGTGCCCGAACTGCTGCACGACAAGCGGGTGATTTCTCTGGATCTGGCGCTGATGGTGGCGGGCACGAAGTACCGCGGCCAGTTCGAGGAGCGCATCAAGGCGGTCATGGACGAAATCCGGCGGGTGAAGAATGTTATTTTGTTCGTGGACGAGCTGCACAGCCTGGTGGGGGCGGGCAGCGCCGAGGGCGCGATGGACGCGGCCAACATCATGAAGCCGGCACTCTCGCGCGGCGAGTTGCGGGTGATCGGAGCCACCACGCTCAACGAGTACCGGCGGTTCATTGAAAAGGACTCCGCGTTGGAGCGTCGTTTCCAGAGCGTGCTGATTCGCGAGCCGACCATCGAGGAGGCCATCGAGATCCTCGGGGGGCTGAGCAACCGCTATGAGGCGCACCACCATGTGCGCTATACGCCGGAGGCCATCGAGGCCTCCGTGCGGTTGTCGGCGCGCTATCTGCAGGATCGTTTTCTGCCGGACAAGGCCATTGACGTGATTGATGAGGCCGGGGCGCGGGCGCGGGTGGGCGCGATGACGCGTCCGGAGCACGTCAAGGAGAAGGAAAAGGCCATTGTGGCGCTGCAGGAGAAGCGCAATGTGGCGATCCGCGAGGAGCGTTTCGAGGACGCGGCCAAGCTGCGCGACCTCGAGCGCGAGATGCGCACGGAACTCGAGCAGGAGCTTGACGCCTGGCGCAAAGGCCACGACGAAAAGGTGGTGGAGGTCAACGAGGACGATGTCCGCCTGATTGTCTCGAAGTGGACGGGGGTGCCCCTCGAGAAGATGGAACAGCGCGAGATGGCCCGCCTGCTGGATATGGAGGCGGAAATCTCGAAGCAGGTGATTGGCCAGGCCGACGCCATCGGCGCGATCAGCCGCGCGTTGCGGCGGTCGCGGGCGGACCTGAAGGATCCGCGCCGGCCGATCGGGTCGTTTGTTTTCCTGGGGCCGACGGGAGTGGGCAAGACGCTGCTGGCCAAGACGCTGGCGGAGTTCATGTTCAATAGCCCGGACGCGCTGATCCAGATTGACATGTCCGAGTACATGGAGAAATTCAACGCGTCGCGGCTGGTGGGTTCGCCTCCGGGCTACGTGGGTTATGAGGAGGGCGGGCAGTTGACCGAGCGGGTGCGACGGCGGCCGTATTCGGTGGTGCTGTTCGACGAGATCGAAAAGGCGCACCCGGATGTGATGCACATGCTGCTGCAGATTCTGGAGGAGGGGCGGCTGACGGACGGTCTGGGGCGCGCGGTGGACTTCCGCAACACGATCATCATCATGACCTCGAACATCGGCGCGGACATCATGCGCAAGGGCGCGGGGCTGGGCTTTGCGGGGCACGACGCCGACACGGACTATGCCACGCTGCGTACGCAGATGCTCGACAAGGCGCGGACGCATTTCCGTCCCGAGCTGCTCAACCGCGTGGAAGAGCTGATTGTGTTCCGTCCGCTGACCGAAGAGGACATCCGCGTGATCCTGGACATCGAGGTGGAGAAGGTGACCGCGCGTCTGAAGAGCCGCGACATCAAGCTGTCGGTGCTGCCGTCGGCGCTGGACTTCCTGATTTCGCGCGGGTTTGACCGTCAATATGGAGCGCGCCAGTTGCGCCGGGCGGTCGAGCGCTGGCTGGAGAATCCGCTGGCCGAGGAAATCCTGCGCGGCGTGTTGAGCGATGGCGAGGTGATCGAGGTGGAGGCCGGCGAGGACAAGCTGGATTTCCGCGCGCCGGGGGAGGGGCGGCCGCCTGAAAAGGCGCTGGCGGGCAGCGAACCCAAGAAGCCGGCGCCGCGGCGCAAGAAGAAGAAGGACGAAAGTCCGTGAGCCTGCGCTTCCACAACACGTTGTCGCGCGGGCTGGAGGAGTTTGTCCCGCTCGAGCCGGGACATGCGCGAATGTACACCTGCGGGCCGACGGTCTATAACGTGGCCCACATCGGCAACTGCCGGGCCTATGTCTTCGAGGACCTGCTGCGGCGGTGGCTGCAGTTCAAGGGCTACCGGGTGACCCAGGTGATGAACCTGACGGATGTGGACGACAAGACCATCCGGGACTCGCGGGCGGCGGGCATGAGCCTGCTGGACTTTACCGCGCAATTCAAGCAGGCCTTCTTTGATGACATTCGCGCGTTGAAC
Organism: Lentisphaerota bacterium; assembly: GCA_012511885.1. Taxonomy (GTDB): domain Bacteria; phylum Verrucomicrobiota; class Kiritimatiellia; order CAIQIC01; family Lenti-01; genus JAAZFE01. The sequence continues at coordinate 2,968 of JAAZFE010000093.1, read as the reverse complement.
ATTGAGGCGGCGGAATATTATCCGGCGGCCACGGACCACATCCCCGAGATGATCGAGCTGATCAAGGTTCTGGAGGAGAAGGGCGTGGCCTATCGGGCGGCGGATGGGTCGGTCTATTTCAGCATCGCCAAGTGGCCGGAGTACGGCAAGCTGGCGCGGCTGAACCGCGAGGGGATGCGGCCGGGCGCACGGGTGGCGGCGGATGAATATGAGAAGGAGAACGTGGCGGATTTCGCGCTGTGGAAGGCGTGGGACGAGCAGGACGGCGACGTGGCCTGGGACTCGCCCTGGGGGCGGGGGCGGCCCGGCTGGCATATCGAATGCTCGGCCATGAGCATGAAGTATCTCGGGCCTAGTTTTGACATCCACACCGGCGGGGTGGACAACATTTTCCCGCATCACGAGGACGAGATCGCGCAGAGCGAGGCGGCCACCGGCCAGCCGTTCGCGACATACTGGCTGCACTGCGCCCACCTGATGGTGGACGGGCAGAAGATGGCGAAGTCGCGCGGCAATTTCTTCACGCTGCGCGACATTCTCGAGCGGGGCTACACCGGGCGCGAGGTGCGCTATGAGCTGCTGGCCACGCACTACCGCTCGGCGCTGAACTTTACGTTCTCGTCGCTGGACGCGGCCCGGGCGGCGCTGCGGCGGGTGGATGAGTTTACCGAGCGGCTGGCGGGGGCGGCGGGCGATGCCGCCGCAGGCGTCTTACCGGCCTGGGCCGGCGAGGCAGCCGCCGCCTTTGAAGCCGGGATGGATGACGATCTGAACATTTCGGCGGCGCTGGCCGCGCTGTTTGACTGCATTCGCGAAGGCAACGCCGCGTTGGATGGCGGGCAGCTGACCGCGGAGGAGGCGGCGGCGGTGCGCGACCTGTTTGCCCGATGGGACGCCGCGCTGGGCGTGCTGACCAAGCCGGCGGAAGAGGTGCCGGCCGAAGTGAACGCCCTGCTCGAGCGGCGCCAGGCGGCCCGGGCCGCCAAGGACTGGGCGCAGTCCGACGCGCTGCGCGATGAAATTGCCGCCCTGGGCTGGATGGTGAAGGACACCGCCAAGGGACCGGTGGTCACCCGGGCATGAGACGCGCCAACGGAACAGAGCAGGCCGGCAAGCGGCCGCACAGGGAGTGAAGGAAGATGGCCAGAGGGCGATTGATCACGTTTGAGGGCCCCGAGGGTGGCGGCAAGAGCACGCAGGCGGGGATGCTGATCGGCAGGCTCGAAGAGCGCGGGCTGGAGGTGGTCTATACGCGCGAGCCCGGCGGCACCAAGCTGGGGGAGGCCATCCGCGGCATTCTGCAATACAACACGGCGGGCGAAGCGCCCTGCGCGGAGAGCGAAGTGTTGCTGTTCGAGGCCAGCCGGGCGCAACTGGTGCGTCAGGTCATGCTGCCGGCGCTGGAGCGCGGCGCGTGGGTGGTGTGCGACCGGTTTTTTGATTCCACCACGGCCTATCAGGGGTTTGGCCGGGGGTTTCCGGTGGAGATGATGGAGACGCTCAATCAATTCGCGGTGGGCGACGCGGTTCCGGATTTGACGATCCTGCTGGACATCAACGTGAGCCTGGGCATGCAGCGTTGCGCCAAGCGGCAGGCCGGCCACAAGCAGCAGTATGATCGCATCGAGAGCGAGGCGCTCGAGTTTCACGAGAAGGTCCGCCAGGGCTATCTGGAGTTGGCGCGGCGGCATCCGCAGCGTTTCCGCAAGGTGGATGGCATGAGGGATGTCGAGGCGATTGCGGCCGATGTGTGGAAAGTGGTCAGTGATGTTTTCTTCGCCGAAGGTTGAGCAGGCGCTGAGCGATATCGAACGGGCGCTGGCGGCCGGTCGGCTGCCGCACGCCCTGCTGATCTCGGGGCATCCGCGCGGCAGCGGGGTGCAATTTGTGAACGGCCTGCTGGCGATGCTGTATCCCGGCGTGGCGGCAACGCGTTTTCGGGAACACCCGGACATTTCCTGGATCGAACCGGAAAGCAAATCGCGACAGATCCGGATTCAGCAGATTCGTCCGCTGACCCAGTTTGTTCAACTGACCTCCTATGAGGGGGGGTGGAAGGTGGGGGTCATTCTGTTCGCGGACCGGATGAATGAAAACGCGCAAAACGCGCTGTTGAAGACTCTGGAAGAGCCGCCCGCCCGGAGTTTGCTGGTGCTGGTGAGCGACACGACCGCCGCGCTGCTGGCAACCATCCGGTCGCGGTCGCAGTTGATCGAGGTGCTGGACGAGCGCGGGGCCGACAGCGCGCCCTGGCGGCCGCTGGTGATGGACTTGTTGCGGCATCCGCCGGTGCGCCGCGGATGCGAAATTGTGGCGTGGACGGACCGGCTGACAGCGCCGTTGCGGTCGTTGCAGGAACTGGCCGAAGCGGACGAAACCGAGCGGGCGCAGGCGGCGGGCGCGGGGGGGGGCGGCGACGACCTCTCGAAGGCAGACAAGGCCGTGGTCGAGGGGCGCGTGGCTTCGCGCGTCAAGGAGATGCGCGAGGATCTTTTGCGGACGATTCAGTTTTGGCAGCGGGATGTGCTGGCGCGGGTGCAGCAGGCGGAGGAGACGCCGGCGTGGTTCCCGGACGAGGCCGAGGCCATCGCGGAACAGGCGCAGGGGCTGTCGTTCGCAGAGGCCCTGCGGCGGGTCGAGGCGGTGGACCGGGTGCGCGAGCTGCTCGAGCACAACATCCGCGAAGGCGTGGCGCTGATCGGGCTGGCGCGGGCGATTTCGCGGCCGGGTTGAACAGAGGGACCGCCCGCCCCGGCCGCAGGGGCAGGGGAGGGCGGGGTTCCAGGCGGCCGTGGCCGAACCCTGCGGTTCGGACGGCCCTGGTGCGCCAATGATTCAGGCTCAGACTTCCTGATCTCGGAGGAAATTGCGTTGGCACGATTCCGCCGTTGAGGTCGGGAAGCCTGCCCTGGCAAGGGCTGACATCCCCGCGAGTTTGTAGTCCCGCCTTCAGGCGGCATGTCCCGAT
>JAAZFE010000013.1 GCA_012511885.1 Lentisphaerota bacterium | reverse complement strand
TCACAAGCATCGGTGAGTCGGCGTTCTGGTGGTGTTGGAACCTGACCAACGTGGTCATCGGCAATAGCGTCACGAACATTGGGGGGAGCGCTTTCGCGGCGTGCAGCAGCCTTCCCAACATCACCGTGTCCTTGGCCAACACGGCTTACAGCAGCGTGGATGGAGTTCTGTTTAATAAAAATGGTTCCGAGCTTATTCAATGCCCCGCCGGAAGAGCCGGAAGCTATACGCTTCCCGATGGCGTCACGAACATTGGGGGAGCGTCGTTCTATGGGTGCTGGAGCCTGAGCAGCGTGATCATTCCCGACAGCGTTACGGGAATTGGGAGCTGGCCTTTCGAGGGGTGCGCCAGCCTGAAGAGCATCTGCTTCCATGGCTCTGCGCCCGTTTATAATTCTTATGTTTTTTCGATGTCGCCTCCAACGGTTTATTACCGATATGGGGCAACCGGATGGACTAATATATTTGCCGGTTGCCCTACGGCAATTTGGCCGGAGTGTATGAGCGTGTCGGTAACGGCAGAAGGCTACGTCTTCGAGATTGTTGCCGACGAAAATCAATCTGTCACCGCAGAGGCTTGCACAAATCTTTCCAGTGGCGACTGGGAGACTGTGGGGGAGCCCTTTATGGTTCCTGCCGGCAACCGGTACACCTTCGCGGACCCGGCTGGGGCACCTGCCGCCAGACGCTATTACCGCGTGGTCTTACGGTAAGCTGCAGGCAGTGGGGCCTGATTTCGGGGGGAGGTTTTGCTTGTGGCGGGGCGGGGGGCGGGGTATGTGTACCCGTTTGTCATGAAACGTATTCTTTCTTTGTTGATGTTGGGCGGGTTGGCGGCGGTTGTGCTGTCGCTGGGCGGCGGCTGCGCGCTGATGCGCAAGGGCGCGGCCCGGGTGATTACTCCGGTGGCGGGGCAGTTGTCGGAGGGTTTGATGCATCAGGACGACGTGGAGCTGGTGCGCGATGGCGCGCCGGCCTTTTTGCTGGTGTTGGACGCGCTGGCGGAGAGCCATCCGGACAATCCGGGGGTGCTGCTGGCGGCGTCGGAGGCGCAACTGGCCTACGCGACAGGTTTTGTGGACTCGGCCAACCGCGAGCGCACCCGTCAGATGTATCGCAAGGCGCGCGACTACGGCCTGCGCGCGCTGGCCAAAACACGTCCGCGTTTTGCCAAGGCCAGCAAGGGGGATGCCCGCTCGTTCGAGCAGGCGTTGCAGTACACTCGCAAGGCGGATGCCAAGGCGCTGATCACCACCGCCACGGCCTGGGTCATGTGGATTATTGCCAGTTCGGATTCGCCCGCGGCGCTGGGCGACATGCCCAAGGTGCTGGCGATGATGGAGCGGGTGAAGGAGCTGGATCCCACGATCCGGCAGGGGGGGGTGGACCTGTTTTACGGCATCTATTACACAGTGCTCCCGCTGGGCGGGGGGCGCGATCTCGAGAAGGCCCGCGAGCATTTCGAGCGCAGCATGAACATTGCCGGGCCGGACTATCTGCTGACCAGGGTGACGTTTGCCGAGTTTTATGCCCGTTATGCCTTTGATCAGGAGCTTTTCGAGAAAACCCTGCAAGAGGTGATTGACGCCCGGCCCGAAGCGCCGGAATTCACTCTGATGAATGCCGTGGCGCAGATGCGCGCGCGTGAGCTGCTGGAGCAGGTGGATGACCTGTTTTGATTGGAAAATGGATGTTTGAGGCCAAAAATTGGTCGAAAACGCCCAAAAATGGACAAAAAAGGGCGAAAAATTGTTAATTTTTGGAAAAAACCGCCAAAATTGAGGTTTTTGCGTCATTTTTGGGGCGGAAGAGATCATAGCGAGAATTGATGAGTTGATGGAAAGGGATGTCATGATGACCCGGAAAAATACGGTTTTGGTGGGATGGTTGACGGTTTTGGTGCTGGCGCTGGGGCGTTTGACGGCCGGCGCGCAGGTCCGCCTGAACCTGGCCACGCTGTCGCCGGAGGGCAGCATCTGGATGCAGGCGATGAGCGATGCCAAGAAGGAGATCGAGGAAGCCACCGGCGGCGCGGTGAAGGTTCGAATTTATCCCGGCGGCATCATGGGGTCGGAGAAGGATGTGCTGTTCAAGATTCGCACCGGGCAACTGCATGGCGGCGGTTTTATGGGCTATGCCATCGGGATCATCTGCCCGGACGCGGCCGCGCTGATGTATCCGCTGGCTTTGCGCGATTATGCCGAGGCCGACGCGGCGCTGGAGGCCATGCGCGGCTTTCTCGAGGAGCACTCGCGCAAAAACGGTTATGAGGCGCTCGGCTGGACCGAGGTGGGCTTCAGCTATGCCTATGGCATGAAGCCGTTCACCAATCTTGAAGAACTGCGCGCCACCAAGGTGTGGGGCCTGGACGCGCCGATGCTGATCGAGCTGTTCAAGGCCGGCCAGATTGCCTCGATTCCGGCCAATGTGACCGATGTGCTGCCCGCGCTGCAAACCGGCGCGCTCGAAACGGTGTTCGGGCCGCCCACGGCGGCGGTGGCCGTGCAGTGGCATACCCGCGTGCGCTACATGCACGACATGCGCCTGACCTATTCGGTGGGCGGCGTGTTTCTCTCGAGCGCCGGCTGGAACATGATTCCGGCGCAATATCGCCCCGTGGTGAAGGAGGCTTTTGACAAGCACTGCCGGCTGCTGACCCCCAAAGTGCGCAAGAGCGACTCCGAGGCCGTGGAGTTCATGCTAAAGGACGGCGTGAAGCCCTTGGTCGAGACCCCCGAAAGCCGCGCGGACTTCCAGCGGGTGGCCGCTCAGAGTCTCGATCAGGTCAAGGGCAAGGTGTTTTCGGCGGAGGCCTGGGATCTGCTGCAAAGCGCGGTGCAATCTCTGCGCGCGCCATAATGAAGCGCATGGCGGCAATTTGGCAGAGCGTCCGCCGGGGGGTGGACACCATCGAGCGGGGGGGGCTGACGATCCTGATGACCGCCATGGTGGTTCTGGCGGCGGTGCAAATTCTGCTGCGCAACATCTGGAAGACCGGTTTCATTTGGGCCGAGCCGCTGTTGGGGATGGGGCTGCTCTGGCTGACCATGTTCGGAGCCCTGGCCGCCACGGGCCGCGTCCGGCATATTGCCATTGATTTGACCGGCGCGCTGCTGCCGCGGCGCGCGGCGGGGGTTATCCGGCGGGTGACCTCGCTGGCGGCGGCCGTGGCCTGCGTGGTGCTGGCCTGGGCGGCCGGGCGCTATGTGGGTTTTCAGCGCGAGATGCAGATGGGCGAACTGCTCGGCTGGCCGCACTGGAAGTATTTCATGGTGATTCCGGTCACATTCTGGCTGATGGGCTGGCGGTTTCTGCTGCAGGCCGTTTTGCCGGCTTCGTGGCTGGGTGAGCTGGATGCGGAGCCGTCCGGGGGGGGCGCGTCGTGAGCTGGTTCATCCTGGTGCTGGCGGTTCTGGGCGCGCCGTTGTTTGCGGTGTTCGGGGCGACCGCCATGCTGGCGTATCAGTCCAGCGGGATGGATTTTGCCAATATTATCGGCGAGCTGACCCGGCTGACCAATATGCCGATGCTCCAGGCGCTGCCGATGTTTGCTCTGGCCGGTTATATTCTGGCGGGCAGCCGCGCCTCCGAGCGGTTGCTGCGCATTGCCCGCGCCGCGTTCGGCTGGATGCCCGGCGGCCTGGCCATGGTCTGCATTATTACCTGCACCTTCATGACGGCCTTCACGGGGGCCTCGGGGGTTACGATTGTGGCGCTGGGCGGGCTGCTGTTGCCGGCGCTGCTCAAAGATGGCTACCGCGAGAAGGCGGCGCTGGGACTGGTGACCAGCGGGGGCAACATGGGCGTGCTGTTTGTGCCCAGCCTACCGCTGATTCTCTACGCGATCATCGCGCAGCCCATCTCGCCGGAAGTGACCGTGCAGGCGGTGTTTCGCGCGGGGATTTTGCCGGGGCTGCTGGCGCTGGTGGCGCTCTGCGGCTACGGCGTATGGGCGGGCGTCCGTTCGCGCATTCCCCGGCATTCCTTCCGCAAGGGCGAGCTGGCCGCGGCGTTGTGGGAGGCCAAGTGGGAGCTGCCCCTGCCGCTGGTGGTGCTGGGCAGCATCTACGGCGGCTGGCTGGTGGCCAGCGAGGCCGCCGTGCTGACGGCCGCCTATGTCCTGGTGGTCGAGGTGCTCATCTATCGCGAGATCCCCATCCGCCGGCTCACCGCCATTGTGCGCGACACCGTGGTGCTGGTGGGCGGCGTGCTCCTGATTCTCGGCATGGGCATGGCCATCACCAACTTCCTGATCTTCGAGGAAGTGCCGCAACTGATCCTCGAGTGGGTTGGCGCGCGCATTGACAGCCCGTTGGTGTTTCTGGTGGCGCTGAATCTGTTTTTGCTGGCGGTGGGTTGCGTCATGGACATCTATACCGCCACGATTGTGATCGTGCCGCTGCTGGCGCCACTGGCGGTGCGCTATGGCATCCATCCAGTCCATCTGGCCGTCATCTTCCTGGCCAACCTGGCCATTGGCTACAGCACCCCGCCGGTCGGAATGAACCTGTTCATTGCCGCTATGCGCCTCGATCGGCCCCTGATGAAGCTGGCGGCGGCGTCTTTGGCGTTGATGGGGCTGATGCTCCTCGTGCTGGTGGTCATCACCTACTGGCCGGCGCTCAGCCTCGCGCTGGTGCCCTGATCCCGCCGCGCCCGTTTGTTACGACGGCACTCATCGCGACTCACGTGTCCGGCCGGTGGCCGGCGCGGGCGCACACGCGGGATTTTATCCAAAACACCGATTTGCAAATGGACGCGAATTTTCGCGCCGAAAAGGTTGGGACGGCTCGCCGCCGCCGTCCGATATGAGGGAAAAACATTCCTTTTTTAACGCAAAAGACGCAAGCGACGCGAAGGCTCAAGCGGCGCGGGGGGAAGAGGCCAACAGATCAACGGACGCCTCAGCGATGCATTGCAGCCGAGGCGGGCAGGTTTCTGTTTTAAGAAAAAATGGAAGGAAATATTGTTGACAATAATCTACATAACTGTAGTTTATTGGTTATGACTTATGAAACGTTGTTTGAGCGGTTGGGCGGGCTGGCATTTTTTGATCTGGCGACGGTGGTGCAGTTGTTTGACGAGCCGAGGGCGTCGATCCGGATGCAGTTGCACCGCTGGGCGGGCCGGGAAAAACTGTTATCGCTTCGCCGGGGGATGTATGCTTGGCCGGAGAGCCATCGGAGGGCGCCACTGAACCCGGCGGTTTTGGCCAACGCGCTGCACGCGCCGTCGTATTTGAGCGGTTTATGGGCGTTGAGTTTTTACGGACTGATTCCTGAACGTGTGATGACCTATACCTCGGTGACTCAGCGGGGGCCGCGCAAGTTTGAGAATGCAGCGGGCCGGTTTGAGTACCGCCATGTAAAACAGGGGGCCTTTTTTGGCTATCAGGGGGTGCAGATGGAGGGGGGCAAAGCGCAGGTGGCGCTGCCCGAGAAAGCGCTGCTGGACTTCTGGCACTTGTCGAAGGGAGCTTGGACGATGGAGCGGATGGCGGAGATGCGGTTTCAGAATGTTGACGCGGTCAAGCCGCGCCGATTGCTTCGGTTTGCGCGTCAATACGGCTCGCGGCGTTTGCTCGGGGCCGCGGAGGTGTGGCGTGACACGGCTCAAGATGCCCGGAAAGGAACGAAGACGCTATGAGAGAGGAAGCTTTGGCCGTCGCGCGAGAAAAAACCGATCCGGCGCAGAAGTTGAATGTGCTGCGCGAATATCTTCAGACTTGTGTGTTGCGGTCGCTGCACGAGAGTGAAGCATTCGCTTGCCTGTCTTTCGTGGGGGACACCGCACTCCGCTTTCTTTACAATCTGCCGCGGTTTTCGGAGAATTTGGATTTTTCCCTGGAAGACGCGTCCGGCTATGATCCGGTAAAATGGCTGGACAAGGTCAAGCGTGACCTGATGGCGGCAGGATTTGATGTCAGCCTGACGTGGAATGACTGCAAGACTGTTCATGTGGCATGGGCCCGGTTTGCCGGGTTGCTGAAGGCGGCAGGTTTGTCGGGAATTCCGGAACAAAAAGTGTCCATCAGACTGGAAATTGACACTCGTCCGCCGACAGGCGCCGAGATGGCGACGAATATTGTCAACCGTCACAACCGGCTGATGGCGCTGCGCCATCATGATCTGCCGTCACTGATGGCCGGCAAGGTACATGCGCTGCTGGTGAGGCCTTATCCGAAGGGCCGCGACTGGTACGACGCGTTGTGGTATCTGGCCCGGCGTCCTCCGGTGGAACCCAATCTTGTGCTGTTGCAGAATGCCCTGGATCAGACCGGACCAACCGGAAAATATGATGCCGCCAACTGGCGCAAAGCGGTGGGGAGTTATTTGGACAAGCTGGACGACGAGGTCTTGCGTGCTGATATCGCGCCCTTTTTGGAGCACTCCGAGGAGGCCCGGTGGCTGGAGAGGGGGTATCTGCAAGCGGTTTTGGGCTGAATACGTCATCTGGATGGATGAAAATCGGGCGCTTTTGGCGTGACAAGAGACAAAGAACGCGAATGGACACGAATTTTCGTGAATTGAGGGCGCTGGCGCGTCGAAACGGCAGGGTGGGCGCGTCGCAGCCTTCCGATATGAGAAAAAATGGGTTCCGGGCAGGTAAAACGCTTAACCTAGTGTTTTTATCGTAACATGTTGCTGTTTTGGGGGATATGGCGGAATTTCGGGTGGTTTTGGGGGTAAATAAGCGGAAAAAGGGCTTGCAAGGGGGTGGAAATGGAATATTGTGCGCGCCAAATTGAGCCCGAATTGGGCTTTGAAGGAGAAAAAACGACGCCGCGGGTTGCGGCGCAGGAGAAAAAATGACAACGAAGAAGAGAACCTGTGGAAAAAGCAGTGCGACGAAGGCTTCGGAGAAGAAGTCGGCGTCGAAAACGGCAAGTACGGCCAAAAAAGCGGCTCCGAAGGCGGTTTCGGTGAAGAAAGCCGCGCCGAAGGCGGCGGTTGCCAAGAAAGCGGCGGCTCCGAAGAAGGTCGCGGCCAAGAAGACCGTGGCCAAGAAGGCGGCGGTGTCGCCGGAGGAGCGGTATTGCATGGTCCAGGACGCGGCGTATTACATTGCCGAGCGTCATGGTTTCAACGGCGACAGCGCTTACTTCTGGGCGCTGGCGGAGAGTGAAATCAAGTTGCAACTGGGAGAATAAGCGGGTTCAGCTCGTTTGGGTTCCATTTTGCGTGATTAGCCTGAATCATTCATCAACATGGATGAAAACATCTTTACTTATTGTTGCACTGCATGATGCGGATATTTGGATAAAAAAAATTATTTTTCATCCCTGTTGCCCTTCGGCGCGACGATTCCAACCCGTCTGCGGCGT
>JAAZFE010000092.1 GCA_012511885.1 Lentisphaerota bacterium | reverse complement strand
TCAAGAAACCGCCAATATCCACGTCCTACGGACGGCAGTGGCGGAAAGCGCATATTTTGCCGGTGGAGCCCCTCGTTTATCAAAATCCTTTGCGGCGCTGCCATCCCGCAGGCGCGGGACGCACGGCAATCGGCAAAGGGAGTTACAACAGTGCGAGGAGGGCGGCTTTATGGGGTTGGAGCGGAGGGGAGGAGGTGGTGTTGGGCGGTGAGGAAGTCGGGGGGCGGGGGGGCGGTGTAGGCGAGGGGTCGGGCGGTGGCGGGGTGGCGTAGGCGGAGGGTGTGGGCGTGGAGCATTTGGCGGGGGAGGGCGAGGCCGGGGGGGAGGTTGGCGCGGGCGCGGCCGTAGGTGGTGTCGCCGACGACGGGATGGAGCAGGTGGGCGAGATGGACGCGGATTTGATGGGTGCGGCCGGTGAGTAGTTCGAGGCGCAGGAGGCTGGCGAGAGGGCCGGCGGCGAGGACTTGATAGCGGGTGAGGGCGGGGCGTCCGGCGGGGATGACGGCCATTTTTTTGCGGTGGACGGGATGGCGCCCGATGGGCTGGTTGATGGCGCCGGAGGGGGGGGAGGGGACGCCCCAAACGAGCGCGAGATATTCGCGCTCGACTTGGCCGGCGGCGAACTGGGCGATGAGGTTGGCGAGGGCGGGTTCGGTTTTGGCAACGACGAGGAGGCCGGAGGTGTCTTTGTCGAGGCGATGGACGATGCCGGGGCGTCGCTGTCCGTTGGCGGTGGGCAGGCCGGGGCAATGGGCGATGAGGGCGTTGACGAGGGTGTCGGTGGCGTGGCCGGGGGCGGGATGGACGACGAGGCCGGGGGGCTTGTTGAGGACGAGGATGTCGGTGTCTTCGTGGAGGATATCGAGGGGGATGGGGGTGGCGGTGAGGGGGGCGGGGGTGTCGGGGGGGATGGCGCAGAGGAGGGTGTCGCCGGGGGCGAGGGGGGTGTTGGGTTTGAGGGCGGGGCTGCCGTTGAGGGTGACGTGTCCGTTTTGGATAAGCTGTTTCCAGCGGGAGCGCGAGAGGGCGGGGTGGATGCCGGCGAGGTAGAGATCGAGGCGGGGGGCTGGTTCTCCGACGGTGAAGGTGAGCGGGGGGGGGGCGGTCATGGGGTGGCGTTTTGAAGCTGGAAGCCGAGGGCGGCAAGGGTGTCGCGGAGGCTTGGCGAGGCGTTGGCGAGATGGAGGCGGCAGGCGGAGAATTCGCGGCGGTTGGTATAGTTTTTGCGGAATTGATCGAAGGCAGTACGCAGGGAGCTGGTGGAGGTGGTTTGCATGATGTGCCGCCAGGCGTGGTCGTCGGTGGGGATGGGGCAGGCGGCGGCGAGGACTTCGGCGAGGGTGTCGTGGTCGGAGCGGTTGGCGGCGTTGACGTGGAGGACGGGCAGGGGGGGGAGTTGGCGGGGGTCGGGGGTCCAGGTTGGTTCGCGGTTGAGGTGGCGGGCGAGTTGTTGGTGGCACTGGAGGGTGCCGTTGAGGAGGCCTTCGAGGGAGTAGCCGGCGATGTGGGGGGTGAGATAGTCGGCGGCTTGGGCGAGGTGGGGGGAGAGCTCGGGTTCGCGCTCCCAGACATCGAGGACGCAGGCGGAGAGACGCCGGGTGTCGAGGGCGTGGCGGAGGGCGTCGGAATCGGTGATGGCGCCGCGGGAGGTGTTGAGGAACCAGGCTCCGGGGCGGGCGAGTTCGAAGAAGGCGGCGTTGGCGAGGTGGCGGGAGGGGTGGGGGGGGGTGTCGGTGAGGGTGGGGTGCAGGCTGATGATGTCCGAGCGGGGGAGGAGGTCGGTGAGGGGGAGGTAGTTGGCGGATGGGGCGGCGTCGGTGAGGGGGGGATCGTTGAGGAGGGGGCGGATGCCGAGGAGGGGGGCTTTGGCGGCGACGCGTGAGCCGACCTGGCCGACGCCGATGATGCCGAGGGTTTTACCGCGGGGGGGGGCGCCGTGGCGCTGGGCGAGAAGGGCGATGGCGGTCAGGACGTATTCGGCGACGGCGTTGGCGTTGCAGCCGGGGGAAGCGGTCCAGGCGATGCCGGCGGAGTCGAGCCAGGCGGTGTCGAGGTGGTCGGAGCCGGCGGTGGCGGTGGCGACGAACTCAACGGGGGTGCCTTCGAGAAGCCGGCGGTTGACGATGGTTTTCGAGCGGACAATGAGGGCGCGGGCGTCGGCGAGGTCGGCGCGAGAGATGTCGCGGTTGGGCCGGAGGACGACTTGGCCGAGCGATGAGAAGGCGTCGCGTCCCTGGAGGACGCTGACGGCGCACACGATTTTCATGGCGCGGGGGAGTTGGCGTCGGGCGTTTCGATGGCGGTGACGATGCCGTTGTTGAACTCGACGCGGATGCGGGTGTATTCGCGTTCGTGGAGGACATTGACCCAGGCGCTGCCGCCGATGGTGCGGATGCCGCCGGGGCCGCTGACGTGGAGGCCGTCAATGTCGGCGCGCTGTCGTTCGTAGCGGCGGACGAGATCGAGGTAGAGCCAGATGGCGGTGTCGCCGGCGGGGGTGGAACGGACGAGTTGGCGGGTGGGCGGGCCGAGGGCGATGGAGACCATGTCGGCGGTGTAGCCGAGGGCGATCTGGCCGCTGCGGATGCGGGCCTGGTCGGCGACGGGGAGGGAGTCGAAGAGTTCCTGATTTTGCTGGATGCGCCGGGAGGGGGTGCTGGCGCACCCGGCGGCGGCAAGGAGCAGCGCGGCGGCCGCGAGCCAACGGATGGGATGAGTTTTCATGTATGCTCCCGGGCTTCGACCAGATCCGCTTCGTTGTTGTCGGAGTCGGCGGAAGGGATTTCGAGGGTGAGACGGTTTTGGTTTTGCGCGCGTTGATAGGTCATGCTGGAACAGCTTTGGCGGACGAGTTCGAGGCCGAAGCCGCCTTCGCCGTCGGCTTCGATGCGGCTGGCGATGTCGGGCCGGGGCTGGTCGGTGGGGTCAAAGGGGTTGGCGTCATCGACGAGGACGATCTGGATGTGCTGGCTGTTGACGGTGATGCGGATGGAGATGGTGCGGGGGGCGGAGTTGGAGTAGCCGTATTTGATGGTGTTCGAGAGCATTTCTTCGAGGACGAGGCGGAGGGCGTATTGGGCGTGTTCGCAGATGGGGAAGGATTCGACCCAGGTGTAGGCTTCGCGGGCCATGGCGACGGCGGCGGCCAGTTGATTGGGAATGGGCCAGCCTCGCTGTCCGTATAGCTGGGGGCTGCGCATTCCGTCGGGGGGTGGGCGGGGTTAGAGGTTGAGCTTGATGACCTGGGTGTCGCCGGGCTCCATGCGGCGGATCAGGAGGGTGTTGCGGTTGATGTGGCCGACTCGTTCATAGGTCATTTTCGAGGTGATGCGGCGGACGAGCTGGATGCCGAGGCCGCCGGCATGGGCGGAGTCAACCACCTTTTGGATGTCGGGGGGGGGGTAGGCGGTGGGGTCGAAGGGATTGCCGTCGTCTTCGAAGACGATCTTGATGTAGTCGGGCTGGATGGAGATGGTGACGCGGATGATGTGCTCGTTGTCGTCGCTGTAGCCATATTTGATGGAGTTGGTGACGAGCTCTTCGATGGCGAGGCCGACGGAGTATTTGACGCGGGAGGGGAGGGGTTGGTTGACGAGCCAGTCGAAGACTTCGCGGGCGGCCTGAGCCATGGCGGGGAATTGGTTGGCAATCTGCCAGGTTCTTTCAGCGGGTTTTTGCATCATCGGGTCTCCAGTACACCTCTAGAGCCTATAGTATAGATCATGTTGGGCGGTTGGCAAACTCATTTCGCGCGGTTTGCAGGCGGCCGGAATTGACGGTGGATGAGGAGGCGTCGTTGGGTGATCGAGCGGCGGCGATTTGGCGTCGAGCGCAACGGAGGAAGCGGTGAGCAAATTGTGCGGTGATCAGCAGCCGAAAAGATCGCGGCAGGTCAAAAAATTGACCGGAGGCGGGAGGTCGTGAAAATGCGCGAAAAGTGCTGAATAATGTCGAAAAATAGGCCGAAAACGCGAAAAATTGCAAAAAACGGGTCAAAAAACGTGATTTTTGGTGGATTTCGGGTGTTTTTGGCCAAAAAACGGGTAAAAAAAACGTCGCAATTGACGACTCACTTTTATTAATTTATAGGACTAACCCCTTTGCTGTTGGGCGGTTGGCAAACTCATTTCGACACTCATTTCGCGCGGTTTGCAGGCGGCCGGAATTGGCGGTGGATGAGGAGGCGTCGTTGGGTGATCGAGCGACGGCGATTTGGCGTCGAGCGCAACGGAGGAAGCGGTGAGCAAATTGTGCGGTGATCAGCAGCCGAAAAGATCGCGGCAGGTCAAAAAATTGACCGGAGACAGGAGGTCACGAAAACGCGCGAAAAGTGCTGAAAAATGTCGAAACATAGGCCGAAAACGGGCCAAAAGTGGGTCGAAAACACGAAAAATCGCGAAAAACGGCTTGAAAAACGAGGTTTTTGGTGGATTTCGGATGTTTTGCAGGTGATTGGGGGGGGGGCGCGCGAGAGTCTGGAGGGAGGGATGAAAATGGGATGGGATGTCGGTTTGTTTTGATTTTTGGAATTGGGGTTTGCTATGATGATTTTCATGAGAAGGGTGTTGAAGATCAGTTGGATTGGACTGTTTGCGGCGGCGCTGCTGCTGGCGGGGGGGGCGGGGTGCAAACAGGTGTCGTCGGATGCGCGCGAGGCGCGTCAGCGGCACATGCGGCGGGCGCTGGCGGCGAAGCAAAGGAACGATATTGACGAGGCGTCGGCGTGGTGCCGGCGGGCGCTGGAGAAGGATCCGAAGCTGGCGTTGGCGCATCGGGAGCTGGCGCTGATTCTGGACAACTATTATGAGGATTATGTGGGGGCGATTTATCACTATGAACGGTATCTGGAGTTGCGCCCGGAGACGCCGAACCGCGAGGCGGTCGAGGAGCTGATCCGGCACTGCCGGATGACGTTCGCGTCGCAGGCGGGGGCGATGCCGCAGGAGTGGCAGCGGGATTTGCAGGTGCGCAACGACCGCATCCGCGAGCTGGAGACGGAGCTGGCGATGTGGCGGTCGGGAGAAATCCAGACGGCGGGGGCGGTGGCGGCCAAGCCGGCGGCGGAGACGAAGGCCGCGGCGCAACGGCCAGCGAAGGGGAAGACCAAGGCCAAGGAGACGAAGCCGGCGGAGAAACCCGGGGAGCAGAAGGTCGCGGCGGCGCAACCGGCAGCCGCAGGCCGGACGCATGTGGTGAAGCCCAAGGAAACGCTCGGGACGATTGCGGCACAGTATTACGGGACGCCGAACGAGTGGATTAAAATTTTCGAGGCGAACCGGGATCAGCTCAAGAATCCCAACCGAATACGCGAAGGCCTGACGCTGGTGATTCCGGAGGGCTGAGAGTGGAGCCGGGGCCTGGAGAGTTTTAGAGGACGAGGAGCGAGAAGAATGGCGACGGACTTTTTTGATGACGATCTGGTACGCGAGCGCGAGGCGGCGCTGAAGATCAAGCTGAGCGATGAGAGCGCGGCGATTCCGCGGGACGGGCATATTCCGTCGTCGCGCGATTTGCCGAGCCGTCCGGTCGGGGATTTGCCGCTGACGCATCTGGCGCAGCACCAGCGGACGGTGGCGGACCAGGTGGTGGACAAGGCGAAGGAGCTGGATGAGCTGCGCGCGCGGCAGGCGGAACTGGAGCGTGAACGGCGGATGCTGGAGGAGCTGCGCGAGAAGCAGCAGGCGTTCGAGCAGGGCATCGCGGCGCTGAAGAGCCAGTTGGCCGCGGGGGCGGCGGGCCTGGACAAGGAGTACGCGCAGGCGGAGCGGCTGCTGCCGATGCTGGATGAGACGCGCCGGTCGTTTCGCGCGCGCCTCGAGGAGTTGCAGGCGCTGAACGCGGATGACTGGGATGACGCGCATTTGCTGGAGGAGCTGAACCGGGCGCTGACGCTGATGGACGGGGTGCGCGGCGAATACCAGCAGGCGCTGGCGGATCTGGAGTCGGTGCGGCCCGGGGGGGGCGGAGGCCTGCCAGGGGCGGAATCCAAGCGGCGCGCGCGCGCCAGCGCGACGGCGGCGGATGACCGGCCGTTTTTGTACTGGCTATGGGCGGGGGTGGCTTTTACCCTGCCGCTGATGGTGCTGATGGTGGTGTTGGCGGTGGTGTGGATGTTTATGTATTACTTCGGTTTTTAGTGTGCAATCGAGCGTGAAGAATTTGGATTGGGCGGAACGATGGCAGCCGTGAGTCGAGTGCGGTTGATGGAGCAGCGGTTGCGCGAGATCGAGCGCGAGCAGCGCCTGGTGAACCATCGCATCCGGGACATCCAGCGCTGGGCGGACGGACTGCCCGAGGTGACGCTGCGCGCGGCGGAGTCGGCGCTGGAGTCGCTGCCGGTCGAGGAGTTGCCGCCGCCGCTGGCGGTGGGGGTGCTGGAGCTGGAGGGCGCGGCGCCGGAGGCGGAGGAGGCGCTGGAAGTGCCGGCGGCGGGGCTGGATGTCAAGCGGGTGGTGATGCCGAGTTTGCAGCGGACGGACATGCTGCGGCCGTCGCTCGGGGGGAAGGCGTCGCCGAGCCGTTTGACGCCGCCGGAGCATGATCGTTTGCGCGGGTATTTCGGGGTGGGTACCTTGCGGAAGAACCGGCAGGCGGAGCGCGAGAACGCGCGTCAGCGCATGCGGGTGATCTTCATGCTGGCGATGGTGCTGATTCTGGGATACATCCTGTTCCGCATGGTGACGTGAGCGGGACGCCTCCAGATTGCGTGACCGGGGTGCTGGAGAGCACCTGGGGGGATATCGTGGTGACGGCAGGGGAGCGCGGGGTGTGGCGCTGCGATTTGCCGGAGCCGCCGGCGGGAGCGCCGGAGCCCTGGGTGCGGACGGGGCGGGCGCGGGCGCCGAAGGGCGCGCCGGCTTTGCTGCGCGAGGCGCTCGAGTTCGCGCGGGCGGCGCTGGAGGGGGTGGAGGGGATCCGCCCGCCGAAGGTGCATCCGGACGTATGGCGGCAGGCGTCGCCGTATCAGCGCGAGGTGTGGCGGGTGTTGCAGCGTATTCCGCGGGGGCGGGTGCTGACCTATGCCGAGGTGGCGCGACGCGCGGGGCGGCCGGCGGCGGTGCGCGCGGCCGGGGGCGCGTGCGGGGCAAATCCGCTGGCGTTGTTTATTCCGTGCCACCGGGTGGTGGCGGCGCACGGGGGCTTGGGCGGTTTTTCGGGCGGCCTGGGCTGGAAGCGCGGGCTGCTGCCGCGCGAAGGGGTGACGATTGGCGCGGACGCCGCGCGCGGGAAGTGACGGGGACGGACGCGTGAAGATTGCGGTGGCTTGCGGCGGGACGGGCGGGCATGTGTATCCCGGTTTGGCGACGGCGCAGGAGCTGGCGCGCCGGGGGCACGAGGTGACGCTGTGGCTGACGGGGCGCGCGACGGAACGGGCGGCCCGGGAGAGCTGGGGGGGGGGGGTGGTGGAGGTGCCGGCGCGGGGGCTGCCGTCGGGCGTGAGCTGGGAGTCGGTGCAGGCGGGCTGGCATCTGTTGCGGGCGGTGCGCCGCTGTCGGCAGATCATGCGCGAGGAGCCGCCGGATGTGTTGCTGGCGATGGGATCGTATGCGTCGGTGGGTCCGTGCGGGGCGGCGCGGGGGCTGGGGGTTCCGCTGGTGTTGCACGAGGCGAATGTGATTCCCGGCAAGGCGGTGCGGCTGTTCGCGCGGCGGGCGACCGCGGTGGCCGCGGCGTTCGAGGAGACGCGTTTTCATTTGAGCCGGGCGCGTCTCGAGGTGGTGGGTTTGCCGCTGCGCGAGGAGCTGACCAAAAAGGCGGCGAGTCTGCCGCCGCGCGAGCGCGGGGCCGGGGGCGAATTCCGGCTGCTGGTGACGGGCGGCAGCCTGGGCGCGCGGCGGTTGAACGATGTGATGGTGGCGACGCTCGAGCGCATGAAGCGGGGTGGGGAGAAGATCCGCACGGTCCATTTGACGGGCACGGCGGAGGAGGCGGCCGTGCGCGAGAAGTACGCGGCGGCGGGGGTTGAGGCGGAGGTGATCGGGTTTACCGAGGATATGGCGCCGCTGTATTACGCGGCGGATTTGGCGATTTGCCGGGCGGGGGCCTCGACCTGCGGCGAGCTGGCATATTTTGGTTTGCCGGCGCTGTTTGTGCCGTATCCGCTCGCGGCGGGGGATCACCAGATGGCTAACGCGCGGGCGTTGGAGAAGCGTGGCACAGCGGACGTGATTGAGGAGTCGGCGCTGACCGAGGATTGGCTGGAGGCCTATCTGCGCAACATGGCGGCGATGCCGGAGCGGTTGGAACGGATGCGCGAGGCGGCCGGTCGGCGGGGGGTGCAGGACGGGACCAAAGCGCTGGCGTCGCTGGTGGAGTCCTGCGCGCGGGCGACATGAGCGTTGGCGCGGCTCCAGACTGGCGCGGGGATGTGCGCCGCCTGCTGGCCACGCCGGGGGCGCGGGTGCATATGCTGGGGGCGGGGGGGATCGGCATGGCGGGTCTGGCGCATTTGCTGGCGGGGCTCGGTCAGCGGGTGGACGGGTGTGACCGGGGGGTGCCGCGCACGGTGGACTGGCTGAAGGCGGGGGGGATCGAGGTGGCGGCGGGGCATGACCCGGCGCATCTGGAGGGGGCTGACTGGGCGGTGTTCAGTCCGGCGGTGGGGCCGGAGAATCCCGAGCGGATGATGGCGGAGCGGATGGGATTGCCGCTGTACCGCCGAGGCCAGGTGCTGGCGGTGCTGGCGGAGCGGTGGCGTACGCTGGCGGTGGCCGGGTCGCACGGCAAGACGACCACAGCGGCGATGATCGCGCACATCATGCGGGCGCGGGGAACGGGGGTGTCGTGGTGCGTGGGCGGCGAGCTGGCGCCGGACAACGCGCCGGCCGGGCTGGGGTCCGGCGAATGGCTGGTGGCGGAGGCGGACGAAAGCGATGGCACGCTCGCGCTCTATGAGCCGGAGCTGGCGGTGATTACGAACATTGAGTTTGACCACATGGAATATTTTGGGGAAGAAGCGGAGCTGGTGGCCTGTTTTGAGGAGTTCGCGCGGCGGGCGGGGGGGGTGGTGGCGGGGGCGGATGACGCAGAGGCGGCGCGTCTCGGACGGGCGGTGGGCGCCACGCTGTTTGGCTTTGGGGCCGGGGCGGATGTGCGCGCGGAGGAGCTGGTGGCGGAGGCGAATGGGACCCGTTTCCGGCTGTGCTGGGCGGGGGGGGGGGTGGGGGCGTGGTTGCCGGTGACGGGTCGGCATAATGTGCTGAACGCGCTAGCGGCGGTTGCGGCTTGTCGGCACATGGGTGTGGAGCCGGCGGCGGCGGTTGCGGCGCTGGCCACGTTTCGTTTGCCGCGGCGTCGTTTCGAGTTGGTGGCGGCGGCGGGCGGTTTGCGGGTGGTGGCGGATTACGCGCATCATCCGGCGGAGATCCGGGCGCTGATTGAGGCTACGCGCCAGGCGGGCGCCGAGAGGATTTGGGCGGTATTTCAGCCGCATCGTTATACGCGGACGCAGATGCTGGGCGCGCAATTTCCGGCGGCTTTTGCGGGGGTGGCCGGGGTGATTCTGCTGCCGGTGTATGCCGCCAGTGAGGAGCCGCTGCCGGGGGGGCGTGAGCAGGATCTGCTGGCACATTTTGAGCGGCAGGGGGGGGGGGCGGTCGAGTTGGCGGCGGATTTGGAAGAGGCGGCGGAGCGGGTGGCCGCGCGCTGGCAGGACGGGGATTGGGTCTTGGTGATTGGGGCGGGGGATGTCGAGGCGCTCGGCCCGATGTTGAAGGAACGCCTCAGCAGGGCGCGATAGTCAGCAGCAGGGGCACGGTGATGAGCGCCCAGAGATGGGTGAGCAGCAGGCCGCCGGCGATGAAGTCGGTGTCGCCCCCGTATCGTTCGGAGAAGAGCACGCTGACCATGGCGGAGGGCATGACCGCGATGATGGCGAGGATGCCGCGGGCGGTGGGGTCGAGGTGCAGGCGGCCGAGGAAGGTGAAGACGATGAGCGGGACGGCCAGCAGGCGGATGGCCGAGACGAACCAGACGCGCCAACCGAGCATGGTTTCGAATTTGAGGGTGGCGAAGCGGCTGCCGGCGACGAGCATGGATAGGGCGATGGTGGCGGCGCCGAGGGTGGTCAGGCCGGCGCGGAAGGTGTCGGTAGCCAGCGCCAGCCAGGCGGGGGGGGCGGGCCAGGCGTGCAGATCGCGGACGGCGACCACGGCCAGGCTGATGAGCAAAGCCACCAGAGGGGGGCTGAAGAGCGACTTGAGGCGGTCGCGTTTGCGCTCCGCGCGGGTGAAGAGCATGACGCCCAGCGACCAGAGCAGCAGCTCGAAGCCGACGGAGGAGAAGACGAGCAGGCCGACGCCGACATTGCCATAGCGGAAGAGCACGAGGGGCAGCGGCAGGAAGGAGTAGTTGTTGATGAGGCAGTGGAAGAGAAAGGCCCGGGAGGTTTCGGGGGGCACCCGGCCCAGCAGGCGGACGGTCACCAGACCCAAGCCGAAGCCGGTCATGGCGATGGCCATGGCCACCAGCGGCAGGGATAAGTTGACGCGCAGATCGCTCAGGCTGAGTTGGGTGATGGAGACAAAAATCAACGCGGGATAGACCAGCGAGAGCGCGATATGGGCGAGGTCGTTGGTGCCCTGGGCGCTGAGCATGCCCCGGCGGCGGGCCACGAAGCCCAGGCTGACGAGGCCCAGAACGACCAGGATTTGGAAGAAGAACATCACGCGAGTTTTATATCATGTTGACGTGAGGGATGCAGGCGCGTTGTCGGGCGGATTCGGTTGGTCGAGGAGACGGCGGTAGAGGGCGAGGTGTTTTTCGACGGTATGGCGGAAGTGGAAGGGGCCGTTGACACGCTCGCGGGCCGCGGCGGCCAGTTGGCGGCGGCGGGCGGGATTGCGCAGGAGGGTTGTGAGGGCGTCGCGCAGGGCGTGGGTGTCGCCGGGGGGGACGACGAGGCCGGAGACATAGTGTTCGACGAGCTCGGGCAGGCCGCCGACTCGGGTGACCACGGGGACGACGCCTTGGGCCATGGCTTCGAGGATGGCCTTGGGCAGGCCTTCGCGTTCGATGGAGGGCATGACGGCGATGTCGCACGCGCCGGCGAGTTCGGCGGCGTTGGCCTGGAAGCCGAGAAAATGGATGCGCGGATGCCGGTTCATGCGGCGGCGGATTTTGGGGTCGCGCACTTCGCCGAAGAGCAGGAGGTGACCGGTGTCATCGGCGGAGAGAGTTTCGAAGGCGTCGAGCAGAATGTTGACGCCTTTGACGGGGCGGATGTTGCCGACGAAGGCGACGGTGGTGGCGTCGGGCGGAATGCCGAAGGCATCGAGGGCGGCGCGGGGGGCGGGGGTGTACCAGGAGGGTTCGTGGCCTTTCCAAATGACGGCGAGGCGGGATTCGGGAAGGTTGAATTCGAGGAGGTAGCGGCGGACGGCGTCCGAGACGCAGACGATGGCGTTGACACGGGGGTGGAGATAGGAGAGGCGTGAGGCGGGGTCCCAGCGGGACAGGTGGCCCATGGTGCCGCGGTAGCCGACGAGGCGAGGCGGGCGCTCGAAGCGGCGGGTGGCCAGGAGGGCGGTGGAGAGGGCCCTGTTGGTGAAGGCGTGGAGAATGTCGCGGGGATGGTCGCGCAATAATTCGCGGTAGAGCGCGATGGCCCGGCGATCGAAACGATGGCGGAATTCGTGGAGGCGGAAAAGGATGGAATGGTCGCGGCACCAGGTGACGGCCGGGGAGCCGGGCGAGACGATGGCGCGCACATCATGGCCGGCTTCGCGCAGGGCCGCGGCGAGGTGCAGCTCGACGGTGTCGTGGCTGAGGCCGGCTAAGAGCAGGCGGATCATGGCTCAGGCCCGGGGATTTCCGCGGGTGAGAAATTTGCGGATCATGCGCAGGGCGGTGACGCAGGCGGTGGCGGCGCGGATGGCGGCGCGCCGGGGCCGGGAGGCGCCGAGCGCGTCGAAGTAGAGGGGTAAAAAGGCGGTGAAGAGTTTGGCGTTCCAGTTGAAGCCTTCGCGGCGGAGTTTGGCCAGGTCACGGCCGATGAGGCGGGCGGAGCAGAGGCGTTCGCGGCGGGTGAGGCGGGCGGAGCCGAAATCCAGAAAGATGAGGCGGCCGTCGGCGGCACGCAGGAAGTTGCTGATGTTGTTGTCGTCGGTCATGACGCCGGCGCCATGGATGTGGGCCAGGAGTTGGGCAAGTTCGGGCAGGTCTTCGGGGGTGAAGCGGGCGACCGGCTCGCCATCGATGAATTCCTTGATGAGCCAGACGGTATGGAGTTCGGGGGTGGTTTGCTCGTGCCAGCCGAAGGTGCGGGGAGCGCCCCGGCCGTTGAGGCGGCGCAGGGCGGAGTCTTCGATGAGCCAGGGGCGGCGGTAGCGGGGCAGAGAGGCGTGGGTCTCGAACTGCTTGACGATGAAGCGGTCGTTGGCCCGGTAAACGGAGCGCAGGGTCTCGCGCGCCTGGCGGCGGCGGAGCAGTTGCCAGGCATCGGGCGAGCCGGCAAGCTCGGTGAAACGCAGGGTGCTGATGACAGGCGCGGTGGACTGGATCATGCGGGGAGTTTACTTAAAGGTGTCATCTTTGCAAGGAGGGTCCTTGGGGTCGCCGCCCCTGGGTTTGCCGGTGAAGAGGGTGTAGATGAGGGGGAGGATGGTCATGGTGAACAGCCCGGCCACGAGAACGCCCGCCACGGAGGCGGTGCCGATGCCAGCGCGGTTTTCGGAGCCGATGCCGCGGCCGATGGCCATGGGCAGCATGCCCAGGCCGGACGCGAGGATGACCATGAGCACGGGGCGGAATTGCTCGGCCATGGCGGTGAGCATGGCGTCGCGGCGGCAGACGCCGGCTTTCAGGTGTTCGGCCATCTTGTCGACGATAAGAATGGCGGGATTGACCACCACGCCAATGAGCATGAGGATGCCGAGGAGGGCAAAGATGGTCAGGGCAAAGTTGCCCAGAGCCAGCGCGCCGATGACTCCGATGAGGCCCATGGGCAAGGTGAGCAGAACCAGGCCGGGGCGTGCCCAGGATTCGAGAATGGCCGCGAGGGTGAGCAAGGTCATGAGGGCGGCCATGAGCATGGCTTCGCCGAAGTCGGATACAATTTCGTCGAGCATTTCGATCATGCCGGCGTCACGCAGACGATAGCCCGGCGGGATGATTTGCTGTTCTTTGACGTTCTGGTCGATTTGCTGGTTGATCTCGCTGGTGGTGGCGCCGGCTTGGATGTCGCCGAGCACCTTGATGGTGCGGCGCTTGTCCACGCGATAAATTTGCACCAGAGTACGGTCATCGACGACATCGGCGACGGTTTCGAGGGGGATGGGACGGCCATCCACGGCGGGCAGCAGGAATTGGCGAATCTGATCTTTGCCTTCGGTTTCGGCCAATTTGACACGGATGTCATAGGTGCGGTCGCCGCGCTTGTAGTTGGCGGCTTCGATGCCCTCGATGTTGCCGCGCACAACCATGGCCAGCGCTGCCGGGGGGATGCCGAGGTCGGAGAGGACGGGCCGGTTGGGGATGACGCGGATTTCGGGTTTGGAGTCGCGCACGGTGGTTTCGATGCTTTCGACACCCGGCACGGTGCGGATGGCGTTTTCGACGGCCAGAGCGGTGTCGTTGAGCACATCGAGGTCGTCGCCGTAGAGGTTCTTTTCGATCTGAAAGGATTGTCCACCCAGCGCACCGGCTACGGATGCGGAGATGAGGCAGTCGGTTTCATCGCTGAGCAGCTCGCGGATTTCGGCGAGGCGATCAAGGAGTTTCCAGGAGCGTTCGGTCTTGGGTTTGAAGAACAGCTCGATTTGGCCCATGTAGACGCCTTCGCCGGCTTGGCCGCTCATGGCGGAGGCGCGGCCGGCCACGGTCAGGATGTTCTCGATATCGGAGAAGTCGAGCAGGCGGGCCTGAATGCCTTCGAGCCGTGCCAGAGTTTGGTCGAGGTTGTAGTAGGTGGGGGTTTCGACGCGAATGAAAATGCGCGCATTGTCGGCGGTTTCGGAGAAGCTGAAGCCGAGGCGCTGGCCGCCGAACTTCATGGTGAAGAGGAAGAGGAGGATGAAGCCGGCTACGATGGGAAGGTTGTAGCGTTTTTTGCTGGCGATGCTGCGCAAGGCTCGGGAGAAGCCCATGCCGAAGGCCTGGATGCGGCCGTCCCATCGTTTGCCCATGCGGGCGACAGCGTTGTCGCGGCGTTCGCTGGCCGGTTGCAGGATCAGGGCGCTGAGCAGCGGGGTGAGGGTGAAGCTGATGAAGATGGAGGTGGCGTTGACAATCAGGGTGGTGATGGCGAAAGGGGCGAGCATGCGCCCGGCGATGCTCGACATCATGGCGATGGGCAACATGACAATGACGTTGGTTCCGGCAGAGGCCAGAACGGCGACGGAGACTTCGCTGGTACCGATGCGCGCGGCCTCCCAGCGGTCGTCCATGGTTTCGAATTTTTCGACGATATTTTCGAGGACGACGATGGAGTTCGAGACGAGCACGCCGGTGGAGAGGCCGAGGGCCAAGAGGGTGGGCAGGTTGAGTGTCAGTCCGGAAAGCTGCATGAAGAACAGGCCGATCAGGATGGTGGCCGGCATGGTGATGATGACAATGAGGGTCGTGCGCAGATTGATCAGGAAGATGAAGAGCACGATGGCGCAGACCAGTACGGCCTGGAGGACGGCCTGGATGGCTGAATCCACGGAGGCCTGAATGTTGGCGGCATCGTCGGAGGCCCAGATCAGCTCCATGCCGCCGGGCAGGGTTTCCTGGAGTTCGTCGAAGCGCTTGCGGACTTCCTTAACGATTTCGACGATGTTGGCGTCGGCTTTTTTGACGATTTTGAGGACGACGCCGGGTTGTCCATCGAGGATGGCTCGTTGGCGGACTTCCTCGGTGGCGAAGCGGACGGTGCCCAGATCGCCGAGGCGTCGGCGGGCGCCGTCGCGGTTGGCGACTTCGAGGTTTTCGATATCTTCAATGCGTTCGTATTCGGCATCGAAGCGCACGGTATATTCGTGGCCATGTTCCTGGATGCGGCCCCCGGGCAGGGAGAGCACGCTTTGGCCGAGGGCGGTGGCGACATCCTGGACGGTCAGGCCGGCGCCGACCAGTTGATCGCGGTCGAGTTCGACCCAGACTTCGCGTTCGTTTCCGCCAATGACCCAGACATCGCCCACGCCGGGGACGGTGCCAAAGCGGTCGGAGATCACGTTGTCGGCATAGTCGTAGATTTCGTCGATGGGGGCATCGCCGGAGAGGAAAATATTGGCGATGGGCATGGCGTTGAGGTTGATCTTGAAGATCATGGGCCGGTCGGCGTCTGCCGGCAGTTTGCTCAGGACCGTATCGAGGCTTTCGCGGACATCCTGAGCGGCGGTGTCCACATCCACGGCCAGGTCGAACTCCAGAACAATTTGGGCGACATTTTCGAGACAGGAGGAGTCGATGTGCTTAAGGCCGTCAATGCTGGAGACGGCATCTTCGATATGTTTGGCGACATCTTTTTCGATGTCTTCGGGCGATGCGCCGATCCAGGTGGTGACGATGGCCACGTAGGGGATGTCCACCGAGGGGAGATTTTCGATGGAGAGTTTGCGGAACGAATTGATGCCCAGCAAGATCAATGCGATCAGCAGGCAGCTCATCGCGATGGGGCGGCGAGTTGTGGCGTTGGCTAAAAACATGGTTTTGGCTCCGAGGGAAAGACAGGTTAGAGGGGTTCGACGGCCATGCCACCTTGCAGCTGGGTCTGGCCTTCAACCACGACGAGGTCGCCGGGTTTGAGGCCGTCGAGAATTTCGGTCCAGCCATCGTTTTGCAGTCCGGTGGTGACCGGGCAGCTCACGGCTATGCCATCGCGTTCGATGAACACCAGCGAGATTCCGGCGCGAACGAGGATGGCGGCACTGGGGACGCCGAGGTTTTCGCGCGCTTCGAAGACGATGGTGAGGTCGGCCATGCTGCCGGGCACGGCCAGATTGTTGGCGTGCTCGACACGGCCTTTGATTTCAAAGGTGCGCAGGGTGGGGTTGATGACGGGGCTGCGGTAGGTGACCGGGTGGCTGCCGGCATCGCGCCCATTCACGCCCAGGCGAAAATGGGTGACGCCGGGCTCGACTTCGGAGTGATACTGGGCGGGCAGGAAGGCGGCCGCCTCAATGTAGGCGGGGTCCACGATCTTGAGCAGGGTTTGCCCGACGGACATGAATTCGCCCGGCTCGGCCGATCGCGAGCTGATCAGGCCGCTGAGGGGGGCGATGGCCGTGGTGTCATCGAGATTTTTCTGGGCGATGGCCAAGGCGGCTTGGGCCTGCTTGATCTGGCGTTCGGCCAGGTCCACCTGGGCCTCGGCCACGGCCACACCTGCACGGGCCTGAGCCTGACCGACTTCGGCGGCCTCGAACTCATTGATGCTGACGCGCTGTTCGGCGTGCAGGCGTTCATAGCGGGCGAAATCCAGCTCCGCCTTGCGGGCCTCGGCGCGGATTTTATCGGCGGAGGCTTTGGCGACGGCCAACGAGGCCTCGGCCACGGCGAGGTCCTGCTTGGCAATGGTCAGCGCGTTTTCCCGGCTGGCCGGATCAATCTGGAACAGTTTGGTTTTTCCGGCGACCACCTCATCGCCCTCGTCCACCCAGATGGCTTCGAGGTTGCCATCGGCTCGTGAGGCGACCAGAGCGGTGCGCTTGGCTTCGAGCGTGCCTTGAATGGTCAGACGGCGTTCGAAGGCACGTTCGGCGACGGGCTGGACCCGGACCGCCAATACGCGGGCGGTTTCGGGGCTGGCCTGGCGATTTTTGGCGCGGCCGCAGCCGGTCAGGATCAATGCCAGCGCGAGACTGGCGGAGATGAGAAGGTGGCGAGTATTCATCGGATCATTCCTCTGCTACAGGGGGGTGGGGTTCAGGGGTCAATGTCAGGCCCATGGCCAGTTCAAGATTGGCAAGCGCCAGGCGTTCCTGGTGGCGGCTTCGCACGAGATCAACATAGGCCAGGTCTTTGTCGGCGCGCGCATCGAGTGCGTCGGACAGTGGCAGGAGGCCTTCGCCGGATTTGGCGTCGTAATCGGCGGATTTGGCCGCGGCGACCTCATAGGCGCGCTGGGCCAGCGTGGCGGCCTCGCGGGCATCGTGGGTGGCGGCTTCGGCCGCGACCACGCCGACCATGACGGCCAGGAACGTGCGTTCGCGTTCGAGGCGGCTCTGCTGGCGCTCGACTTTGGCGGCGCGATAGCGGGCGACATTGGCGAGGCCATCGAAGAGGGTCCACGCGCCCTGGAATCCGGAGACCCAGTTGGCCGAGTGGGCGGCGAGATCGTTGCCGGTCCAGGAGCCTGACGAGAACAGGTTGACAGTGGGCAGGAAATTGCAGAAGGCCTGACGCACCTGATGATCCTGGATGACCACCTGGCGATCGGCCATGGCCAGTTGGGGATGGATTTCGAGCGTTTGGAGCACGAGTTCATCCACGGCCCCCTCGGGGCGGACGGGGTCGGCGGCCTCGCCGGAGATGTCAATGGGCGCCAGCGGAGAAAGGCCCATGATTTCGAGGAGTTCGGCGCGCCGTACGGTCACTTGGCGGCGGGCTTGGTTCAGCGAGGTTTCGCGCAGTTCCGCGGCGAAGATGGCCTGGTCGCCTTCCCAGCGGGCGATCATGCCCTCTTCGGCGAGTCCTTCGACCCGGCGGGCGAGTTCGCGGGCGGCTTCGAGTTGGGTTTCGAGGGCGGCCACGGTGTCGCGTTGCGCTTGCAGGTCGAAGTAGGCGGCGGTGGTTTGCAGCACGATGCCTTGGCGCACGTAGTTGGCGGCGATATCCGCGGTGGCGTAGCCATGCCGCGCGGCCATATAGAGGAACCAGGTGGATGGCATGAAAATGGGCATGCTGGCGTCGAGGCTGACGCTGCTGAAGCGCTTGTCGGTGACCTGGGGGTCCTTGGCGTAGCTGTTATAGCCCGCGGCGGCGGCCACGTTGGGGAGAAAGGCGGTAAAGGCGACTTGCTTGCCGATGCGGTAGAGCTGGCGGTTGAGGTCGGCCAAGCGGACTTCGTAGTTGTTGGAGACGGCGATGACCAGGCAATCTTCGAGGGAGAGCGGCGCAATCAGTTCGCGTTCGGCCCGCTCGGCGAGGTGCGCGCTGAAGGTGTCGGTTTGCTCCTGTCTGGCGCGGGTCGGCTCAAACCGGGCGCACCCGGCAGCCAGAAGCAGGGCCAGCAAAGGTATAGCAAGGGAACGGCAAGATCGGGATGAGCGCATGGGCAGGTCTTTCAGGTTTGAGCCGCGCGGTCGTTCTGAGCGACCAGCGCATCGGCATAGCGGTTGAGATCCTTGAGCAGGGCTGGCACCTTATGCTGGGCGAGCACTTGCAGGGCGGCGGTTTCAAATTCGATCAGATTCTGCAGTATATCGTGAGCCAGCCGTTGGCCTTTGGCGGTCAGGCGGATTTGCATGCGGCGAAGGTCATGGGGATGCGCTTCGCGGGTGGCCAGTTGTTGGCGTTCAAGGGTGTTGAGGACCGAGGTTACGGTTTGGCGGGGGGCAAAGATGGCCTGGGCGATCATGGCCGGTTCGGCTTCGCCGGGGTTGGTGTACAGGTACACCAGGGCCATATAGACCTTGGGGGGCAGGCCCCAACGTTGGCTGTGCAGGATGAATTCCTGATGGATGCGCTGCCACAGGGGCAGCAGCGTGGGCACGTTCAGCGTGCGCTCGGTTGAGGGGGCGCGCCGCCGCAAGCGGGCATGGGATGGAGGGGTTGAAGTCATGGCAAATAATTCATACAGTTTGGGACAATACGACATTGGACTAATTTGTCAAGTCCTTGCTCAAAGTTTTTTCCCGGGATGGGGCGGGTGTTTACGCGGGGTCCATGCGGGGTTGGCGTGCGTAGCGCCAGGCGCCGTAGAGCAGGATGATATAGCCGTACACTTCGAGCCCTTCCTGGAAGGCCGGTTTGAATTCGCGCACGGTGGCTTCGTCGATCAGGTGATACCACAGGAAGGCGCCGCTGCCGAAGGTTTGGGAGAAGACCAGGATGATGAGGAGGCCGAAGAAAATGGGGTAGTAGGCGTGCGTGCGCACGAAGGCGGCCAGGCCGGGGATGAGGGTGTGGCGCTCTCGGGCCCCGACATAGAGGAGGGTGATGGCGGTCATCAGCAGGGCGGGCCACAGCCAGAAGCCATGGACGATCCGGTCGAGGAGGCCATCGAATTCGCGGATGGTCATGGTGCCGAAGAAGCCGGCAAAGAGCGCGGCGGCACCGCGCACAGCGGGATCGCGGTAGGCGCGCCAGGCAAACAGGAGCGCCGCGGCCAGCACGCTCACGTGCTGCACACTTTCGGTGCAGGAGACTTCCCCGATGCGGCGCTGCAGCCAAACCGAATCGATGGCAACGAGCAGCGAGGGCAGGAAGGTCAGGGCGCCGAGCAGGACGAATTCGCCCAGGGCTCGTCCGGCGGCATGCCACTCCTGCCTTGAGCCGGGAAACCAAGGGAACGACGATTTTGGATGCTGATGAATGCTCATGAGTTGGGTGAGCATCCTATAAGCGCGGCCATTTCTGTCAAGCCTCCCGGCGGCGGCGGGCAAGTTGAGGGTTGTCGGACGGGCGTCAAGACGGCATCATGACGGCATGAAGTCATATCGCAAAGAACTATGGATGCAGGTGCCGAACCGGCGGGGCTATGTGAATTTGACACCGGAGGTGTCGGCGGCGGTGCGCGCCAGCGGTGTGCGCGAGGGCCTCTGTCTGGTGAATGCCATGCACATCACCGCCAGCGTATTCATCAATGACAATGAAAGCGGGCTGCACCGCGACTTCGAGCGTTGGCTCGAAGGGCTGGCGCCGGAAAAACCGTACTCGCAGTACGACCACAACCTGACCGGCGAGGACAATGCCGACGCCCACCTCAAGCGCAGCGTGATGGGCCGGGAAGTGGTGGTGGCCATTACGGAGGGTCAGTTGGATCTGGGCCCTTGGGAGCAGATTTTCTACGGCGAGTTTGACGGCCTCCGTCGCAAGCGTGTCCTGATCAAGATCATCGGGGACTAGCCGGAAACTTCACCCATGATGACTCACGGCGCGAGTCCGGCCATTGAGGTATTGGCGCGCGGGGCCTGTGTGCGCGCGGGCCAGGTTTTGGTTTGCCGCAACCGGGAATTTGGCAACTTGTATTTGCCGGGGGGGCATGTGGACTGGGGCGAGGACTCGGCGCAGGCGCTGAGGCGCGAGTGGCGCGAGGAGCTGGGCGCGGACTGCCGGGTGGGGCGGCTTTTGGGGGTGGTGGAGCAGGTGTATGACGCGCGCGAGGGTCGGGTGAGCGAGATCTCGCTGGTATTCGCGGTGGCGAGCGACGAGCTGCCGGAGGACCGTCCGCCTGCGGCGCGGGAGGAGCATTTGGCCTTCGAGTGGATGCCGCTCGAGCAGGTGGGGGAGTCGGAGCTGCTGCCGCGCGCGTTGGCGGAGAGTCTGGCGGACTGGTGCCGGCAAGTTGCGCCGGCCACTCCGCTGTGGCGGGGTTTTGCCGAGTAAGTCGCGGGAGGGGGGCGGCTATTCCTCGGGGGCGGGCCAGAGGAAAGCGCCAGTTTGCAGCAGTTCGCGCAGGGCGCGGATGGATTGCTCGGATTTACGTTCGACGGCTTCGGCGGTGTTGAATGCGTTGTGAGGCGTCAGCAGCACATCGGGCCGTTTCTGCAGGCGCAGGAGGGCTTGGTTGTCTGCGGTCAGTTGGTCGGGCTGGCGGTTGCGCAGGGCCACGGCCAGGCTGGCTTCCTCGTTATAGACATCCAGCGCCACGCCGGAGAGTTGGTCTTGGTCGAGGGCGGTTTCCAGCACGGCGGCGGGGGTGAACTCGCCCCGGGCAATGTTGACCAAGATGGGCTGGCGGCGGGTCAGCGCGAGGCGTTCGGCGGTGAAGTAGCCCCGGTTGCGCGGGGTGAGGTTCATGGCACAGACAAGGATGTCGGCGCGGGCGAGAGCGTCTTCGGGGGTGGTATAGGCGACATCAGCATGGCGCTGAACGGGGTCCACGCCCAGCACGGTCATGTCGAGCGCGGTGGCGATGCGCCAGATTTGACGGCCGATGTTGCCGACGCCCCAGATGGCGAGGGTGCGACCGGCGTTTTCGTGCCCGGTCAGGTGGTCGCGGTCGAAGGTGTCGAACTGGCGCAGCTGGGCGGGCAGGCGTCGGAGCAGGGCGGTCCAAAGCAGCAGGGCCTGCTCGGCGACGGCGCGGGCGCAGTAGAGGGGCAGATAGCCGAGCGGAGGGCAGGAGGCGCCGGCGGCATCGCGATAGGCCAGCAGATGGTCATAGCCGGTCGAGCGGCTGAGAAGGCCGCGCAGCGACGGAGCCCAGCCGGTTGGCAGGATGGATTGAGTGCGGACGCTGATGACGGGGGCGGGTGGGGTGGCGTGACCCGTCTCCTGGATGGTGTGGGGCGTGGCGGCCACGCGCAGGCCGGCCTTGGCAGCATGATGGAGCAGGCGTTCGGCCTCCTCGGCGAACGCTTCATAAAAGTAGGCCTGCGGGGCTTCCCGCGAGGGATCGGTCATGGAGTCGAAGCGGTGATGCCGGATGAGATGTTGTCGCCGGACGGCTCGAGGTTGATGGTTTCAGCGGTCAGGGACAGGTCAATTGTCGCGGGTTCGGAAACGGGCTCGGGCTCGGGAGAGGTCTGCACTTCGACCGGTTCGGCCGCGGCGGCAGGTTCTTCCGCGGCGGGTTGCGGGGGAGCGGCCTCGGGCGCGGGTTCAGCTTTGGGCTTGGCCTTCGGTTCGGATTTTTTCTTGGGGGCGTCCTTGGATTTGGCGTCCAGCTTCACGGGCTGGGACTTGCCGGAGTCCTTATCCTTTTTCTTGGCGGGCTCAGGCTTGGCCTCGGGCTTGGGTTCAGGCTTGGCCACGGACTTGGGCTCGGGTTTTTCGGTGACGACAGGAGCGGGGATTGGCTCCGCAGCGGGTTCGGCTTCAGGTTGAACTTCCGCGGCCGGTTCCTCGGCGGGGACGGGTTCCGGTGCCGGTTCGGGGGAAGGCGCGACCACGGGTTCGCGCTTGGGCTCGGGTTTGGCTTTGGGTTCGGTTTTGGGTTCGGCTTTTTTCTTTTCCGCCTTTACGGGAGCGGGTTCCCGGGCCGGCTCGGCTTTCTTTTCTTTTTTTGGTTTGACGGCGGGCGCCTTGGTTTCCTTGGCCGGCTTGTCGGCTTTCTTCGGTTCGGTCTTGGCGGGGGCCGGCTTGGCCTCGGTCGGGGGCTCGGGCTTGGGTTCGGCAACCTGGGTTTTGGCGGGCTTGGCGTCGGTCGGGGGGGGGGCGGAGCGCGAGGCTGTGCGGAAGAAGTAGAAGCCACCGCCGATGACCAGGACCAGGAAAATGACGATGAGCAGGTTCATGCGGCGCTCGGCGCGGCGCATGACTTCGCGCAGGAGCAGCTCGGTTTCGCGCGAGCGCCCGATGAGATCGGTGATGGTGCGCGACGAGGTTTTCTGCGACTCGTTCATGGCGTCGAGGGTGCCGTTGAGGCGGCCCATGGTGTCGGCGAGCTGCTGGTCGTTGTCCATGGAGTTTTCAAGCTGCTGCTTGAAGAGCGTCATGACATCGTTTTGGCGCTCCATGGCTCCGGGGACCATTTCAAGCATGGACAGCACACGGCCTTGGACGGCTTCCTGCCGGTCGAGGTGGGCGCGGATGGCGCGGATGAGGTCCACCATTTCGAGA
Source organism: Lentisphaerota bacterium (assembly GCA_012511885.1). Taxonomy (GTDB): domain Bacteria; phylum Verrucomicrobiota; class Kiritimatiellia; order CAIQIC01; family Lenti-01; genus JAAZFE01. The sequence goes on along the minus strand of JAAZFE010000092.1, from coordinate 10,315 downwards.
TAGCCGTTCTGCACGGCCAGGGCCTGCTGTTTTTTGCGCGACATGAACAGGCGTCGGAAGAACCCCACCTTGGGCTGGGGCAGGGGCGGCGGCGCGGCCAGGCCGGTTTGGGGCGGCTGGACGTCGTCGGGGGTGGTGTCTTCGGCGGGTTCGATCACATCCGGGTTTTCTGCCGGGTCGAGGTTGTCAGTAGGGTCGGTCATATGGCTTTCCTCCGCATCGGATTTCTACTGGGTGCATTCTAACGGGTCGGGATGGCGCGGGGCAATCTTAAAGACGATAGGCCCGCCGCTTTTTGGATCCGGGGTGGGTGGGGGTTGCGTGAATCGGGGGAATGGGGCTAGATTAGGGGCGATATGAACGAACGGAATCAGCCCAATTGGTTATCGGGTTCTGTGGTTCGGCAGGATCTGGCGGACTGGATTCACCTGCGGCGGCTTGAGGTGGGGTGTGTGCTGGGGGTGTATCCCCGGGAGCGCAAGCGCCGGCGGACGGTGTGGATGGATGTGGCGCTGGCGGTGGATACGCGCCGGGCGGCGCAGTCGGATCGCCTCGAGGATACGCTCAATTATGAGCAGATCGAGTCGGCGGTGATCGAGGTGGCCCAGGAGGGCAAGTTTCATTTGGTCGAGGCGCTCGCGTCGGCCGTGGCCGAGGTGTGCTTGGCCTGGACCGGGGTGCGGGCCGTGCGCGTGGTGGTGGACAAGCCGAAAGCGCTGACGCAGACCGCCAGCGTGGCGGTTGAGATTTACCGGGAGAAGGGGAAGGCCGCGCCATCCGGGGGGTAGGCAGGGGGGAGGCGTGCGCGCGAGGTCGCGCGGGGGGGGGGGTCAGAGGCCGAGGTCAATGAAGCGGGCGGAGCCCTCGTATTCGTTGCCGCTGGAGGTGGTGAAGCGGACGAGGGCGCGGTCGTGGCTGATGCCTTTGATGACGTGGATGGTGACGCCGGGGTTGAGACGGCCGATGGGGCGGGTTTGGGCGGGATCGGCGGGATAGATGTCAATGGAGGTGGTGAGGACGACATCCTGCTCATCAACGTTGCGCGGGGCCATGAGGGCTTCCATGCGGGTCATAGGCGCGCCGGCATAGGCCCAGGCGCCGCGTTTTTCCCGCTTGGCCTCGGCTTCGGCGCCGCGGAGTTTGCGTTTCCAGTTGTCGGCGCTGCATTTGTAGTCGGGCTGGTCGGAGAGATCGGTGGGCATGCCGTGGATGCGGGCGAGTCCGTGGCGGACGAGCTCATAGCCGAGGTCAACGCCGTTGACGTTGACCATGGCGTAGTCGCGGTCTTTTTTGGAGCGTCCGAGGGCGTCGGAGAGGCGCGAGTAAACGGTGAAGCCGTCTTTGAGGAAGTTTTGGGTGAATTTGGTGGCTTCTTTGCCGGCTTTGATGACGTCGTTGATGTTTTCGATACCAAAGTAGTCGGCCTGCTCCTGGAGGCGCTCGGGCAGAGAGCGGTCGTCTTCGGGGGTATCCACAAAGTAGAGGCGGAAGAGGTAGGTGCGGTTTTTGATGTTGCCGGCGCGGACGTGGAAGCTGTCGCCGTCGTTGCTGGGATTGGGGATGATCTGGCAGTTGGTATAGGGAGGACGCCATTTTTTGGCGGCATGGGCGGGGGGGGCGATCAGGCAAGCGACCGCCAAGACAACCAAGACGAGATGGAATTTGCTTTTGAGCATCGGGATTGAATGTAGCGAATTGGCGCGAAGGGTCAACCCGGAAGAGGAGGGGGGGAAGGCTATGCGGTTGCGAGGACTTGGTCGAGGGCCTTGAGGATTTGGCGGATATGGGGCTCGCGGATGACGAGGGGGGGCACAAAACGCAGGACGTTTTCGCCGGTGGCGATGCAGAGGAGGCCGTTATCGCGCAGGCGGGCTTCGAGGGGCTTGGCGGGCACGGTGAGTTCGACGCCGATCATGAGGCCGAGGCCGCGGATGGTCCGGATGAGCGGGTACTTTTGGGCGAGGGTGGCCAGACCGTCCTTGAGGAGGGCGCCCATCTGGTTGGCGTTGTCAATCAGGCGCTCGTTTTCGACGGTGTCGAGCACGGCGAGGGCGGCGGCGGCGGCGAGGGGGGTGCCGCCGAAGGTGCTGGCATGGTTGCCGGGCTGGAAGATGTCGGCCAGTTCGGGGGTGACGGTGGCGGCGCCGATGGGGAAGCCGCCGCCGAGGGCCTTGGCCATGGAGAAGCCGTCGGGGCGCACATTATAGTGCTGATAGCCGAACCAGGCTCCGGTGCGGCCGATGCCACATTGGACCTCGTCGAAGAAGAGCAGCAGGTCGTGTTGGTCGCACAGGTCGCGCAAACCGGTCATGAAGTCGGGGGTGGCGGGGATGACGCCGCCCTCGCCCTGGACGGCCTCGCAGAGGATGGCGACGGTGGCGGGGGTGATGGCGGCGCGCACGGAGTCGAGCTGGTTGAAATCGGCGTAAACAAATCCGGGCATGAGGGGAGCGTAGCCCTGCTGATATTTGGTTTGGCCGGTGGCGGTCATGGTGGCGAGGGTGCGGCCATGAAAGGAGTTTTTCATGGTGATGATTTCGTAGCGGCCGTCGGCGGAGCCCCACTTGCGCGCGATTTTGAAGAGGGCCTCGTTGGCTTCGGCGCCGGAGTTGCAGAAGAAGACCTTGCCGCCAAGGGTGAGTTCGGCGAGGCGCTGGGCCAGCCGTGGCTGAACCAGATTGTGGAAGAGGTTCGAGCAGTGCATCAGGGTGGCGGCCTGGCTCTGGATAGCGGCGACCACGGCCGGATGGCAATGGCCCGTGTTGCAGACGGCGATGCCGGCGGTGCAGTCGAGGTAGGCCTTGCCGGTGTCGTCCCAGACGGTGACGCCTTCGCCACGGACGAGGGTGAGCCCGGGGGCGTAGGTGGGCATGACGTATTGCTTGTGGAGGAGTTTGGGGTCAGAGGTCATCGCGAACAATCTCCGTGCCGATTCCTTTGTCGGTGAACAGTTCGAGGAGAAGGGAGTGGGGCAGGGCGGCATCAATGATGTGGGTTTTGCGCACGCCGGCCTTGAGGGCTTTGAGGGCGCCATCAATCTTGGGCAACATACCGCCGGCAATGACGCCGCGCTTGACGAGGTCTTCCACCTCAAAGAGGTGCAGAGTGCTGAGGAGGGAGGAGCGGTCGGTGGGGTCGGCGAGGAGTCCGGGAACGTCGGACAGGAAGACGAGTTTGCGGGCTTGGAGGCGTTCGGCGAGGGCGGCCGCGGCCGCGTCGGCGTTGATGTTATAGAGGTGCTGGTCGGCGTCGGCGCCGAGGGGGGTGATGACGGGGGTGATATCGGCTTCGAGGTAGGCCTTGACGGGGAGCACATCCACGCGGGTGATGGCGCCGACAAAGCCCCAGTCCAGGACGTTGCCGGTGTCGGGGTCCACAATGGTATGGCGGCGCGCGGTGATGATGTCTTCGCCATGGATGCCACGGGCTTTGCACCCGAGCTGGTTGAGGGTGTCCACCAGGTGGGGGTTGACTTCGCGGTTGAGGACCTGCTCGACAATCTCGATGGTGGCGGCATCGGTCACCCGCAGGCCCTGGAGGAAGGTGGCCTGGAGGCCCTGCTGCTTCATGCGCATGTTGATGGACTTGCCGCCGCCATGCACGAGCACGGGGCGCATGCCTACGCAGCTCATGAAGGCGATGTCTTCGAGGATGTTGCGGATGAGATCGGGGTTGTCCATGGAGGAGCCGCCGAATTTGACCACGACGGTGTCGCCCCGGAACTGCTGGATATGCGGCAGCGCCTCGATCAGGACATTGGCTTTTTGGATCACTTGTTTCATAGGCGTATGGCGGATAGTATCGGCGTCTGCCGCCTGCAGGGGAAGGAAAAAGTCTGCGCCGTGGTTTTCTTGCTTTCTTGAACGGCAAGGGGCACACTGTGGGCCGTCTCGTGTTGGAGGACGAGGCACGCGCTGGCCGGCGGGAGCTTTCCGCGGGAGTGGATGGGTGTGCCTTGCGCCAATGCGTGACGTGGACGAGAAAGAGGCGGATAGCATGAGCATGGCAAGATTGAACGCGATTGCGGCGGTGACCAACTATCGGGCGACCGCCCCGGCGCTGGACTTTTCGAAGACGCCAGCCCGCGAGATTTTCGGGTCGAATGTGTTTGACGACCGCATCATGAAGGCGCGGTTGCCGGCCACGGCCTATCAAGCGCTGCGCCGGACGATTGACCGCGGCACCAAGCTGGATGTGTCGGTGGCCACCGAAGTGGCCAAGGCGATGCGGGACTGGGCGATTGAGAAGGGCGCCACCCACTACGCGCATGTATTTTATCCGCTGACCGGCCTGACCGCCGAGAAGCACGATAGTTTTCTGGAGCCGGACGGCCACGGGGGGGCGCTGGCGGAGTTTTCGGCGCAGCAGCTCATTCAGGGGGAGTCGGACGCCTCGAGTTTCCCGTCGGGGGGCATCCGGGCGATGTTCGAGGCGCGCGGCTACACGGCCTGGGATGTGACCAGCCCGGCCTATATTTTGGAGAACCCCAACGGGACCACGCTGTGTATTCCCACGGTGTTCTGTTCGTGGACCGGCGAGGCGCTGGACATGAAGACTCCGTTGCTGCGCTCGATGCAGGCGCTGAACGTGCAGGCCCAGCGCCTGCTGCGGCTCTTCGGGCGCAAGGTGAAGGAGCGCATTGTGCCGATGGTCGGCTGCGAGCAGGAATATTTTCTGGTGGACCGCAACTTTTTCTTCGCGCGGCCGGACTTGATCAGCGCGGGGCGCACGTTGTTTGGCGCCAAGCCGCCCAAGGGTCAGGAGATGGAGGACCAGTATTTCGGGGCGATTCCCGAGCGGGTGCTGGCGTTCATGCTGGAGGTCGAGCGCGAGCTGTACAAGCTGGGCGTGCCGATCAAGACGCGGCACAACGAGGTCGCGCCGGGACAGTATGAGCTGGCGCCGGTCTATGAGAACGCCAACGTGGCGGCGGATCACCAGTATCTGACCATGACGGTTCTGCAGCGGGTGGCGCGCCGCTATGGCATGACCTGCCTGCTGCACGAAAAGCCCTTTGCGGGCATCAACGGGTCGGGCAAGCATTTGAACTGGTCGCTGGGCACGCGTGATTTCAACCTGCTGGAGCCGGGCGACACGCCGCATCAGAACATGCAGTTTTTGGCGGTGTGCGCGGCGGTGATCCGCGCGGTGGACCGGCATGCGTCGCTGTTGCGCGCATCCATCGCGCACGCGGGCAACGACCACCGTCTGGGTGCGAACGAAGCGCCCCCGGCCATCTTGTCCATCTTCCTTGGCGAGCAGCTGACCGAGGTGTTCGAGAGCATCGCGCGGGGCAGCCGCAGCCGTGCCAAGGCGCCGGGTGTGCTCAGCGTGGGTGTGGATACCCTGCCGCCGCTGCCCATGGATAGTGGCGACCGCAACCGCACGAGCCCATTCGCCTTTACCGGCAACAAGTTCGAGTTTCGCGGGCTGGGCGCGAACCAGTCTGTGGCCGGGCCGCTAGTGATTCTGAACACGATTGTGGCCGATTCGCTCGGCTATATTGCGGATCGTTTGGAGGCGGCCAAAGCCCGGACGCCCGCGGAGTTGGGCGCGGCCACCCAGAAGGTGATCCAGCAGATCATCAGCCGGCATCGGCGGATCATTTTTAATGGCGACGGCTATACCGAGGCGTGGCGCGCGGAGGCCGCCAAGCGCGGTCTGCCTCATGCCCGCCACACGGCGGAAGCCATCCCGGCCGCCCAGAACAAGGCGAACGACGAGGTGCTGACCCGGCACGATGTGCTTTCGGTGCGCGAGTTCCATAGCCGCAACGAGATCTATCTCGAGAAGTACATCAAGGACATCATGATCGAGGGACGTCTCGCGTTCGAAATCTCGAAGACCATGATTTTCCCGGCGGCGGTGACCTATCAGAAACTGTTGGCGGAGACCTCGCTGGCGTTGAAGCAGATGGGCCGGAAGCACTGCACCACGGTGCTGGATGAGCTGTGCAAGCTGGTGGCCGATTTGCAGCAGCGCAACGAGGCGTTGCGCAAGGCCCTCGAACGTGAGGAGCACCCGGATATGCCCCGCCACGCGCTCTATTGCCGCGAAGTGATCATGCCCGCCATGGACGCGGTGCGCGTGATTGTGGACGAGCTCGAATGCATTGTGCCGGACGATCTCTGGCCGCTGCCGACCTATCAGGAAATGCTGTTCATCAAGTGAGGTGGCATCGCGCGGCGGTGCCGGGGACACGGCGGTTGCGGGCTGATGGCCACGAGCATAAGGAATCAGGATCATGAAGACCAAACGGGCGCGGGTGACGGCCAAACTGGACGGGCGGGATCTGGCGCCGCTGGCGCGGGTATATTACGAGTTCAACCAGCTCAAGAATCTTTACCGGCAGGGGTGGTTGCGCGGTGGTGTGGCCGAGGAGCAATGCGAGACCGTGGCCGAGCACTCGCTGGGGGTGGCGGTGCTGGCCATGCTGGTTGCCGACGCCTGGTTCCCGAATCTGGACCCGCTCAAGCTGTTGCGCATGGCCCTGCTGCACGATTTTGGCGAGATTCACGCGGGCGACATCATCCCCCACGAGATGGCGCTGGAGGAGAAGCAGGCACGGGAGAGGGAATCGCTGGATCGGGTGTTTGCCCACTTGCCCAACGGCGCGGACTATCTCGCGCTCTGGGAGGAGTTCGAGCGCGGGGAGTCGGCCGAGGCCCGCTTGATCAAGGAAATAGACCGGCTGGAAATGGGTCTCCAGGCCAGCGTGTATGAGCTGAATGGCGCCGAGGGGCTCGACAAGTTTTTTGCGTCGGCGGATCGCGCTTTGGCCACCGCCGAACTGCGCGAACTGCTCGACAACGTGGTGGGGCTGCGCGCGGTGGCCGGGGGACGGCCTGCAGAAAACCAGGCGGCGGCGGACTGATCAGGTTGCCGTCGGGGGCGACTCGGGCGGCGGTTCGTCGGGGGGGGCCTTGTGGGGCGAGGAGCTGGGAATTTTCCGCGGGATCAGCTCGGGAAGATCGTCGTCGTCCTCGTCATAAGGGATGTCCTTTTGGAGCAGGGCCAGATACTTGCCGGGGTCCACGCGGTGGGGCGGCTCATAGGCGAGGGGCGGTTCGGCCTCCCGCCTGAATTTGTAGGCCTTGACGCGGAAATCGGGTTGCTGCACGGCGAAAGCAATGGACTTGATTCGCCGGACCATGCGGTCGAGGTCCTCGATGTAACGCGCAAGATAATAGCCGGCGATGGGGGCGATGCGCCGATTGCGGATGGCGTCCGCATAGTCGGCCTTGGCGTCCATGGACTGAACCATATAGGCATCGCGCGCGCGCAAGATGGCCAGCGCCGTGGTCTGGAACGTTTCGGAATCTGGATCGAACGATTTCGCCATGAGGCTGGTGACGTGTTTGGCGGTGCGGAACAGGTTGAACCAGGTGTTGAAGAGATCCTCGGGCAGAAGGGCCTCGGGATTGCCGGTGCGTTCGCGGGTGGTTTCGCCCAGATGAGTCAGGTAGTCGCCGATGCGCTCGATGTCCTTCATGCAGCGGTCGAGGTGCTGGAGAAAGAGGGTCTGCCGCCGCGAGAGATAGTGTTTGGTGAGACGCCCGAGGTAGTCGCTGACGGCCTCGCGCACCTCGTTGATGATTTCCTCGTTGGAGAGGAGTTTGCGGTGGGTTTTGCGGTTGAAATTGAGCATCAGCTCGCCGTTGAGCATCATGCTGTCCACGCAGATTTCGGCCATGCGGCGCAGTTCGCGCACGACACCCGCCAGAGCCTGTTCGGGCCGGGCGAAGAGTTTGTCGTCCAGAAACGAGGGGGCGGGGGTGGGTTCCTTCGAGGGGGTGCTCACGCGCACCAGTTTGGTAAAGTGCCGCAGAAAGGGCAGAAACAGCAGGGTGCCGACCACCATCGTATAGGTGTTGAAGTAGGCGGCTTGGGCCAGCAGGTCGGGGGAGATGGCCTTGGCGCTCCAGACCGAAACGGGCCAGATGACCAGAAACAAAATGACGTGCAGCACGTTGAACCACAAGTGGGCAATGGCCACGCGCCACGCCCCAATACTCATGGGCAACGCCGCCACAATGGGCACGATGCACGTGCCGATGTGCGCGCCCAGAATCACCACCGCCGCCTGCTCGAACTCGGTAAACATCCCCGCCTTGATCAGCGCAAAGCACAGTCCAATCATGGCGCCCGATGACGTCATCAGCGCCGTCAGCAGAGCCGAAAACGCCACGCTCAGCAGCCGATAAGTCCATACATCGCCGCGGAACAGCACCAGCCAGGGCTCCAACGCGTCCTTGTGCGGCGCAATGCCTGTCGAAATAACCTCCATCCCTAGGAACAGCAGACCAAAGCCAATGAGCGCGCGACCCAGCTTGCTCCATCGCTCCGACGGAATCAACGAGTCCAGCAGGAAACCGATGCCGATCACCACCCAGCAGTAGTCGGCAATCCGAAAGGAGATCATCAGCATGGAAACCGATGTGCCGATGTTGGCGCCAAACACGGGAGCAATCGCCTGTTCGAGGGTCATGACCCCGGCATTCACGAAGCCGGCCAGCGCGGCCACCGCGGCGCCCGAGTGCGCCAAAAAGCCGAACATGGTGCCAAACACCGAGCCATGAACCCGGCTTTGCGTGGCGCGGGCCAGAATGGTGCGAAGCGAGCTGCCAGCCGCCTCGCGCAGGCTGCTGGTCATCACGTTCATGCCATAGATGAACAGGCTCAGCCCGCCGAGAACTTGAAATAACAACATGAAAATATCTTGTGCGCTCATAATTTTGTCCGGTGGAAATCCGTAACAAAATATAGCGTCACATTCAAGTTCCTCTCAAAAAAAATCGAAAAATATGATCAAAAAATACGAAAAACGCGTAAAAGTTGGCAGGATTATGCAAAATGAGGGGGTAGAATCATGGCAGGCGTGGATTTGAGCTGTTTATTCTCGATTTTTGTCATATGTGAAAATATTATATGGAAAACTAAATTTGGCAACAATTTGAGATAGAGTAAGTTATATATATCAATATTTCCACATATAATTATATATGGAAATAGATTTGTGTGTATTTATCCTGGTTTTGTGGGCGATGCGGGAGATGGGCTGAAATGATCGTCACACGGCTCACTACACACGGGGAGAAGGTAAGGCTGAATAATGGGGCTTTGCGGGTAAACAGGCGAGCGAGAGGCTCAAAAGACGGCGTATGAGCAGAAATCATGCTTAAAATCAGCTCGGAAAGGCAAAAAACGGTCAAAATTTGGTGTTTTTTGCTGATTTGGCGCTGAAGGAGCGTCGTGTGGACGGATTTTGCCTGAATAATTTATCAACATGGATGAAAGTATTGTTATTTGCCGCAGAGCAGCATGATGCGGAAATAATCATGAACAATTCAGTTTTCATCCATGTTGCCCTTCGGCGCGACGATTCCAACCTGTCTGCGGCATTATTCGGGGCTCGCGGTATGTGCATACAGCTTCGCCCCGCCGGGCCAGACTTGTCACGTGCATAATCCAGGCTCAAAAAGAGACAGATTTCATGCAAATTACCCGATTTTTGCCTCATCCCACGGCTGAAAATTATTCTCACATATTATCACTCGTGTCCCAACGTTTGAGAAGAGTGCCTTCGCAACATATTAATAGTGAGTTTGTTATGACAATATACGGCTGTTGTCGACTTGAATCCGCCTATACGATCATACCTTGATGAACCTTCGGGGCAACATCCTCGAGTTTATTCATATTTCCGACGGGCGAATGCACGATGTCAACATCCTAGACAATCTCATCCCCATGCCCGGCGCATACTATCTTATGGACCGTGCCTATCTCGACTTCACCCGGCGTTTCGAAATCAACACCTGCCGAGCGTTCTTTGTCACCAGGGCCAAAACCAACTTCAAGTTTCAACGTCGATACTCTCACTCGGCCGACAGGAGTACTGGCCTGATCTGCGAGCAGACCGTGCTTCTCACAAATTTCTACCCAGCCAGGGCGTATCCCGAACCTCTGCGCCGGATCAAGTTTCGCAACCCAGACGATCCAAGTTCTCTGCTCGTGTTTCTCACCAACGATTTCACACTGCCAGCCATGACCATAGCCAAGTTGTACAAAGCACGATGGATGGTCGAGCTGTTCTTCAAGTGGAGCAAACATCACCTCCGCATTAAAACTTTCCTCGGCACTACACCAAATGCGGTGAAGACCCAGATCTGGATCGCCATTTCGACACTTGTTAGCCAGTAGCTATTGCAACACCAGGGTTTTGTTCTAGCGTTTCCTCGCCTTGGGTTGCTACTCGGGGTCAAAGTGGCAGGATTTGGGCTGTCTGGCAAGCCTAAGCGGTGGTTTTAGGCAG
>JAAZFE010000091.1 GCA_012511885.1 Lentisphaerota bacterium | reverse complement strand
CGCAATCAGCCAAATCGTCTCATTTTGCGCTCATTTTGCCCATTTTTCCGCCATTTTCGCCTAATTTTTGGCGTTTTCGGGTCCATTTTGGGCCATTTGCCGCATCATGCTGCCCGTCGGCCAATAATATTTTCATCTCGGCTGGTGAATGATCCAAGTCAACCTGCTATGCTCCCCGCCAATGTTTGTTCGAGCACACATCACCACCATCCTGGCCGCCGCCACCCTCTTGTTGACCCAAACCACCCCCTCCCCCGCGCGCAACGCCCCGCTCTATTGGAGCATCTACGAAAACCAAATTCTCAAGGAACAGGCCGGCCAGAACGACATTCACATCACCGAGGACGAGTGGCTGGCCAACATCAACTGGGTTGATGCCGAGCTCAAACCCTACGGCTATCGCATGGTCTGCATGGATGGCTGGGGCGACTGCACCCAGCTCAACGAAAACGGCTACCGCCTCTCCCACTCGCGCCACTGGCGGCACGACTACGCCTGGTGGGCCCGCCACCTGCGCGAACGCGGCATGGAACTCGGCATGTACGGCAACCCCCTCTGGGTCCATGTGGACGACCACGACACCCAATGCCTGATTGTCGGCACCGACATCCCTGTCTCCACCCTCAAAAACCCCGCCGAGGACGCCCGCTTCCCCTGGGTGCAGGTCAACCGCCCCGGCGCCGAGCAATATGTCAAAGGCTGGATCCACTTCTACGCCGACATGGGCATCCGCTATTACCGCATTGATTTCCTCTCCTGGTACGAGGACGGCCGCGACCGCTGGCTCGGGCGCGTCGGCCCCGAACGCCCCCGCGAACACTACGCCACCGCCCTGCGCTGGATGCGCGAAGCCGCCGATGAACGCGGCATGTTCCTCAGCCTCGTCATGCCCCACCTCCACCACGACGCCGAACTCGAAGCCCGCTACGGACACATGATCCGCGTGAACGAAGACACCGGCGAAGGCGGCTGGACCAAATGGAGCGACTGGTTCCGCGGGCAGCGCCGCGAAGGCTGGTCGGTCTATGGCAACGCCGTGGACGGCCTCGTCCACTGGTCGCGCCTCGCCGGACGCGGATGCGTCATCCTCGATCCCGACTTCATCCGCCTCAACACCTTCGCCACCGACCACGAAAAACAAAGCGTCATCTCCCTCTGCCTCCTCGCCGGCGCCCCCGTCACCGTCGCCGACCAGCACAACACCATCGGCAACAACCTGCCCTTCTACACCAACCCCGAACTCCTCGAACTCAATCGCGACGGCTTCGTTGGCCGCCCCCTCTCCACCGACCCCGCCCACAACGACAGCCAGATCTGGACCGGCCAGCTCTCGAACGGCGATTGGATCGTCGGCCTCTTCAACCGCGAAAACGAACCCCAACGCCGCCAAATCAAGCTCACCAACTTCGGTTTCATCGGCCCCCCCCGTGTCCGCGACCTCTGGGCCCACAAAGACCTCGGCCGCAAAAAAGCCGTTTCCGTCACCCTCCCCCCCCGCTCCTGCCTCATCCTCCGCCTCTCCCAATAAAATCGTACAAAACCTCAAATTTTTACCCCCAACACCCTCTTTTCCGTCATTTTTGGTCGTTTTTCCTCCAATTCCACCCCATTTTCACCCAAAACCACTCCAAAAAACCTCTTTCCCACCCATTCTCGGTTCTCTCCCCATCTCCGCGCTCTCAACCCCTTTGCGAGCACTTTTTTCATATTTTTACGCTTTTGTGGCCCCACCCCAAAAAAAGAACACAAAACCTCAAATGTCTGCAGTTTTTGACTCTATCCCGGCCAGACGCAGCAGAGGTTCCACGGTCTGGGCCGTCACTTGCTCCATATCGAAATGAATTTGGGCGTCTTGAGATGCCGTCTGACCCAATTTACGGCGCAATTCCGCGGATTTGGCTAGTCGTCCCATTTTTTCCTGGAATTCGGTCACATCGGTCGGACTGAACAGGCAGCCGTTATGCTCTTCCCGCACCACTTCGGCCACTCCTCCGAGGCGCGCCGCCAAAATCGGCAACCCGGAGGCCATGTTGTGCACTAGAGCGCCGGTCATGTGGAAATCATCGGATGGCGCGCCGACACGCATGACAAGGCCTATATCGCCCGCGTTGAGCGCGCGGTTGACATCCGGCAGCGTCGGCAGCCAGCCGGTCAGTTGGCACATGTCCTCCATGCCCAGTTCACGAACCAGAGCGCGCAGGTGGCCCCTCTCCGGGCCGTCGCCCACCAGCAGATAGCGCAATTGGGGCAACTCGGCCCGCATCGGCGCCAGGGCGCGGAGAATCCAGTCGTTGCCCTTGTTGGGATGCAGAATGCCGTGGTGCACCAGCACGACATCTTCCGGCGTGTAGCCCAGCTCCTCCCGGGCCGCCGTGCGTTCGTCGGCTGGCAGCGGGCGATAGATTGCCAGGTCGCAGGGGTCGTACACCGGATGCACCCGTTCGGCGGGCACCCCCTGCTCCGCCAGCCAGGTCCGCGTGGCCTTGGCCCGGGTGAAAATAAGCGGCAGGCGACGCCAGGTCCGCAGATCCGCCGCGCGAATCAAGCGCCCCAGCCAGGCCGTGGGGCCGGTCAGATAGATGTCCGTGAAAAAATCGGCCACGGTCATGGCCGTGTTGCGTCCGTAGAACACCCGGGCCAGCAGCCCGGTCAGGGGCACGGTTTCATCCAGATAGACCGCCCGAACCCCCAGCAGGCGGCAGCGCAGCCCGATCCAGGGCAGACTCAGCAGCCAGAGGGCGGTTTTGATGAACTTGTCGCGCGTGCTGGTCCGCCGCACCCGGAACGGCAGCCAATGCAGGATGGCGTGCCGGCGGATGGCCTCCGGCACGGGGGTCTCCGTGCGCATGCCGAAATAATGGACTTCCGCGTGCTCCGCCAGCGCCGCCACGATGTGCGGCATGGCGTGAAACAGCTCGCTGTGGTCCGCCGGGCCGTAACGGAACCAAAGCGCGATTTTGGGACGCTGGCCGGAATGGTTCACGCGTCAAGTCCCCCCCCGGATGCGGGGGCGATAAAGTGCAAACAGTCTGGCAGCCGGAAAAACCCGCATCAAATTACCCCGCAGTCAGTCACCATGTTTTCAGCCATGTTGATGAGTCATCCAAGCTAGTCGGCGCTCTTGAAAATGATGCGGCTCCCCTCGGCGCTGAAACGGAAGTCCATTTCCTGCAGGGAGGCCAGGGCCGCGCGGACGGCCGGCTGGTCGCGCGGCTCGGCATACAGGCAAACGAACCCCCGGCTGCCCGCGCCCAGCAGCTTGCCGCCTCGAGCGCCGGCCGCGCGCGCGGAGGCGTAGGCCTGATCAATCTGCGGGTTGCTGATGCCCGGCGCCAGGGAGCGTTTGTGCTGCCAGGTCTCGTGCAGCAAATCGCCCAGCTCGGCCAGGGAGCCGGAACCGCACAGGATGGCCTCCGCCCGGGCCACCATGTCGAGCATGGCGCGCAGCGCGGCTTCGTTTTCCGCCGCCCGCCCGTTCTGGACGCGCAGCACCTGGGCCGCGGAGCTTTCCGTTCCCAGATAAAAGAGCAGCAGTTTGTTTTCCAGCTCGAGCAGGCGGTCGCCGGAAACCGGCAGGTCGCGCACTCGCACCGTGCCGTCCGGTTGAAAGTCAATGCGGCGGAATCCGCCAAAGGCCGCTACGTACTGGTCCTGCCAGCCGCCGGCGTCGCCGACCCGCTCGCGCTCCACCTCTATGGCCTGCCGCGCCAGCTCGTCCGGCGTGACGGAACGGCCCTGGAACGCGTGGAGCGCGTGGAGCAGCCCCACCGTAAACGAGGAGGAGGACCCCAGCCCCGTCTGCCCGGGAAGGTCGGCCGTGTGGGCGATTTCAATCCCCTCGCGCTGATCCAGATACAGGAGCGTCTCCCGGATCAGCGGATGCCGGAACTCGGCCGGCTCCTGCACGGACTCGGTGCGCGAATAGCTGGCCCGGAAGCGGTGCTTGAACAGCGGCGCGAGGCGGTGCACCGAAAGATAGCAGTACTTGTTGATGGCGCCGGCCAGCACCGCGCCGCCGTGCTGCCGGAAAAAGGACGGGAAATCGGTGCCGCCGCCAAACAGGCTGATTCTGAAAGGTGTGCGCGAAATAATCATGCCAGCGTCAGGGTTCCTTCCCGGACCTCGCGAATGAAGCGTTGAACGGTTTCGGCGGTGGTGGGCAGCTCGAGCCGCTCCGCCGCCCGCGCCACGTTCAGCTCGGCGCGGATTCGCGGGCGGTCGTCGGCGCCGGCCGGCAACTCCACGCCCGCCCATCCGGCCATCTGCCGGACCGACACCACCCCCGTGGCCGACAGGTTCAGCAGCGTGCCCGCCGGGAGGCGCATCTGATCCAAGTCAAACAGCGCCCGGGCCAGATCGCGGGTGTCCATATATTGGAATTCCGAATCGGGGTGTACAAACAACGGACCGCCGGTCAAAAGATCATAGACCGCGTTTTTGCGCAGGCCGGGGCCCACCAGTCCACTCAGCCGCACGATCAGATGCCGGGGCGCGTAATGCCGCACCAGCTGTTCGGCCAGCCGCTTGTGGAAACCATAATGGCTCATGTCCGTCGGCGAGAGCGGCGTGTCCTCGCGGTTGTGCCGGGGGTCGTCCTCGCGCGGATAAATCGCGCCGCTGGAAATCTGGATGTGGCGCCCGGCAGGAAAATCCCGCAGCGCGCGCATGACCGACACCACCGAAAGCTCGAATCCCTCCTGCGGATCGCGCTCGTCAATGAACTTGCGCGAGTTGCCGTTGGCATTGATCACCAAATCCGCCGGAGTTCCGCGGCAGGCGTCGTAGTTGTCGAGGTCCACGGCCGTCACCTTATACCCCCGCCGGGCGGCTTCCGCCGCGATGGCCGAACCGATGAAGCCCTTGGCGCCGATGACCGTGCAGGTGCTCATTTCAGAGACGCACCGTCCCCTCCTCACGTGCCCGCAAGAACCACTCGGTGGTGCGGCGCAGGCCGTCCTCCAGCGTGGTGTTGCAGAACAACCCCAGGCCGTTGAGCCGGGTCACATCGAAAATCTTGTCCATCTGCCCGTCCGGCTTGGAGGTGTCCCAGACAATGTCCCCCTCGAAACCGGTCACCTTTTTGACGGTCTCCGCCAGCTCGCGGATCGAAATGCGCCGCCCGGCGGAAATGTTGACCGGATCGCTCGAGTCATAGTTCCGGACAAACCAGGGAAGGGTCGCGGCCACGTCCCCGGCATAGACAAAATCGCGCGTGGGGCGGCCGGTGCCAAAGGCCGTCATGGCGGAGTCGCCGCGGTCGCGCGCCTCGACATACTTGCGGATCAGCGCGGGAATCACGTGGGCCTCCTCCAGATTGAAGTTGTCCCATTCGCCGTACACATTGCCGGGGATCAGCACGATGGAATTGAAGTTGTGCTGCACCCGGTAGGCCCACGACTGGGTCAGCAGCATCTTTTTGGCCACCGAATAGCCCGCGCTTTCCATCTGAGGATAGCCGTTCCACATCTGGTCCTCGCCAATGGGCGACCGCGCCTTGGACGGATAGGAGCATCCTCCCATGAAGGTGACAAACTTCCGCACGCCGGCCTTCCACGACTCATGCAGCATGTGGGTGTTCATGACCAGGTTTTCATAGAAGAAATCAGCCGGTCGCTTGATATTGGTCACAATGCCGCCGGATTTGGCCGCCATGTGGATCACGCAATCCGGCCGCAGCTCGGCGAGCATGCGGGCGGGAACGCCCGGCTCCAGCAAATCATAATCGCGCCGCCCCAGACCGATGATGTCCGCCCCGGGGAAGGCTCCCGGCAGCAGCGGCATGAGGTGGCGGCCGAGGAATCCGGTGCTGCCGGTGACCAGGATGCGTTTGAATGTGGTGGTGGAAGCCATAATTCGGTTTAGTATGTCACAGAATTCGGATGGATGAATCATGCTAGATAATCATGAGGGCAAAATGAAGCAAATTTGGCGGTGGGTGTGGATCGGGCTGATGCTGGGCATGGCGGGCTGCGGGGGACGGCCGGCGGGGGAGCCGGTGACGGTGGCTTCGCTGGCGGAGCGGCTGGCGGATCCGCTCTGGCTGGCGCGCCTGGATCAGGAGGACACGCGCATCCATACTTCCTATGACCGCACCGGCAAGAACGAGGACTATGGCTTCTTCCTGCGCGATGGTTCCGAACCGGGCTGGAAGGTGATCGCCGACCTGAAGGGTCCGGGCTTTGTCACGCGGGTCTGGTTCACCGGCGCCAAGGACGGATGGCCCCACGGTTTCCGCTTCTATTTCGACGGTGAAACCGAGCCGCGCCTGGCGGGCGACATCAAAGAGCTGTTCGGCGGCGCCATGACGCCCTTCCTCGCGCCCCTGGCCGAGCACAACAATTACTGCTGGTACGCCTTTGTGCCCATGCCCTACGCCAAGAGCCTGCGGATCGAGTGCGAGCAGGGCCCTCCTGAAGATAGCGGCGCGCCCCGCAAGGTGTACTATCAGGTGTCGGAGTCCCGCCTGCCCCGGGGCACCCCCGTGGAAACCTTCGCCTGGCCTCTGCCTGAACGCGATGCGGCCGCGCTCGAACAGGCCCGCCAGATCTGGGCCGCCAACCGCCTGCCCGAAGCCGGCGTCATGCAGGAAATCAAGCTGACCGACTGGCGGCAGGGCGTGCGCTTTGACGGCCCCGCCATCATTCACCGCATCGAATTTGAGCCGGACTGGAGCGCCATCCCGGCGAATCTGCGCGATACCGCGCTGCGTGACTGGATGGTCTCGATCCGCTACGACGACTCCCCCCACGACAGTGTCCAGGCGCCGCTGGGCGACCTGTGCGGCATGCCCTGGCGGCGGGTGCGCGCCCGCTCGCTCTACTTCGGTATGGAAGACGCCCATCTCTTCTGCGCCTTCCCCATGCCGTTTGCCAAGTCCGCCGTTCTCAAACTGGCCTCCACCCGCATCCCGCCGACGCCCATGACCCTGCGCGTGTGGCGGCAACCGTTCGAGGCCCCCCCCGCCGGCAACCTCGGCTATTTCCATGCCAACTGGCGGCGGACCACGCCCCGCGAAGTCGGCCGGCCCCACTCCATCATGCAGGTGCGGGGCCACGGCAAATTTGTCGGCTGCCTCCTCGCCGTGACAGGGCTGGACGGCTCCTACTGGGTGCTCGAAGGCGACGAGAGCATCCGCAAGGACCGCGAAACCACGCCCGGCTGGCTCGGCACCGGCCTGGAAGATTATTTCAACGGCGGCTGGTACTACCAGAACGTCATGGCGGGGCCGACCCACGGCCTGCCCGTCAAGGAACCCTTCCGCACGGTGCAATACCGCGTCCATTCGATGGACCCCTCCCGCTTCGGGCAGTCGCTGGACATGGAGTTCGAGCGCGGCCCCGACCACGACAGCAAGGCCTATTTCGAAAGCGTGGGGTGGGCCTATTTTGACGCGCCCCAAGCCGCCGACTCCATGCGCCTGCGCGCCGAGGACCGCGCCGCCCCGGTGGATTCGCGGCTGGATCCGGCCACCATCATGAACGCCGTCTGGAACCATGAGCGCCTGGGCGATCTCGAAGGCGCCCGCGATGAGCTGGCTCGGCGCCTACAGCGTTATGGCCGTGACTACCAAGCTCCCGTGCGCCGCATGCTCGAGTTCCGCCTCGCGCTCTACAACGAGCGGCTGGGCGGCCCCTCCCCGCTTCCCGGTTTCCTGGCCGATGGCGATGAACAAGTCCGCGCCGCCGCCGAAATGATCCGCCGCCAACGCGAGGAAGGCCGGACCCTCGCGGTCCTTTACGCCAACATGCCCGCCAGGCTCTTCATTGACGGCCGTGAAGTCCTCCAGGCCGGCAACCCGCAACGCCTCGAGCGAACCCTGCTGGACCTGCCCCCCGGCCGCCACGTGCTGACCATCCAGACCGGACGCCAGCAATATCCGGACTGGGTGCTGCTTGCCCTGAGCGGGCGCGACTGGTTCGCGGGAACGGACACATCCTGGAAGACCGCCTTCGATCCGCCGGGCGACTGGGCCGCCCCGGACTACGACGACTCGGCCTGGCCGATCGTCGGCGGCACCGGCGTGAAAGGCCCCCCCGAGGAACCCTACATCTGGGTCGAGCCGGAACCGTTCATCGAGACCCTCTCCCGCGCCACCGGCATCCGCGCCGGCCGCGAATGGCCGCGGCAGGCCCGCCAGGTGGTGTACCGGCAGCACATCACCGTGCCCGGGCCGTGAGAAAAGCCTTGCCCCATCCGATTATTAGGGTTACGTTAGGGTTCGAAAGGTAATGATTCGCCCGCCGTCGCGCGAATCCACCTGCAAGGAAGCCAACACCATGTCGTCGTCGCCATTCAGTCTGGACACCCGCGAAGAAAACAACACCCAGATCGTGCAGATCAACGGGCCGCTGGATTCCATGAGTTTCGACCAGTTCAAAGGATATATGGATCCACTGATCCAACGGCAAAACGCCCGCCTGGTTCTCGACTGCTCGAACATGAGCTACATCAACAGCCGGGGCCTGACCCTGCTGGTGCGCTATCAGCGCATCGCCCAGCTGGGCTTCACCTTTTTCGGGGTGTGCGGCCTCAACGCCCGCGCGCGAAAGGGCATGAAACTCCTGGGCATGGAGCAGCTCGTGAAGTGGTATCCCACCCTCGAGGATGCCCTCGCCATGGCCGCCAACCATTAGCCTATTAGTCGTGTTGGCGCATTTCGCGATTGTGCCGCGGCGCGGAACAGGCTAGAGTTTCGGTGATTGGTCTCCACGGAGGTAATTCGAATGACGAACACAACCTTGAAATTGCAGCAGAAGGAAGACAATGGAGTGCATGTGGTCCATCTCGAGGGGCCTCTGGATTCCGTCACCTATGACGAGTTTCGCGACTTCCTCGAACCGCTGATCAACAAGGCCCATCCGAAAATTGTCCTCGATTGCTCGGGCCTTACCTATATCAACAGCCGCGGCCTGACCCTCCTGGCGCGCTATCAGCGCATCCTGTCCTCCAGCCTGGCCTTCTTCGGCGTGGCCAGCCTCAACGCGCGCATCTTCAAGGCCATCTCCCTGCTCGGTCTCGAACAACTGCTCAAAATCTACCCCACCGTCGAGGAAGCCGCGCAGGCGGCCACCGCCATCTTGGGCGAATAAACCCCGGCCGGGTGACCGCCATGCGCCCCGCGGCAGACCGAAATTACGGGATTGAACTCGAAGGCGGTTTCGGGTTAAGGTTGTTTTTTGGCATGAAGGTGTCGCGCCGTTGATGAATGGAGAAAGCAAGCGGACATGGCAGAAGCTGTTCTAACGACCCAGATTGAAATTTGCGATGGAATCCAATTGATTCACGTCTCGGGCCCCTTGGATTCCATGACGCACGAACAGTTCAAGTCGCTCATTGATCCCATGGTCAACGTGGCCGGATCGCGCATTGTTCTGGACTGCGCGCAGCTCTCCTATGTCAACAGCAAGGGCCTCGCCCTGCTCGGCCGCTACCAGCGCATCGCCGTGCAGTCGCTGTCGTTTTTCGGTATTGCCGCCCTCAACAAACGCATCACCAAAACCATGGAATTGCTCGGATTGAGCAAGATTGTCCGCCTCTATCCCACTGTGGAAGAGGCGCTGCAAGCGGCATCGTTGTTGTAAAGGAGCCAATCGGGGGCAGCCCATGCTCGAGCCGGACATCACCCGCAAATGTGTGGCCGCGCTGATGGCGGCGGGAGCCGTGGCCGGTTTCTCCATGCTGGGCACCTGGTGGGTGTCCAAATCCGACCCGGATCCTTTCTCCCTGCGCCTGGACTCCCCGGCCCCGGCCCTGACGGCGGCCAGCCGCCTCCCTGCGGCCGATGCCGCCGACCCCAAGCCCAACGGCGGCGGCCGCGCTCGGCCCGCGCCACCCAAGACCACCCTGGATGAGGCCATCGCCGGCATCGCCCGCGAGCCTGTCTCCGACTGGGAGCGCCGGGCCTTCGAACTCGAAAAGGACAACGTCCGCCTGCGCGGGCGGCTCGACGACATGCTGGCCTGGGTCCTCGAAAACGTGCGGGGCACCTATCCCCTGCCCGAAGAATTCATGGCCCAGTTGCGCCTGGACGCCACCGGCGACCATCTGGGCGTCAGCGATGACCTCATCGCCCTGCTGCGCCTCAACGACGATGAAATCGAACGGGTGGACGATGTCCTGATCGGCACCCGCGAAGCCCTCTGGGATATCGAAGCCGATTACATCCAGGTGGAAACCCCTGCCGAAAACCAGGTCATCCTCAACATCCCCCCCCACCCCGTGGAAGGCGAGGAACTGCGCCTGGCCCTCTATCACCAGCTCGAACGCACCCTGGGCCAGGCCCGCTTCATGCGCCTGCTGCAGGTGGCCGAAGCCGGCCTCGACGAATCCTTCGAGTATTTCGGCGCGGTGGACCGCCTGCTGCAGTTCGAGGCCTTCAACGACGAGTCCACCGGCCATCCCCGGCTCTTTGTGCGCGACGAACGCCTGCTGCCCAGCCGCGACGACCCCGGCCGCCTCGACATCATCGCCTCCGAACGCGTCGTGACCACCCTGCCCGGCGAATACATGCGCTATTGGGACTGGCTGCCCCTGGCCATCACCCGCTTTGCCGCTCAAAACTGATGGCCCCGCGCCTGCCAACCCCCGAGGAGCTGGCCGCCTTCCAAGCCCGGGCCCGCCTGCGCGACCGCGCCGAACACCAACGCCTCGATGCCCGCAAAACCGTCATGCGCCTGATCCTGTTTTTCGGGGGCTTCCTGGTGCTCGTCGCCCTCATCGTGGACATCCGCCACTATTCCGGGCGCTTTCACCGCTTCCAGCGCACGGGGACCGAATCGCGCAAGGGCGACGCCGCCGACATCCTCGCCGGGCTGGACGATCCCCGCTATCAGGACCCCGGCGGCCTCTTCAGCCTCGTGCCCCCGCGCCACTGGGTCCGGGTGCGCCCCGAACCCGGCTCCGGTTTCCAAACGGTCTTCAAGGGACCCCACAACATGGACATGGCCATCATGGTGGCCGTCTCCAACAACGCCACCTTTGACAGCCTGGTGGCCGACCTGCGCCGCATCGAACGCCAGCTCTCCGCCAATATGCCCATGGAGATCACCTTCATCGGCCCCCACCGCGCCATCAAACGCTCCGCCCAGCTCTTCAAGAACAAGGTCCTGCTGATTGATTTCCTCACCGGCAACCTTGCCCACCACATCCAGTTCAGCATCCCTCCGGAGCTTTTCGACGAATATGAGCCGGTCTTCGTGCAACTGCTCCAGACCTATGAACCCGGCCGCATCATCCGCGATCCCTGACCGGGATCCCGATGAACACCCCGGGCCGGGCCGCCACCGTCACTTTGTCCCCTTTCCCGCTTGCATTTGCCCCCCAAACTGTTGAACATCCCCCGCCATGAAGACATATCGCATTGCCCTCCTCCCCGGTGACGGCACCGGACCCGAAATCACCCGCGAAGCCGTCAAAGTCTGCAACGCCGCCGCCGACAAGTTCGGCTTCAAGCTCGACTATACCCACTACGATTTCGGCAGCGAACGCTACCTGCGCACCGGCGAAACCCTGCCGGATTCCGCCCTGGACGAATTCCGCCGGCATCAGGCCATGTATCTCGGCGCCATCGGCCATCCCGACGTCAAACCCGGCATTCTGGAAGTCGGTATCCTGCTCAAAATCCGCTTCGCCCTCGACCAGTACATCAACCTGCGCCCGGTCAAGCTCTACCGCGCCGAAGACTGCCCCCTCAAGGACAAGAAGCCCGAGGATGTTGACTTTATCGTGGTACGCGAGAACACCGGCGGCATCTACACCGGCGTGGGCGGCGTGGTGCAAAAAGGCGCCGGCATCGAAGTGGCCACCCAGGTCATGCAATATACCCGCCCCGTGGTGGACCGCTGCCTGCGCTACGCCTACGAATATGCCCGCCGCCGCAACAGGCAGAAGCGCCTCACCCTGGTCCACAAATGCAACGTCCTGACCCATTGCGGCGACCTCTGGGTCCGCGCCCACCAGGAAATGGGCGACCGCGACTTCCCGGACATCGAGCAGGACTACAACCACGTGGACGCCGCCTCGATGTGGTTCATCAAGCAGCCCGAGTGGTATGACGTGGTCGTGACCGAAAACCTCTTCGGCGACATCATCACCGACATCGCCGCCATGATCCAGGGCGGCCTCGGTGTCGCCGCCGGCGGCAACATCAACCCCGAAGGCGTCTCGATGTTCGAGTGCATGGGCGGCAGCGCCCCGAAATACACCGGCAAGAACGTCATCAACCCCATCGCGGCCATCGCCGCCGGCGGCATGATGCTCGAAACCCTCGGCGAAGACGCCGCGGCCCAAGCCGTGGACCTGGCCATTAACCAGGCCCTCAACGGCGGCCAGATCAAGTCATTGGCCGCCGGCCGCATGGGCCTGGGCACGGCCGAGGTGGGCGACCTGATCGCCAGCCTGATCTAACCCCTCGCAACCTCGAAAGAACAGATTATGAAGCAATACAACGTCTGCATGGTCGGCATTGGCGCCGTAGGCACCGAAATCGTTCGTCTTTTGCGCAAACGCAAGTTCCCCCTCGGCAAACTGACCGTGTTCGCCACCCGCGAACGCACCGAACTGATTGATGGCGAGCCCGTCGAAGTCAAAGTGGCCACCGGCCCCGAGTCCTTCAAAGGCTACGACTTCGCCTTCTTTGCCGGCTCCGAGGGCGCCAAGGGCGCGTCCAAAACCCTCGGCTGGGGCGCTGCCGAAGTCGGCTGCTGCGTCATTGATAACGGCGACGACTTCCGCATGGACCCGCGCGTTCCGCTCTGCATCCCGGAAATCAACGCCGACGCCCTCAAGGGCCATCAAAACTTCATTGCCAACCCGAACTGCTCGACCTCCATCGCGCTCATGCCGCTCTACGCCTTGCACCGCGAAGCCAAAATCAAGCGCCTGGTCTGCTGCACCTATCAGGCCGTCTCCGGCTCGGGCGCGGCCGCCGTCCGTGAACTCGAAAACCAGACCCGCGCCTGGTGCGCCGGCGAACCCATCGTCCACGAGATCTACCCCGCCCAAATCGCCTTCAACGTCATCGCCAAAATCGGCTCCGAGTCCAAGGACCTTCCCGGCTACACCTCCGAGGAAGTCAAACTCGGCCGCGAAACCCGCAAAATCCTGGGCGACGACACCATCCAGATCGTTTCCACCTGCGTGCGCGTGCCGGTGTACAATGGCCACAGCGAAGCCCTGCATATCGAGTTCCACAACCCCATCACCCCCGAACGCGCCCGCGAAATCCTCGAGCAGACCCCCGGGGTGCTCGTCACCGACGACCTGGCCAACTCGGTGGTGCCCACCCCCCTCGAGGCGTCGGAATGCTACGAAGTCCTCGTGGGCCGCATCCGCAAGGACCCCACCGTGGACAACGGCCTCGCCCTGTTCGTCTCCGGCGACAATATCTGGAAAGGCGCCGCCCAAAACGCCATCCAAATCGCCGAGAAAATGATCGAGATGGGCCTGAAATAAGGAACCCCGCCCGCCCCGGCGGCCAGCCTGGATCATTCACACGGCAAGCCCCGCCCGAACGCAAGACGGGACAACGCTGGTTGGCTAGAGCATTTGAAGAAATAATGTGGCCGGGAGGTCGTAACGAATTGGGCTGGGCCAAGGAAGGCGAAGCAGCAATAGCATCGCTATGTCGATGCAGCCTGACGACGGCCAAGCCCAATGCAGTAGACAAAACGGCTACAGAATTGATGAAGATGCTCTAGCCAGCAAACCCCGAATCACACCTCATACCGGCTGGAATCATCCCGCCGAAGAGCAAGTCTATTCTCACGTATTACTATTAGGGCAGGTGTCCGGTACCCCTGAAAAGGGGAGACAGAGTGGGTGTTGGCTTCCTTTTCCGATACCATCGGAATCATCTACAAAAACAAAGGAGCAACACCCGATGAATGCGATACTACAAGACTCCCCGACTGAGCAAGCTCGTCGT
>JAAZFE010000090.1 GCA_012511885.1 Lentisphaerota bacterium | reverse complement strand
GTGCTGTGCCAGGGTGTTATGAATACGTGCTGGATTTTTAGGCGCATCAAGTACTGCCGCGCAAGTGTCCCGAACTTATGAGGAATCAATTCCTCCCTCCATAAAATTCTACGAAGAGCCGAAAAAACACCAAAATCAGCCCAAAATCCCCAAAAATCGGCATTTTTGACCCCATTTCCACCCAGTTTCCGGCATTTTTCACATTTCCCACGCAATTCGGCAGTCGCCGGTTGTTCCCCCCCCCACGTCCTTC
Organism: Lentisphaerota bacterium; assembly: GCA_012511885.1. GTDB lineage: Bacteria > Verrucomicrobiota > Kiritimatiellia > CAIQIC01 > Lenti-01 > JAAZFE01. Next base: position 10,638 of record JAAZFE010000090.1, on the reverse strand, counting down.
ATCGGCAGCTGCCGGCTGTTCCCCCCGTGCCACGGCGCATCAACACCCCAAAAGTCGCCCACTTTCGCTCCTGTTCCCGCCGCGACAGCGGCGTCCCAAGTGTCCGTGTCAGGTCCGTCTGTTCCCCGGTCAAGGCGCGGGAGCGCCCAAATAACGTCTCGTTTTTAGCGTCTTTTTCCCGCCGCGAAAGCGGCGCCCCAAATGTCCGTGTAAGTCCGTGCTCGTCCGTGTTGGTCCGTGTGGCTTTCCCGCCGTACCAGCACCGCCCAAAAACATCAAAAAAGCCCCGAAACCGAGGTTCCGGGGCGTCTGCCACAATAATGGACGTTTGTCTTACAGCTTGTAGCCGACGGACACCCCGATCATGTGCGCGTCGCCGTCCTTGAACTTGCCGGACAGGACACCATCCTGCTGGCGGCCTTCCACCGTGCGATCAACGATCATCAGATAGGTATAGCCGGCGTCGCAGAAGAAGTTGTCCTTCTTGTAACCCACGCCCGCGCTGAACAGGTGGCGGTTGTTCGCTGGCACAATGTAGTCCACGTGCGAACCGCGGATCGGGGTCTCGTCATACAGATAACCGCCGCGCACCGCCCAGCTCTCGTTGATCGCGTATTCCGCGCCGACCTGATAGCGGAATACGTCCTTCCAGCGCTTCTCCGTCGATTTCTGAGGAACCGCGCCCAGCAGAGGCGGATCAAAATCAATCGTCAGCGCCTTGTACGAGCTCCACATCGTATAAACAATACCCGCATTCACGGTCAGGCGGTCGGTCGCCTTGACCGAAGCGCCCAAACGCAGGATCTGCGGAGTCTTGATTTCGCCTTCGCCATCGCCACGGGCCACCGCCGGATTCGGATGGCTCAGGTGATAGGTGCCTTCGACCTCCTGCTTGATCTTGCTCTCATAGGCCGCGCCCACCGAAAGCCATTCCGTAGCCTTCAGGAAAGCGCCGGCGTTGTAGCCAACGCCCCAGCTGTCGCCCTTCATGTGGAACTGCAAGTCCGGATCCACGAACGGCGTGCCCGTCGGAATCGCCTGGTCCAGCTTGAACTCAAACCACTCGGCGCGAACACCCGCCGCCAGCGAGAAATTGTCCAGCACCTTGTAGGCCACCGACGGATTGATGTCGATGCTCTGGATTGTGGCTTCCTGGCAGTTGTAGCGGCCGGCCCAATCTTTGCCGTGGTCAACACCCAAGCCAAAACGGCTGAAAACACCCAGACCACCCCAGAGACGATCATTGATCTGGTGGGTCACATAGGCATGGGGAGGCGTCCACCAACGGCTGTCGGCCTTGCTCTCCACGGCGCCCATCTGCGTTTCCGTCCGAACCGTCACATGCGGGCGAATCAGCGTGACACCCGCTTCCATCTGGGTGCCTTCCAGTTCAGTCATCGCCGCCGCGTTGTTGTAGATCACCGAGGGCGAGGCCGGATCGGCCGTCACTTCCGTCGCCATCGCGTTGCCGCGGGCGCTGCCCTCATAGATCCCAAAACCCGCGCCAAACACAGTTTGCGCGGACAATACCGCCGCGACGCCAAGCGCCACGACGAGAAGCGTCTTTTGTTTCATCGTTGTTTTCCTTTGGTTTCTTACTGCGTCCAACCCGTGCAAGAGCTTGCACCCATGCCCGGATCAGCCGGTTGCATCCCTCTCCGTTACCTGAACGAAGAGGTCATGCTCACGATCTGACCCCAATCCCCCGACAATGACAAGCCCTATTTGCACGTTTTTACATTTTGGCCGGCAAGCCGAATCAGGCCAACAGGGGGGCCAGATGCCGCCGCAAGTCGCCCGCCAGGTCCTGGCGCTCATAGCGCGCCAACCGCTCGCGCTGGCCCACCACAATCGCCGCGCGCAAGGCCTCGTCATCCGCCACCCGCCCCAGCGTCTCCGCGATCACGTCAAAATGCTTCTCACGCACCAGAACCCCCGCCCCGTCGAGTGTCTCCGGCACCGCCCCCGCGGCATAGGCCACCACCGGCACGTCATGGGTCATCGCCTCGAGCAGCGGAATGCAAAAACCCTCGTGGTCGCTCAAACACAAAAACACGCGCGCAACCGAATAATAGGCGTTCAATTCCGCCTGCGTCACCGAACCGGCAAACTGCACGTTTTTCAATTGCAGCTCGCGCTGTCGGCTCAACAAGAGCGCATGATACTGCTCCATGCCCGCCGTCGAACCCACATGAATCAGCCGCGACGCCGGCTGCACATAATTCTGGAAGTAATAAAACGCGTTCAGCAGATCCTCAATCCGCTTGTTCGGCGCGCACCTCCCCACAAACAGGATGTTCGTCAGCCCATCGCGATAGCGCCGCTGCACCGCCCGGTCCGCCCGCCCCCGCAACTGCGAAAAATCCAACATCAGCGGCAGCACCTGCGGCGCGGCATAGCCCATCCCCGTCAGCTCGTCCGCGTTGAACCGGCTGTCCGCCATCACCACCTTTGCGCTCCCCGCCAGCGCCCGAACCTGCTGGCGGCCCCGCGCCAGCAAATGTGCTGTTGGCTCCTGAATCCCCCGGAAATACTCCGCCGGCGTGATGTTGTGATACAAAATCGCCTTGCGCCCCGGCAGCGCCGGGAACTGCTCGTTCACATCCGACCCCATCGAAAGATGCAGCAGCACCACGTCATCCGGCCGGAAATCCTCCCGGCTCGACGCCAAATCCCGCGCGTCCCCGCGCAACTCCGGCAGAATCCGCCGCTGCTCGGAATAAATCTGCGACTCATAGCCCCACGACCGGAACAAATCGCGAAACACCCGCGCCTCATTGCTGATGGCGTCGCCATTGGCATAACCGGCCACAAGTTGATGAATCGCGCGCATCTCTTTCCTGTCCTTCCACCGCTCATCCTATCCGGAAGCTTCCCCCCCGCGCAAACTCAGAATGCCCCCCCCTCAACTCATATATATTGATGACCCTTGCCGCCCGCCCCCGACTCCGCTAAAGTCTTGGCATGATCAAACGGATCTATTGGATTATACGTATGCTGGCCTACACCATCTGCCTGGCCGGTGTCTTTCTCCATTTGGCAAACATGCAAAAGATAGTCAGCGGCGAGAATCCCCAACTCAGCATCATTCTCATCGGCATCGGCTTCTTTTTCTTCTTTGTGTCTTACGCCATGCGCGCCTGGATCCTCTACGTCCCCCGCTCCAAGCGCCCCCCCGCCAAAGACCCCGGACAGGAATAGCCCCCCCCCCGCCCTGCCGGCGTCACCCCCCCGTCTCGTCCAACCGCTGGCGGAACTGCGCCTCGTCCAGTACCGGAATCCCCAACTCCAGCGCCTTCGTCAACTTGCTCCCCGCCTTCTCCCCGGCAATCACGATATCCGTCGTCTTCCCCACCGTCTCCACCACCCGCGCCCCGCGCTTGCGCAACTCCTCGCGGGCCTCGTCGCGCGTGGACCCCTCCAGCGTCCCCGTCAACACCACCCGCTTGCCGAAGAAAAAGCCGTCCTCGTTGGCCGCCGCCGCCACCCGCTCCACCCGGTCAAACCGCACCCCCGCCGCCCGCAGCGCCTCCACAATCCGGCGGTTGCGCTCCGCCTCAAAAAACTGACGAATGCTCTGCGCCACGATCCCGCCCACATCCGGCAGTCGCGCCAACGTCTCCTCGTCCGCCGCCATCAACGAGTCCAGCGAGCCCAGCTCCTGCGCCAGCTTTCGCGCCAGCCCCTCGCCCACGTTCGGAATGCCCAGACCGTGAATCAGCCGCCACAGCTCCCTCCCCTTGCTGGCCTCCACCGCCGCGTGCAGCTTGGTGGCCAGCTTCATGCTCTGCGCCTTGGCGCCGACCGCCCGGTTGGGGCGGCGCAGCTCGATGTCCTCCGGCGTCAGCTTGTACAAATCCGCCACCGTGCGCAGCACCGGCGACAGCAGCCGTTCCTCCACCCGCCGCCCGAACAGCCCGTCATCCACCTCCTCCTTCAGAACCACCTCCCCCGTCAGCGCCCGGATGATCGCCTCCCCGAAACCATCCACGTTCATCGCCCGCCGCGATACAAAATGCTCGAGCTGCCCCCGGATCTGATCCGGACAATCCGGATTCTCGCAGCGCCAGGCCGCCGCCGCCGGGTCCCGCGCGATCGGCTCCCCGCACGACGGACATTTCCCGCCCGCGTACTCGAACAGGTCAAACGGCGTCGTCCCCTCCGGGCGCTTGGCCGCCACCACCTCCACCACCGCCGGAATCACCTCGCCCGCCTTCTTAATCACCACCGTGTCGCCCACGCGAATATCCTTGCGCCGGATCTCATCCTCGTTATGCAGCGTCGCCCGCGCGATGGTTGACCCCGCCAGCGCCACCGGCTCCAGTTCCGCCACCGGCGTCAGCACCCCTGTCCGCCCCACCTGCAGCGTAATATCCCGCAGCACCGTTTGGGCCTGCTCCTCCGAAAACTTGTACGCCATCGCATAGCGCGGCGCCTTCGCCGTCGCCCCCAATTGCCGCCACTGCCGGAACGAATTCACCTTTACCACTGCCCCGTCCATCTCATAGTCCAGCTCCCCCGCCACCCGCTGCAACTCCTCCGCGCGCTCCACCACCTCATCCATCCCCCGGCACACCCACCAATACTTCGGCGTCGGGAATCCCAACTCGTCCAGCTTGCGCAACAAATCCTCCTGCGACTCCATCGCCACCCCCTCGACCTCCCCCGTCGCGTAAAACACCGCCGCCAGCGGCCGCGCCGCCACCACCCTCGAGTCCAATTGCTTCAGCGACCCCGCCGTAGCGTTGCGCGAGTTCGCAAACAACGGTTCCCCCGCCGCCTCGCGCTCGCGGTTCAACTGCGCGAACGCCGCCCGCCCCAGATAAACCTCCCCGCGCACCTCCAGCACCGCCGCATCCGTCGCAATCCGCAGCGGCACCGACCGAATCGTGCGCGCGTTCGCCGTAATATCATCCCCCTCCGTCCCATTCCCCCGCGTAGCCGCCAGCGCCAGCACCCCGCGCTCGTAGCGCAAACTGATGGACACCCCGTCCACCTTCGGCTCCAGCACATACTCGACCTCATCCACCCCCAGCCCCTTGCGCACCCGCCCGTCAAACTCGCGCAGCTCCGCCACGCTATACGTGTTATCCAGCGACATCATCGGCACCGCGTGCCTCACCACCTGGAACCCCTCGATCGGCGCCCCCCCCACCCGCTGCGTCGGCGAATCCGGCGTCATCAGCTCCGGAAACCGCGCCTCCAAATCCTGCAGCTCGCGCAGCAGCCGGTCAAAATCCCGATCCGAAATCTCCGGCATCGCCTCGACATAATACAACCGGTTGTGCCGCTCAATCTCCTCGCGCAACTCCCCCGCCCGTGCCCGCGCCGCCTGTTGGTCCAGTCCTGCCGTCATGCCCCCATCATACCCCGCCCACCCCCGTCCATTCAAACTCTTACCCCCTCCCCGCCGCGCCACAAATCGCCCGGCAAATCGCCCCTCCCCAAGCGCCCGCCCCATCTGCTACCATGCCCGCCATGAAACGCCGACGACGCACCTATGACCCCGACAAGTGGCAACTCACCCGCGAACGCTTCCAAATCGCCGACCCCGCCCCCCCCGCCCCCGATGCCGACGCCCTCCCCGTTGCCGACTTTGTTGACGACATCCTCAAGAACATGAAGCTCGATTCCCACGCCAAGGCCGGACAAATCACCGAGGTCTGGCCCGAGATCGTCGGCCCTCAAATCGCCCGCCACACCCGCCCCGGCCACTACGACAACCAGCTCCTCACCGTCTTCGTATCCCATCCCGCCTGGCTCATGGAACTACGCGGCGCCCCCGCCCGAGAAATCCTCACCCGGCTGCAAGACCGCTTCGGCGCCGAAACCATCACCGACATCCGTTGGACCATAGACCCCGGCCAACCGTGATCCCCCCCAGGAAACCCGCTTTCCACGCCATGGACAACTTTGTCGTGCATTTTCCACGCCATGGAAACTTTCTTTCCACGCTGTGGAAAATTCCGCCCCAAAAAAACACCCATCTCACCCCACCCCCAAAAACACCCCAAAACCGCCAAAAACACCGTTTTTTAACCGTTTTTGACCCATTTTGGCCTCCAAAACGCCCTTTTTTGCCTCTTTTCCGCCCGTTTCGCCCCCAAAACCTTTCCACGCCATGGAATAGCCGAGTGCAGAGCCAAAGTCCAACTTGTTGGACGCATGGCGAACGCGAGGTCTATAGCGCCCGGCGGATGCCGGGCGAGCGAGCGAGGCTCCGCGAGCGGAGCGGCAACATTTTTCGTCAACTTTTCCACGCCATGGAAAAAACTTTTCCACGCCGTGGAATATTCCGCAGCGGATCGCCGTCCATCCCGCGCCTGCGGGATGGCTGCAGGCGGTTTCCTTGCAAGGTTGTCGGAGCTGTCCGCCGCCACCTTCTGTCCGCTGTCCGCAGGACATGGCAGCGCGGGAAAGGATTTGTAAAAAACGAGGGGCTGTTTCGGCAAAATAAGCGCCGGAGTTTTTCGATGATGCCGCTTCGTGGCTGTTCAGGTTGGGACGCATCGCCGAGGCGTCCGATCTCCCATATAAAATCATTCCGCACCAGATTGCCGTCCGTCCCGCACCTGCGGGATGGCCGCAGGCGGTTTCTTTGGGCATTTGGCGGGGCTGTTACGCGGAAATAACCGATGAATTTTTCGAAGATGGCGCACGAGAAACGATCCGGGCAGTACAAGTGTACGCCCGGAGCGTTTCTCGTGCGCCAGAACGGAAAAGGCGGCGGTTGGTTTCCGCGCCGACAAATCCCCAAAGAAACCGCCTCTCCTCCGCCCCCATCCCCCCCCCTCCTCGCCACCACCACCGCCCTCATCGCCCTCACCCTCCTCCTCCCCATCCCCACCCCCGCCGGCTGGGTCGAAACCACCCCCGCCCACACCGACCTCCACCTCACCCTCTTCGACCTGCCCGACCCCTCCCGCACCGACCCCGCCACCCGCGCCGAACTCGCCGTCCAACGCGCCTTCCTCGCCGCCGCCCCCGACCTCCTCCGCGCGCGCCAAGCCGCCGACCCCTCCCGCTACGGCACCGCCAACCTCGACTCCCTCGCCCTCCACCTCCACCGCTTCTCCGGCATCCGCGTCGAAGGCGTCGAAAGCACCCTCCTCGCCATCGCCGGCAACGTCGCCCCCGACGTCCTCTACGTCAACTTCCGCCAATCCGACACCTACATCACCCAGGGCTTCCTCCACCCCCTCGACCTCCCCGAAGACGCCTACTACACCGCCCTCGACCCCGCCGACATCGCCCGCCGCATCCATCCCAAAATCGCCCCCGTCATCCGCCGCCCCGGTGCCGACGGCATCCCCCGCGTCTGGGCGCTCCCCAGCGAGCCGCCCCTCGGCCGCGTCGTCCTCTATCGCCGCGACCTCTTCGACGCCGCCGGCCTGCCCCCCCCCACCCCCTCCTGGACCTGGCATGACTTCTACACCGCCTGCCGCCGCATCGCCGACCCCGCCAACGGCATCTACGCCCTCGGCCTCTCCCGCGGCAAACACGAATCCGTCCTCTGGATGCCCTTCCTCTGGGGCGCCGGCGGCGACGCCCTCGAATTCGACCCCGCCGCCAACCGCTGGCGCGCCGTCTTCGACACCCCCCAAGCCGCCGACGCCCTCGACTTCTACATCCGCCTCACCTCCGAGCCCTGGACCGACTCCGCCGGCCGCCCCCGCCGCGGCTACGCCATCAAAGACACCGCCGATGTCTCCCTCAAATGGCGCAACGGCCAGCTCGGCATGATCTTCTCCTACATCGACCAGCGCACCTTCACCACCCTCAACCCCGACCTCACCGGCATGGTCCCCCTCCCCCTCGGCCCCGCCGGACGCGGCACCGAAATCAACTCGCGCATGATGGGCATCTTCGCCGGCGCCACCAACCCGCTCATCCGCGACGCCGCCTGGGAATACATCCGCTACCAAAACTCCACCGAAGCCGCCGCCATCCGCGTCCAGCACCTCGTCGAAGGCGGCTTCGGACGCTTCCTCCCCCCCGACACCCTCCGCCAGCACGGCTACGAATCCATCGCCTCCACCATCCCCCCCGAATGGCGCGACTGCCTCCCCATCGCCCTCGAAGACAGCCGCCCCGAACCCTACGGCAAAAACGCCAACGTCATCTACGACATCCTCACCACCCCCATCCGCCGCGCCGAAGAACTCGCCCACGCCGGACAACTCGCCGACGACCCCGCCACCCGCCGCGCCCAACTCCTCGACCTCCTCCGCGACGCCCGCCGCAAAGCCGACGCCGACATGCTCGGCCACATCCCCCCCCGCCAGCTCGCCACCCGCCGCGCCGCCGCCGCCCTCCTCCTCCTCGCCCTCGCCACCAGCATCCTCCTCGTCCTCCGCCAAATGTTCCGCCTCTTCCTCCCCACCCGCACCTCCTCATCTACCCCCAAAGGTAAGGACGCCTCGCCGAGGCGTCCGGACTGTTCGGCTGTTCGGCTTTTCGCCCGCTGTCCGCAGGACGTGCCCCCCCCCCGCCGCCGCCCCCGCCGCTGGCTCGCCGCCGCTCTCCTGCTCCTCCCCGCCGCCGCCACCATCGCCCTCTGGGGCTACATCCCCCTCCTCCGCGGCGCCGCCATGGCCTTCTACGACTACCGCATCTTCGGCGCCTCCACCTGGGTCTTCCTCGACAACTTCGCCAACCTCCTCTGGGACCCCGACTGGTGGCAAGCCCTCCTCACCTCCGCCCGCTACTCCTTCCTCGTCATCACCATGACCTTCATCCCCCCCGTCCTCCTCGCCATCCTCCTCCAGGAAGTCCCCCGCGGCAAAATCCTCTTCCGCCTCATCTTCTACCTCCCCGCCACCATCACCGGCCTCGTCGTCATCCTCCTCTGGAAAACCTTCTACGAACCCTCCGAAGCCGGCCTCATGAACCGCCTCGTCATGCACACCCCCGCCGCCGCCTGGCTCCTCCTCTCGCTCGCCGCCCTCCTCCTCACCGCCCACCTCACCTGCCGGCTCCTCCACCACGGCGGCTGGAAACCCGCCCTCTTCACCATCGCCGCCGGACTCCTCCTCGCCGCCGCTCCCCTCGCCCCCCTCCGCGCCATCCTCGCCGCGCAAGCCACCGCCCCCCCCGCCGCCACCGCCCCCCTCGCCTGGCTCCTCGCCACCCTCCCCGAACCCACCCGCTGGCTCGACGACTCCCGCACCGCGCTCTTCTCCTGCGTCCTCCCCATGCTCTGGGCCGGCATGGGCCCCGGCTGCCTCATCTACCTCGCCGCCCTCAAAGGAATCCCCGACGACCTCTACGAAGCCGCCGACCTCGACGGCGCCTCCTTCACCGACAAAATCCTATTCATCGTCATCCCCACCCTCCGCCCCCTCCTCATCATCAACTTCGTCGGCGTCTTCATCGCCTCCTGGCAGGCCGAAGCCAACATCCTCGCCATGACCGCCGGCGGCGCCCGCACCGAAGTCGCCGGCCTCCACATCTTCTACAAAGCCTTCATCTTCCTCCGCCTCGGCCCCGCCACCGCCGCCGCCTGGATGCTCGGCTGCCTCCTCGTCGGCTTCACCCTCTACCAGCTCCGCATCCTCTCACGCGTCGAATTCCGCGCCAACCGCGAGGCCACCCTATGAAAACCAAAACCGACCTGCTCTGGTGGCTCGCCGTAGCCGCCCTCGTCATCGTGGCCGTCCTGGTCATCATCTGGCCCCTGCACCTGCCGGACCCCGCCGCCGAACCCGCCTCCCCGATGAGGAATAATAATAAGGAATAGAACCCTGCCGATCCTCTCCAGAATAGGCCGCCGCGCCCCCCGCACCCGCCTGCTCATCGCGGCCATCTACGCCGCGCTCGGGCTGGGCGCGCTCGCCATGCTCTACCCCCTCGGCCTCATGCTGGCCGGCTCCACCAAATCCATCACCGACCTGCACGAAAACCGCCTCGTCCCCCGCTTCCTCATCTCCGACGAAGCCCTCTGGCAAAAACATCTCGAAGCGCTCTTCAACGAATCCCTCGACGCCCTCAACATCGCGTTCGACACCGACCACCTCCAATTCCGCGATGTCCCCCTCCCCCCGCCCGGCGCCCCCGCCGAAGCCTGGCTCCCCCTCTGGCGCGACTTCCTCGCCAGTGGCACCCTCCCCCCCCACGCCATAACCCTCGGCCACTACTGGGCGCCCCAAGCTGGCGCCTTCCCCGCTCAACTACGCGCCTTCCGTCGGCACCTCCGCGACAAATACGGCACCCTCGAAGCCATGAACACCGCGCTCGGCACCGACTTCGACGCCTGGTACACCGTCTTCATCCAGCCCCCCGCCTACCTCTTCCCCCATGCCACGCCCGACGCCTCTCCCCTCGCCACCGAATTCGACGCCTTCAAACTCGACGCCCCCCCCTGGTGCCACGTCGTTCTGTCGCCCGAAGGCTTCTACAAGCGGCTCTACCTCAAACCCCGTTACACCCGCGACATCGCCACCTACAACGCCGCCCACGGCACCCGCCACGCCACCTATCGCGACATCCACCTGCCCGCCGCCCGCCCCGCCGACGCCCCCCCCCTCGTGCAGGAAGACTGGCTCGACTTCACCCAAAACACCCTCGCCCCCCTCTGGAGCCGCGACGGCATCCTCGACACCCCCGAAACCCGCTGGCAGCAGTGGCTCGCCACCCACC
>JAAZFE010000089.1 GCA_012511885.1 Lentisphaerota bacterium | reverse complement strand
GTGCTGTGCCAGGGTGTTATGAATACGTGCTGGATTTTTAGGCGCATCAAGTACTGCCGCGCAAGTGTCCCGAACTTATGAGGAATCAATTCCTCCCTCCATAAAATTCTACGAAGAGCCGAAAAAAGACTAAAACGGGTAAAAAAGGCTCAAAATGGGGGATAACGGGCGATTGCCGAATTGGGTAGGGGGGGGGCGGGGAGATTGTCAATTGTCAAGGACTGACCCCGATTTTTGGCCGAGGATGCGGGGCTCGGTGCCGTTGAGGAGTCGGCGGATGTTGGCCCGGTGTTTGACAACGACCAGAAGGCCCATGACCACCAGCACGCCGGCCAAGAGGGGGTTGTTCTGGGCGTAGAGGTATAGTCCGGCGGCGGCGACGGTGACGGCGGCCAGGATGGAGCCGAGGGAGACCCAGCGGGTGAGCACGACGGTGATGGCGAATACGCCGAAGCCGAGTCCGACGGCGGCGGGGGCAATGCCGAGGAGCATGCCGGCACTGGTGCTGACGCCTTTGCCGCCCTTGAAGCCCAGCCAGACGGGCCAGTTGTGGCCGACGACGGCCGCGGCGCCGCAGGCGATGCCCAGCCAGCCGGGGGAGGAATCGGTGAGAAGCAGGGGGAAGACGAAGGCGGGGAGGAACCCTTTGAGCGCGTCGAGGAGGAAGGCGCCGATGCCCCAGGTTTTGCCGACGCTGCGGAAGACGTTGGTGGCGCCGATGTTGCCGGAGCCGACGTTGCGCAGGTCCACGCCCTTAAGGAGGGCGATGAGCAGGCCGAAGGGGATGGAGCCGATGAAGTAGGACAGGATGACCAGGATGGTCATGAGCGGGATGGGGGCGGTGAGGGGGGCGTCCATCGTGGCTGTGAGTTCGGGCTAGAGGCTGCGGGCGCTGCGGGGGGGATGAAGGAGGGTTTGGGCGATGATGGCATCGCGCAGTTCGCGGCGGTTGCGCAGAGGGACGCGCAGGGGCTGGTCTTGCCGCTGGGTTGGGGTGAAGGCCGGCATGGGGACGGAGGGGAGGGGGCTGAGGCGCAGGTCAATGGCGTGCAGGCGGGGCAGGAGCAGGCTGGTGTTGCGCGCGGTGGCGGTGACGGTGGGCAGCGTTTCGAGGGGGGCGTCGTCGCTGAAGAGTGAGCCGAAGGCCGGCGCGGGAGGGGGAGGGGGGGGGGCGCGCCGGGGTTTGGGCGCGGGTTTGGGGCGCGGGGGGCGCGGAGGGGCGCTGACGGGGATTTCCGCGCCGAGCTGGCGGAAGATTTCCGCGAGGGCGCCGGGGGTGGTTGCCGCGCCGGTATCGCCGTAGTCGCCGGTGGCGCGCGTGGTGCGGACAGTCCGGCTGTCCCGGGTCCGGGCGGCCCCGGTCTCGCGCTGCGCGTGTTTTTTCTTGCGGGTGGCGGAGTAGCGGGCGTAGAGCCAGAGGGCGCCGGCAATAATCCAGACGAAGATCTCGAGGCCGCCGGCGTCATCGCCGGCGGCCAGGAAGATGGAGGGGAACCGAAGCATTGCGGCCTGAATCAGCGGGGTCCGGGCTAGCTTTGCTGCGGAGTTTCGCCCTCGGCGAGGGATTCGCGCATGGAGGTGTCGGCCATGATGTTCTGCATGCGCAGGTAGTCCATGACGCCGAACTTGCCGTCCTTCATGGCCTTGGCAATGGCCATGGGGATCTCGGCCTGGGCCTCGACGACCTTGGCCTGCATTTCCTGGATGCGCGCGCGCATTTCCTGCTCGGCGGCCACGGCGGTGGCGCGGCGGCCTTCGGCCTCGGCCTGGCGCATCTTCTTGTCGGCCTCGGCGCGCTCGGTTTCGAGCAGGGCGCCGACGTTGGCGACTTCGCGGGCGCCGGAGACGCCGGCCACGGAGACGTCGGCGATATCAATCGAGACGATTTCGAAGGCGGTCTGGGCGTCGAGTCCGGAGTTGAGCACCTTGCGGGAGATGTGGTCGGGGTTCTCGAGGACATCCTTGTAGGTGAGCGAGGAGCCGATGGCGGAGATGATGCCCTGGCCGACGCGGGCGATGATGGTGTCCTCGGTGGCGCCGCCGACGAGGCGGGCGAGATTGGCGCGTACGGTGACGCGGGCCTTGACCAGCAGGCGGATGCCGTCCTTGGCCACGGCGTCGAGCATGCTGATGCCTTTGGTGGGGTCGGGGCAGTCAATGACCTTGGGATTGACGGAGGTGCGCACGGCGTCGTAAACGTCGCGCCCGGCCAGGTCAATGGCGGCGGCGCGCTGGAAGGTCAGCTCGATGTTGGCTTTGTCGGCGGCAATGAGGGCCTGGACGACCTTGATGACGTCGCCGCCGGCCAGATAGTGGGCTTCGAGCTGGTCGGTGTTGAGCATGAGGCCGGCTTTGACGGCGCGGATGCGGGCGTCCACGATCAGGGGGGGCGGCACGGTGCGCAGTTTCATGCCGAGGAGGTTGAGCAGCGTGGTGTGAGCGCCGCTCATCCAGGCGCGGACCCAGACCTTCAGGAAGTAGAAGAACAGTCCGAGAAGGATGGCAACGACAATGACTGCAAGGATGAGCAGGATGGCGGTGAATGATATCATGTTGGTCTCCTTATGCTTGGGGTGGGTTGTATGGGTCGGGTGAATCTGACAAGGGGGGGGGCGGGGGCGGCACCAGCGTGGGGCGGGCCGGACGGGCGGTGATCAGCGCGCCCATGCCCAGCACGATGACGGGCAGCGCGATGAACCGGGCCATGTTGGGCAGCGCCGCGATGAAGTAGAGCAGGAACAGGCCCACCGCCAGGGCGCTCAAAACCGAACCGAAGGTGTGGGTGCGCGCGCCGGGCATCAGGCGGTGCCCCAGCCAGAGGGCCACGACAATGTGCGAGAGGTACGCGAGCAGGAAGAAGAGCGCGCCGAGCATGAGGCCCAGCGGCAGGCCGATGCCGGTCATGGCGGCGAACAAAATCAGCGGAGGGGTCAGGAGAACGGCGACCACCCCTGTGAGGAATACGCGCCAGGGTCTGGCCCGCAAATTCTGCACCGCGCGGCCGGCCAGGAGAGGGAAAAAACCGATGAAGGGCATGCCGACGAGGAGCGCGCCCATGAAGAGGAACCCGTGCAGCCACAGGCGGTTGCGGAAGACGGCGCCGGTGCTTTCGACGATGTCGGTGGGAAGGGGCTCGCGCGGGCGCAACTGGCCGCCGAGCACCACGGTGCTGTCGAGGACGGGTTCCTTCGAGCCGGCATAGACGAGGTCGCCGGCGATTTGGGTGTCGGGCGCCACGCGGATTTCTTCGGCCTGCACGCGCACATGGCCGCCCCAGACGCCGCCGAGGGTGACGCTTTTGGCCAGGATCCAGGCATCGCCCTCGACGCGGCCTTCGCAGATGATGTGGTTGCCGAAGAGGGCGGCATCGCGCTGAATGACGGAGTTGGTGGTGAGCTGGAGGCCGGCGGCATAGGCCAGGACGTTTTGGCGGCAGCGGCCGTCGAGCACGGCGGAGCGGCTCAGGAGGCGCAGGTCGCCGCGGATGTCGCCGCCATGTTCGATGGCGTTGGCGCCCAGCCAGAGGTCGCGCAGGGCCTTGCCGTGGAATTCGATGTCCTGGCCGATGATGAGGGCCTCTTTGGGCAGTTCTTCGGTGGGGGGGATGATGACGGTGTTGGTGCCGCTGGTGGCGCGCAGGTCGAAGGCCAGGGCCGGGACCGCGGCGAGGAGGGCGGCCGCCAGCAGAGAGAGCATGAGCGGGCGGTGGATCATGGCGAGTCCGCGGCGCATACGATGATTTGTCCGTTGCGGATGGCGCAGACGCGGATGTTGGCGCCGACGGGGAGCCACTCGCCGCCGTCGGCCAGGACATCGTGGCGCTTGCCGTCGAGGGTGGCGATGCCGGCGGGGCGCAGCGCGGTCAGGGTTTCGCCGGTGACGCCAATCAGCTCCGGCGGGGGCGGGGCGAGGGACTTGTAGTTGGTCAGGTCAACCTGCAGGGCGATGCGCCGCCCGGCACTGCTGCGGGGGAACAGTTTGACCCACAGCAGGAAGAAGACGCCGCCGCCGACCACCACGCCGATCGCGGCCAAAAAGCCCCAGGGCGGTGGGAAGATGACCAGGCCGAGGGCCACGGCGCCCACCAGCGCGAGGACCCCGAACGTGCCCGCGATGCCGCCGGGCAAAAAGACTTCGGCGATCAGGAGCAGGAGGCCTCCCGCCAACAGAGCAATATACCATGCCAACGGTGCAATCACGATGGTGCAGAGGATACCACGCGGGATCCGGATTTTGCAAAGAGTCTTTTTGGCGACCGGGGCTGAATGTTGCTTTACGGACGGCGGCGGTCAGCGCGGTGGGCGCGAATGACGGCATTTGACCGAAAAAAGGGGTTGCAAGCTGTTGGGCATGTGCTAGTGTTTGGGCGTTCCGAATAGGGGCGAGCGTAGCTCAGTGGTAGAGCTCCACCTTGCCAAGGTGGCTGTCGTGGGTTCAAATCCCATCGCTCGCTCCATTTTTTTGTGCCCGGACGGGGCAGGGGTTACCGGCGGATGTGGAGTTCGCGGACGAAGAGGGTTTGGCCGGGGGGCAGGTGGCAGGCGATGGTGTTGGGGCCGGGGTCGAGGTCGAGGGTGTAGGCGTGGCGGGTGAGCTGTCCGGCGGGATAGGTTTGGGCGGGCTGGTTGCCGACTTGGAGGGCGGCGGGACGATCGGGGGCCGCGGCGGTGATTTCGAGGGTGAAGGGGGCGGGTTCGGGGGTGAGGTTGTGGAGCTCGAGGCGGGCGGTCGCGCCCTGCAAGATGCGGTAATCGGAGAAGTCGCCCTGCTGCCAGGGTTTGAAGTGGGTCCAGCCGGAGGAGAAGAGGGCGATGGCGGGCTGTCCGGCGTTGCTGGCGCGCTGGGCGAGGTCGTCGCGGGTGTTGTAGAAGATTTCGGGCAGCAGGCGGCCTTGGAGGGTATGAAATTCTTCCATCGGGGCGAAGCCGGTGTCGCGCAGCCAGATGCCGGAGGTGTTGGTGACGATGGCATGGCGGGCGAAGTGGCCTTTTTCGGGCCAGGTCCAGAGCCCGATGCGCTCTTCGTGGTTGCGGGCGAGGCGCAGGAAGGCCTGGGCCTTGTTTTGCTCGAAGTGGGCCCGGGTGCGCTGCCGCCAGTTGAGGGCTTGATGCTGCTCGAAGGGTTCGTCGGGGACGGTGAAGGTGACGGTGGTGTTGGTGGGGGCGTAGCGGGCCATTTCGTTCCAGGGTTCGAGCCAGCGGTCCACGATGATGACATCGCCGGGGGCGAGCTGGGTGTCGAACCAGGCCTGCAGTTTGCGATAGGGCGTGGGTTTGCCGTCGAGGTTCTGGATGTGGAGCACCGGCAGCAGGAGGGCGGCGACCAGGCCGGCGCCGATGGCGGCATCGAGCGCGGCGCGGGCGCGGGGGAGGAGGGTGCCGAGGGCGCGGTCGAGCGTCATGGCCGCCCAGGCCAGAAAGACGGGCAGATTGGGCGAGAAGTAAACCAGTTTGCCTTTTTCGCCGCCGCTGGCGCCAAAGACATAGAGGAAGGTGCCAAGCAGGCCGAGCCAGTTGATGAGGCTGACGGCGCGGTAGAGGGCGTCGGGGGGGGGCGCGCCGGCGGGGCGGCGGCGGTGGCCGGTCCAGGCGAGCCGGCCGGCGGCGAGGGCGAGGAGCAGGAGCAGAGCGATGCCGAAAGCGTTGGCTCCGCCCACAAAAACGGGTAGGACGCGGGGGGCCACGAAGCTGGCGGCCACTCCGATGTGGCCCATGGGGTCGGTGGCGGTGCGCTGCATCTCGAGGATGGCGCGATAGACCCAGCGCGACATGCCGATGGCCAGGATGACGGCCGCCGCGCCAAGCTGGGCGGCGTGCTGCCGGCGGGCGGGGGCGGGCAGGGCGCGCCAGCCGGCCACGAGCAGGAGCAGCCAGACGATGCCGGCGAGCATCCAGACGCCCATGTGGGTGAGGCAGGCCAGGAGGGTCCAGATGGTCCACTCGATGACATGGCGCAGGCGGAGGGGGGCCGCGCGCGCCCGGAGGCTCGCGAGCAGGTCGGCGGCGCGCAGGGTCATGCCGGCGGAGAAGAACATGAGGACCACATAGTAGTAGGCCTCGCGGGAGTGATAGACGTGATAGGGGAGGATGGCCAGCCAGAGGCCCAGCAGGAGCCCCGCGCCGATGCCGCGGCGCTTCAGCATCCAGAGGGTGCAGAGGCCCACGGTGGCCAGGCCGAACAGGGCGAAGGGTTCGCGGGTGAAGGCTTCGTCGGCGGTGCGGTTGGGAAAGAGCCGCGACCAGACCACGGGGATGGAGTCGGCGAAGGGGATCTGGTTGAGCCACGGGGGATCGGTCCAGAGTTCGGTGATGGTTTTGGCGCCGTTGGCATAGTTGAGCATGTTGAGCTCGTCGGCGCGGGTGTCGGTGCGGTCGAGCTGGTGGAGGCGCGCCCAGCCGGCCAGGAGCAGGACGGCCAGCAGGGCGAACAGTTGGAGGAGGCGGCGCTGGAGGGGCGGGGGCATGGGGGGAGGGTCAGTGGACAGGCTTCACGCGGTCAGAGAGGGGGGGGCGGTTTCATGAGGGGGGCGCGGCGGTGTCGCGGGTGTCGTCGCGCAAGATATAGAGGGGGCGGCGTTTGCCTTCCTCGAAGATGCGGCTGACATACTGGCCGAGCATCCCGATGCCGATGAGCTGCACGCCGCCGAGGAACACAATGACGGCGATGAGTGAGGCCCAGCCCCGCTCGAGGGTGTGGGGGGCGAAGATGGCCAGCCCCATGACATAGATCACCCAGATCAGGGCCAGCACGCAGACCAGCATGCCGAACTGGACGATCCAGCGGAGGGGGGCGGCGGAGAACGACGTGATGGCGTCGATGGCCAGGCGGGCGCTTTTCCAGACGGGATATTTGGTCTCGCCGGCGTGGCGCGCGGCGCGGTCGTATTCGACGGAGCCCTGGCGGTAGCCCACCCAGCAGGTCAGGCCGCGCATGAAGCGGTGCAGCTCGCGCATCTCGCGCAGGGCATCCACCACGCGGCGGTCCACGAGGCGGAAGTCGCCGGCGTCCATCGGAATCTGGGTTTGGGTGAGAAAACGGAACAGGCGGTAGAAGCGGGCGGCCAGGAATTTTTTGAGCCAGGTTTCGCCGGCGCGCGAGCGGCGGACGGCAAAGACCACTTCATAGCCCTCGCGCCATTTGTTGATCAGGGCGGGGATGGTTTCGGGGGTGTCTTGCAGATCGGCATCCATGATGACCACCGCGTCGCCGTCGGTGCGGTCGAGTCCGGCGGTGATGGCGAGTTGATGCCCGAAATTGCGCGAGAGGCGCAGCACGCGCACATGGCGGTTGCTCCGGGACTGCTCGATGGCCCACTCGGGCGAGCCGTCGGTGCTGCCGTCGTCCACGAGCAGGAGCTCCCAGTCTTCCGCGCGGTTGGCGAACACGGCGCCGACCCGCTCGAGCAGGGTGGGCAGGTTGTCCATTTCGTTGAGGAACGGAACGACAATGGATATCTTGGTGGTGCGACTCATGGCCGTATCATAGGGGATGCCGGACCGGCAGGCAACGGTGGAGTGGGACGGAATTGGTGATTGGCACCGAGATGGGATAACCTGGATTATTCATCAACATGGATGCGGCCGGGCCGCAGCATGGAAGCATGGAAGCAAGGGAGCGGGCGCGACGATTCCAACCCGTCTGCGGCGTTATTCAGGGCTCGCAGTATGCTCATACAGCTTCGCCCCGCCTGTCTTGCATCCGGGCCGGACTTGTCGCGTGAATTATTCAGGGTAAACTACCAAGATGAGGAAGACACGATATGGATTGGCCCTGGCACTGGGTCTGAGCGCGGCGGCGCTTGCCGGAGAATGGAATATGGAAAAAGTGGTGAAAACGGATGCGGAGTGGCGGGCGCAACTGACCCCGGAGCAATACCGGGTGACGCGCCAGCAAGGCACGGAACGGGCCTGCACCGGCGCATTTTTTGACCACAAGGAGCCGGGGACCTACTCCTGCGTCTGCTGCGGCCTGCCGCTGTTTTCGTCGGAGCACAAATTCGACTCGGGCACGGGCTGGCCGAGCTATGTCCAACCGGTGGACGAGCGGCACATGGCCACGCGGTCGGACCGCAGCCTGTGGATGGTTCGCACCGAAGTGCTCTGCGCCCGGTGCGACGCGCACCTGGGCCATGTGTTCGAGGACGGCCCGCCGCCGACCGGCCTGCGCTACTGCATCAATTCCGTCGCGCTCTCCTTCGAGCCGGCGGGGGCGGAATGAGCGGTATTGTCCTTTCTGTGTACGGCGATGCCTTGAAATCGTGCGCGTTTTGGGCGTCGTCTGTGACCACTGATTTATTCAGCGGCCATTTCTCAAGCGGCAGAGGTTCCTACTCCAAGCGTTTTTTCGCTGGACGCACTTTGTAGAGGCTGCTGTCCTCTTGGATCATCGCCAATTGTTCGTCCGGAGCTTTCTCGAATCGCAACTTGGCTGTTGAAAACAAATCTTCGGTTTCCGCTTTCAAGTATTTGGCTGCCATCCTGTAGTAATCGGGATCAATCTCGACTCCGATGCTGTTTCGTCCGCTTCGCAGGGCAGCAACCATGGTTGTTCCTGTGCCGCAGAAGGGGTCCAGAACGGTGTCGCCAACAAACGAAAACATTCGGACCAGACGATTCGCCAACCTCAAGGGATAGGGTGCGGGATGTTTTTTGGTGGAAGCACCGGTGATACTCCAAATTTGTTGAAACCAGCGATTGAACGATTCTTTGTCAATCCGGCTGGCATCCCGCTGTGCTTCCGTAGGCTGGCGGTAGCCACCTGGTTTGCGCTGCATCAAAATGAACTCGATGTCGTTTTTAATAATGGCATTGGGTTCGTATGGCTTGCCGAGAAACTTGGACCCGCCTTCAACTTCATAGGAGGCATTGGCAATTTTGTACCAAATGATGGGGTTCAGATTATCGAATCCGATTTTGCGGCAAGAGACGGAGATGTCAGCATGGAGAGGGAAGACCAGATGCCGCCCGTATTCTCGGCGGGAAACGCAGACATCGCCCACCACGCAAACCAAGCGGCCGCCGGGCACCAGGACGCGGTAGACATGTTGCCACACCTTTTCTAATTCGACTAAAAATGCTTCGTAGTCTTGAATGTGCCCGAGTTGATCCGGGTGGTCGTTGTAGCGTTTTAGATTCCAGTAGGGGGGCGATGTGACGACAAGATGGACGGATGAGTCGTCAAGAAAAGCCAGTTCTCGGGCATCGCCGCTGATGAGTCTATGGGTTGTGTGTTCCATGGGATTAGTCAAAAGAGGCCATATGCGCGAGCAAGGATTTGGCAAAGCGTTCGATTTGCAAGTCTTTGGCGGGAGTGGCGTAGCAGCCCCGTTTGCCACCCTGTTGAGTGGATGAAATGAAGGCTGCGGCTGTGTATTGCCGTTCTAAAACGAGTTTGCGGCAGAACTGTTCGTAGCGTTGCATATAGGATGCGCCGACATATTCCGGGCGGACTGGGAAATGAGGTTCCCTTACCCGAACAGGGCGATTCGAGGCCGGACAATCTTCAAGCATGAAAAGATAACCCAGAAATGGTTGAGGACTGTCGAGAAAAGTTCGTTCTCGATACGCTGTCCACAGATCGAGGGCGCTCCCCATGGCCTCTTCAGTTCGATTATTGAAGTTGTTTCCAAACGACGGGCCCACTTGCGACTTCGCCTCGATAGCAACGAGAAGCGTCTGGTCGCGCACCACCAACAGGTCCCATTCCTTGGTCGGGCGAAAATAACCCGGTAGTTCCAGCGCCTGGTTGCGGAAGATGAAGTCGGCAGAAATGCCAGCCTTTACGATCAAGTCGGCAAAGAGATTCACAAACCCGTCCATTTGCGAGCCGCCGTGACGGCGCTGCGCAAGCCCTGATCTGCTTTTCCCGATTTTAGCTGGCGGTCGCGTTGGAGCGCGCGCGCTTTCCAGTAATGTGCCACGGCAACGCTTGTTTGATGCGGTACATCAGCGAGTATCTTCTTCAAATTCATGTGCGCATTCTAACAAGAAGAAAAAAAGGATTGAAGATAATAATGGCGACTTGCGAAGGAATCGACGAGGAGTGACATTTGACGGCATGAGGATTCGACTTGCAACATGCGACGAGCGGCACTCGTGTTATGGCACATTGGTGAATAATACTGTTTTATCAGGAAAATATGAAAATTTTGGTTGGGTAAAAAATGCACAAACCCTTGAATATTTTGGTTTTGGATGGACAGAATGGACTTTATGGACTGGATGGACGCTTTTTTGGGGGACAGAACGGACGGAACTGACGGAGTGGACTGATTTTTCTCTTATTTTGCACAAAACCTTAAAAAATTGAAAAAAAGTTGGTTTTAGGGCTGTTTGGTGACGAGGAGGCGGACGGGGGCGGGGGTGTCGTCGGGTTGGAGGGTGAAATTGTCGAGGCAGGCGGGGAGGAGGCAGGTGGTGCCGCGTTGGAGGATCATGGCGGGCTGGTTGGGGGTTTTGATGCGCAGGTTGCCGTTGATGGGGAAGAGGATGAGGAAGCTGGTGGCGTCGTGCGTGATTTGGCACTTGTCGGCAACGGTCCATTCTTCGGCGTGGAAGTGGGGGGTGGCGAGGAGGTGGCGGATGGCGTGTCCGCCGGGCTGGGGCAGGGCGGGGTGATCGGGGGCAATGGGGGAATCGGTCAGTTCCCAGTTGATGACTTGGAGGGCCTGCTCGATGTGGAGGGGGCGGGGGGCGCCGGTTTTGTCGAGGCGGTCCCAGTCGTAGAGGCGGTAGGTGGTGTTGGCGTCTTGCTGGACTTCGAGGAGGAGGCAGCCGGCGCCGATGGCGTGGACGCGTCCGCCGGGAGTGTGGAAGACCATGCCGGGGCGGGCGGGGAAGCGCTGGAGGAGGGCGGGGATGGTGCCGTCGGCCCGGGCGCGGAGGAAGTCGTCGCGGGTGACGCCGGGCTTGAAACCGGAGTAGATGTGGGCGTCGGGGGTGGCGTCGAGGATGACCCACATTTCGCTTTTGGCTTCGCCGCCGTATCGGGCGGCAGCGTCGTCGTCGGGGTGGACCTGGACGGAGAGGGTTTCGCGGGCGTCTATGATTTTGACGAGGAGGGGGAACTGGGTGTCGGCGCGGTTTTTGCCGAGGAAGTCGGGGCCGTGGCGGGCGATGGCGTCGGAGAGGGTTGAGCCGGCGTCGGGGCCGTTGATGATGCGGGTTTGGCCGTCGGGATGGTCGGCGATTTCCCAGGCTTCGGCGTAGGTGCCGGGGTTGAGGCGGCGGTGGAATTCGGTGATGAGGCGCTTGCCGCCCCAGATGTATTCCTTGTACACGGGTTGCAGCAGTATGGGCATGTGCGGTGTGGGAACCATCGGGGCGGATTGTGCCTTGGGGAGTGGCGGGGGGGCAAGGGCAGATTTATTGCCTTGTTCATCTTGCCCAACCCGCTTCAACCCGCCCGCTTTGCATCCGGGCCGGGCTTGCCGCTTGAGCAACCCAGGCCGGGCGCGGGGCGTAATTTTTGGGCTGACGCCATCTTTGGTCTTGCGCGGGGGGCGGGGGGAGGATCACTATTTAGGTGGTGGATGTTTCCGGCGGCGCGCGGTGCGCTTGGACGGGGCATTCCGAGGAGGAAATCATGAAGAGGACGTGCGCGTGGATGGTGGCGGGGGTGCTGTTGCTGGGGGTTGCGGCGGAAGCGGCGATGTGGGCGGCGCCGGTGGCGCGGGGCAGCCGGGGCGGAGGCATGCCGTTCGTGGGCGAGCTGTCGCTGGGGGTGGTGAACGGCGAGGCGAAGGAGCACGTGTATGACTATGAGGGTTTTCGCGGCGCGCGGCGGCGGCTGAGCCGTCTGGATTGGGAGCTGAAGAACGTGGCGATGGGGGGGGGCAGCCTGTCGGTGCGTCCGTTCGTGGCGCAGCAGAATCTCCTGAACCGGCTGTCGGTGAATGGCGGGATGTGGATCGCGCTGACGGAGGGCAGCGGCGAGATGGAGGACTATGACTGGATGAGCACCGGTTCGGCGGATTGGACGCACTATTCGCTGTCGAAGGTGGACGTGAAGGAGGGGTATATCTTTGACATCAACGTGGGGGTGGACCTTTGGGCGGAGCAGAGCTTCGCGCTGAAGGCGCTGGCGGGTTACAAGCAGAACGGGTGGCTGTGGAAGGACCGCGGGGTTTATCTGCTCTATCCGGAGAATGGCTACATTCCGCAGTATCTCAACGGTGAGCACGGGATCAAGTATGAGCAGGAATTTCGCATGCCCTATCTGGGGGCGACGGTGTCATGGGCGCAGCGCGATTGGGCGGTGGAGGGGTATCTGGCGTGGAGCCCGCTGGTGTCGGCCACGGACTGGGATGACCACGTGGCGCGCGGGCTGCACTTCAAGGAGTCGTTCAAGAAGGGCGACATGATGGGGTTTGGCGTCGAGCTGCGCTATGAACTGGTGCGCATGGGCCTGCGCAACTGGTTTGCCACCGCGGCGGTGGACTATCAGAAGATTGACCACATCCTGGGCGACTTGTCGGTCGTGGTGCTGGAGACCGGCGAGCGCGACAGCGAGGACGACATCGCCGGGATTGAGAACAACTGGCTGACGGTGTCGATCGGGGCGGGGCTGCGCTTTTAGCCTGGATTATTCATCAACATGGATGCGGCCGGGCCGCAGCATGGAAGCATGGAAGCAAGGGAGCGGGCGCGACGATTCCAACCCGTCTGCGGCGTTATTCGGGGCTCGCAGTATGTCCATACAGCTTCACCCCGCACGCCTCGCATCCGGGCCGGACTTGTCGCGTGAATTATCCAGGCTAGCCTGATTATTCTTCGACCTCGGGGAAAACATCCGCGGTTTCGCCCCGCGCGGAGGGGGGGGCGGCCGCCGGATTTGCCCGGAGGCCGCGGAACCATGCTTGGCGTGAGGCCGCGGCGGGGGTAGATTGGTGGGGCATGGTTTGTTACGGAAAGGATTGGGATAGGATGAGCTGGAAGACATGGACCGGGTTGGCGCTGGGTGTGGTCGGACTGCTGTTGCCGGGCGCGGGGGCGATCGGCGGGCAGGCGGCCGGGGATTTCGCGGTGGAAGAGGCGCAACCGGTCGCGGAGATGGTTGAGCCGTTGAGGGACGTCGAACCCGCGGAGGTTGCCGCCGAGGCCGTAGAGGAGGCCGCGGTTGAGGACGTTGCCCGGGAGTCGGAGGAGGCCGAAGAATTGGCCGGGCCGGCGGAGCCTGCCGGGGTGGTGGTGGGTGGGCCGGAGTGGGCGGCGGGGCTGGACGAGGCGCTGGCGGAGGGGGTGCGCATTCTGGAGCAGGTTCATCTGGCGCCCGAGAAAACAGTGGCGCGGGCCGCGCTGCTGGAGGCGCTGCTACGCGCGGCGGAGCCGGGCGCGGAGTTTCTGGATGCCGGCGAGCTGGCGGCCAGGACGCGCGACGACGCGCGGGAGGTGTGGGAGGCGGGCCTGGTGTTGGTGCCGACCGCGGCCGGTCCGCGGGTGGCGGCGGTGAAGGAGAAGTCGCCGGCGGCCGCCGCGGGGATTGCGGCGGGCGAGACGCTGAAGCGGGTGGACTCGCGCGAGGTGGCGGCGGGGGTGTCGCTGCAGAAGGTGCGCGAGTGTCTGGCGCGGGGGAAGGACGCCGCGGTGGAGCTCGAGGTGCTGGGGGCGGACGGCGCGAGCCGCACGGTGACGGTGAAGCGCGAGCGCCGGGCGAAGACGTCGCTGGCGGATGTCGAGGTGTTGCCGACCGGCATTGGCTACATCCGGGTGGCGGGGATGTATCCGGGCGCGGCCGCCGAGATTTTGGCGGCGATGGATGCCTGGGCCGGCCAACGGGTGTCGGGAGCCATTTTGGATTTGCGCGGAGCGGGGGGGCACGCCGAGGAGGAGGTGGCGCTGGTGGCGGGGCGTTTCACGAGCAAGGGGACGCTGCTTTACACGAAGTCGGACCGGCAGGGCGTCGAGCTGGCGGCCATCAAGGCGCCCAAGGCCCGGGCCGAGGAGCGCCCGCTGATGGTGCTGGTGGATGCCTGCACCACGGGCGCGGCGGAGCTGCTGGCGGCGGTGCTGGGCGGCAGCGCCCGGGGCGTAATGCTGATCGGGCACGAGACGTCGGGCAATCCGCTGATTCGCCAAGCCGTTGAGCTGTCCAATGGACGGCATGCCCTGCTGGCCACGCGCGAGATCCGCATGGCCAACGGCACGGTTTACTGGGGCGCGGGCGGCGTGCGTCCGGATGTGAGCATCAGCGACGCGGCTCTGAACGAGGTGGTCTATGAACCCGACGAGCCCGTGCTGCGCCGCGGCAAGAAGGGGCCCTCGGAGCTGGATCTGGAGGACAAGGCGCTGCGCGACCGCACCCGCTATGACACCTATCTGCGGCGCGCCACGGACTTGCTGGCAGGGCTGAGGGCGCTCGGCTATGGCCCGGAGCGATAGGCTGGCGGGAATTGTACCGGCCTCGCCCGGGACCATACGCGAGGCGGCGCGGCGGTGCCGCGCGGGCGAGCTGGTGGTGGTGCCGACCGAGACGGTCTATGGCCTGGCGGCACACCCGGAAGCGCCCGGGGCGCTGGCGCGGCTGCAAGCGGCCAAGGGGCGCGAGCCTACCAAGCATCTGGCGCGGCTGGCGGCGGATGCGGACGCGATCCGCGCGACGGGGATTCAGTTGGAACCGGCGGCCCTGCGCCTGGCGGCGGCGTTTTGGCCGGGGCCGCTGACGCTGGTGCTGCCGGATGGCGCGGGCGGGTGGGAGGGGTTTCGCGTGCCGGATCACCCGGTGACGCTGGCCTGGTTGCGCGAGCTGGATGTGCTGCCGGTGGTGACCAGCGCCAACCGCAGCGGCGAGCCTCCCGCGCTGACCGCCGCGGAGGCGTGGCGGTCGCTGACGCCGCATGTGGCGCTGGCGCTCGACGCGGGGCCCGCGCCGGGGGGGCGGGCCAGTACGGTGGCGCGCGTGACCGGTGACGGGGTGGAGGTGTTGCGCGAGGGGCCGATCAGCGCGGAGGAACTGGCGCGCGTGGCCGACGGTTGACGAGCGAAGGGGGCGGCGCGCCGGGTTCGGAAGATTACCGCCCGTGGGCGCGAACCAGGGCGAAGAAGCGGTCTTCGTAGTCCGAGAACTTGTCGAGCCGGGTCAGGAGCTGGGCCAGGGCCGAGAGCTGGTTGCGGTCGTTGACGGCGCGGCGGAAGGCGCGCTCGATTTGATGCCGGGTGCCATCGGGGTCGGCGCGCAGCTCGCGCGCATTGGTGGGGGCGGAGTGCTGGATGACCTCGACCAGCAGCTTGAGCAGGCAGACCTCCCAGGGCTCATCCACGCCGACCACCAGTGCGGAGAGCGGATCGGTCTTGGCCTTGAGGTCGGCGCGGACGCGGTCCACGACATTCTCGATGGTGTCGTGGATGATGGACTCGGTGATGGTTTCCTGGCGGATTTTGAAGCCGTATTTGAGAAGGATGAAGTCGGCCTCGTGCTGGCGCAGCCAGCGGATGAAGTCTTCGGCCTGGCCCGTCTGGAAGCCCTCGAGGGGGGACTCGGTAAAGGATTGGGCGGTCAGGATTTCGGGGCGGAAGGAATGGATGCGGCCCTCGCGCACGCGGACCTGGCCGTGGGTGTCCATGAGTTCGGTGACGAGGCGATAGTTGATGAGGGTGGAACCGAAGGTTTCGAGCTTGCCGCGGGGCAGCTCGAGGACCTCGGTGTTGTTGACCGCGTACCAAAAATCAAATTTGTCGGGTTGTCGTTCCATACCTGGACAACCGTATGGCATGGGGGCTGAAACCGCAAGGTTAGCCTGGATTATTCATCAACATGGATGAAGGTATTGTTATTTGCTGCAGGGCCGCATGATGCGGAAATAATCATGAGCAATTCAGTTTTCATCCATTCTGCAGCCGTTTTGTCTGCGGCATTGGGCTTGGCCGTCGTCAGGCTGCATCGAAATGGCGATGGTCCCGCCTGCCACGCGTATGCGTGATTCCCTGCTTGTGCTGGTTATGCGGGTTTGGCAGTATGACAGGCCGCACCCATGATGGATGAAACCACCAGATTCGAGCGCGACGCGGACGGGGTGTCGCCCGAGGAACCGGCGCAGGCGTCGGAGTTTTACGCGGGGCAGGTCTTGTGGGACCGCTATGAGGTCATTGCCGCCCTGGGCGCCAGCGACCTTGGCGAGGTGTGGCGCTGCCACGACCGGCAGGAAAACAAGGATGTGGTGCTGCGGCATTTGCCGCGCGATTTGGGGCGGTCGAAAGCCATCATGTCGATCATCCACGCGGGGATTCAGCGGATTTCGGATTCGACGCATCCCAGTCTGTCGGTGATTCGCCAGTTGGTGTACATGGGCGACCAGATCTATCTGGTGGGCGATTTCGCGCCGGGGGTGGACATCGGCACCTGGGGGCGCGAGGGGGAAGGGGGGCGGCGCGCGCTGGAGGACGTGCTGCCCGTGCTCGAGCAGGTGGCGGCGGCCCTGGACTATGCCCACGAGCGGCGGATCATCCACCGCAACCTGAAACCGTCGAACATTTATCTGGATGACGCCGGCGTGGCGCGGGTGACGGACTTCGGGCTGCGTCCGCGGCGGCACCGGAGCCTGCCGCTCGGCGCGGGCAAGGGGCCGGCAACGGTCATCAGTCCCTATCTGGCGCCGGAGCTGCAGGGCGACGCGGTGGCGACCTCGGCCAGCGACCAATATGCGCTGGCGGCGGTGGCCTGGGAGCTGCTGGCGGGGGTGTCGTTTGAGATCGGCGCGCCGGCGGATTTGCCGCCGGAGGTGCCGCGATCCGCGCGGACGGCGCTGGCGCGCGCGCTGGCCGCCAAACCGCTGAAGCGCTTTGTGAGCTGCACCGATTTCACGCACGCGCTGGCAGGCGAGCGGGTGTGGGGCCGTCGCCGCCGCAGCCGCGAGGATTGGGGGCGGATCGGGCGGATGATCGGCCTGGTGGCGGGGGTGGCGGCGCTGGCGGCCACGGCCTGGTTCGGGAGCCAGGCGCTGGTGCTTTGGCTCGAGCGCCCGAAGGACATTGACTACTACCGTCCGCCGGACCTCAAGCCGGCCGCGCCGGTGCAGGTGGTGCAGGTCCGGGAGACGCGGCGCGAGGTGCGCCCGCTGGTGGCCACCACGCCCCTGCCGGTGGCGGGCAAGCCCTGGGTGGCGCATACGGTGCCCATGGAATTCGTGTGGGTGGGCGCCATGCAGATGTGGGTGGGGCGCTTCGAGGTCACCAACGAGGAATATCTCAAGAAGGAGCCTGAGCACTCGAGCGGCGAGTTCAAGGGGGTCTGTCTGAGCGGGTCGCGCCAGCCGGTGGTGCGGGTGAATTTTGACGACGTGATGGCCTATGCGGCCTGGCTGACCGAGCAGGAGCGCGCCGCCGGCAAGCTGCCGGATGATCTGGCCTACCGGTTGCCGTCGCGCGCGGAGGCCGTGGCCTATACCCGCGCGGGATCCTCGAGCCAGTTCCCCTGGGGCGAAAACTGGCCGCCCACCCGCGGCAACTACGCGGACGCGGCCCTGGGCACGGCGTTCCCGGACGAGAATTTCATTGACGACTATCAGGACGGTTTCCCCACGACCGCTCCCGTCGAGATGAGCGGCGAGAACATCTGGGCGCTCTTTGGCGCGGGGGGCAACGTGTGCGAGACCACCTCGCGCGAGCCGGGGGGGGATCGCTTTGGCGGCTGGCAGGGCGGCGGCTGGAACGACTACGAGCCCAACCGGGTGGCCTCGACGGCGGTTTACGGCTTTGTGGGCAACGCACGGGGCGCGGTGAACGGGTTCCGCCTGGTGCTGGTGCCGGTGGTCGAGCAAGAGGCCGGCGAAACCGCGCCCTGACCTGAATGATTCATCCACATGAATGAAAAGGTTGTCCTTGGCTGCCGGGCGGCACACTGAGGGGAAAAGAAATCTGCCCGCTTTTCATTCATATTGCCCTGCGACGCGACGATTCCGACCCATCTGCGGTGTTATTCGGGGCTCGCAGGTTGCCCAACCAGCTTCGCCCCGCCCGCCGCGCATCCGGGCCGGACTTGTCGCGTGCATGATCCCGGTTATGGCCCAATGATAGAAATGTCCGGGTTTGATGGCGTCCCCGCAGGGTTAAAATTTGAATTTCTGAGCTGATTCCCGCTCAAGTAATAAGCCGCCCCTCCTTTTAATACAACCACCATGCCTTTTTTCCCGAATGGCGGTTCGTCGTTCAGTATAATAGGTCCGTCGCCGCTTTGCAGCGAGTCCGGATCATAGTTTCGTGTGAACATGAAGGGAGTGCCTTCAGGCGCGTCATCCAATCCCAGAACCACGCGCCAGGCATTGTTCTCGGCCAGGAAATCTTCCGCACGGGTTGAGTGCGCGTCAGGAATCCCGCGGGCGGCAAAGAAATCATACGAAACGGCCAATACGCCGGATTCTACCAGGTCAATAAAATACTCTGTGGAAGTGCGGTATTGCCCTTTCTTGGGGAAAGCCGGGTTCTTCGTAAAATTTTATGGTTTCTTCACCAAAACCACCGCCCGCCCTCCGCTCCGCTCCGACGAGCTTTGGGTGAGCCCATTCTCGCGGAGCGGAGGGCGGGGCAAGCCAAATGATCAAGCGGC